>CAVRDQ010000138.1:0-74765 GCA_963719655.1 uncultured Acidobacteriota bacterium | reverse complement strand
GGCCAGGTCGATCAGCGCCTCGTCGTGGGTGGCGACCAGGGCGGTGATCCCCTCCGAACGCACCAGGCTGAGCAGCAGCTCCATGATCTGCCTGCCGGTCTCCAGGTCGAGCTGGCTGGTTGGCTCGTCCGCGATCAGCAGGCCCGGCCGGCGAGCCAGCGCGCGGGCGATGGCCACCCGCTGCTGCTGGCCGCCGGAAAGCTCACCCGGGCGGTGCGCGGCGTAGAGGCCGTCGATGGTAACGATGGGCAGGCCGCGGAAGTCGCGGCGGGCTTCGCGGTCGGGCTCGGAGATGAACTGCGGCGCCGCGCCGGCCTCTGGCCAGCGCCTCGGCCAGGAAACGATGCGGGAGGTGGAATTTGCGAATCGCGCCCTCCACCTCCACGCCGAAGACTTCCTCACGGCGGCCCAGAATCTCGATGAACGCCCGCGCGGAGCGGGGCGGCGGGAGCGGGGTAGCGCGTGATCTCGACATCCACAATCATGCCGTCGAGGCGGCGGGCGGGGATATGTGCGGCGGCATCCAGCCACGCTCCGGCGGAGCTCCCAGAATTGGCGGTCGCGACTCGGGGGAGGCGGAGACTCTTGTCCGGGTGGAATAACAATCTCGAACGGGATGCGCGGGTCAAAGGGCGTAACACTGTTGTGGTGCGGGCCGCAATGAAACTGTCCGACCACCGTCTTCTAAACGTCGGCTTCCGCAACCAGTACGACGCGGCCCTCCAGGCGCGTTCCGTCACCTTTGGAGGCGCGCTGGACGTGCACCTGGACGCAGTCGCCGTGCAGGGCGGATAACCCATGCCATCGGGCGGAATGAAAATATCCTGATCGGTGCCCCGCCGCGAATCGCGCCGTTCGCGCAGGCGGCCTGTTCGTCGTCGGCCGGCGCCGCCCGCCTAGCGCACCGCCCGCTCCACCACCGGACGCAGCAGCCGCTCCATCAGCGCGTAGCCCTCGTGGTTGGGATGCACGCCATCCTCGCTCAACTCGCGCCGCATTCCGCCCTCCGGCGTCGCCATTGCCGTATGCAGGTCAACGTAGATGTGCCCGTTGGCATCGGCATAGTCCTTCAGCCAGCGGTTCAGGGCAAGTATCTTGGGAGCCGGCTGCCGACCGGGACGCCATCCATACTCCGCGGCGGGCAGCACGCTCACCAGCACCACTCGGATGTGATGCGCCCGCGCCAGCTCGGCCATGGTGGCCACGTTGTCTTCAATGGTCTCCAGCGTCACCTCGCCCGTGTTGCCCGCAATGTCGTTGGTTCCGGCCAGCAGCACCACGGCCCTGGGCTGCAGGGCAATCACATCGGGACGGAATCGCACCAGCATCTGCGCCGTGGTCTGCCCGCTGATGCCGCGGTTGATGTAGGGCCGCCCGGCAAAGAACGCGCCCATCTCAGGACCTACCGGCCTCGCCGTGGCGCGCCATCCCTCGGTGATGGAATCGCCCATGAAGACGACGCGGCGCTCACCTGGCGCCGGTGCCGGCAACTTTGCGTTGGCCTGGCTGAAGTGTCCCAGCTCGGCCCAGTCCGTGTGCAGCAGCCGCTCGTGCTCCACCTCCCAGGCCGATTGCGGCGCGGGCTGGCATGGAGCGGTCTGCGCCAACATCGGCGCACTCATCAGCAAAGCAAGGGTAAACATAAATAGAAGCCGTCTCATCGTTGGGAACCTTACACACGGGGTCAGCCTGCGTCGCCGGATGGCATCCGCGGGCTCAGGGCAAAAGACTACGCCCCGGGCGGGCGGTCTTCAATGCCAATGGAGCGCGCCCGAATTTCCTGCAAATTTACCGGAACACGGTACCCACGCTTCCGCCTTTAGGGTAAGCTTCCTCCACTCTCGGTCGTGGGGACCGTTTTCACCATCCATACCAAGGAGAACGAGGATGAAGACCAGACTGCTTCGCCATGTGGCCCTGCTCTGCCTGCTGCTTGCCGCTTCGCTCAGCGCCACGGCGGCCACCACCATTCGCATCACCGTCACCGGAGCCAAGCAAGGCAGCTTCAAAGGCGACGTCAACTCCCGCCTCGGAGCCGGCGGCATCAGCGTGCTGCGCTACGAATACTCCGTCACATCGCCGCGCAACGCCACCACCGGCCAGGCCAGCGGCAAAACCCAGCACAGCCTGGTCACCATCACCAAGGCATGGAGCCCCAGTTCGGTGCAGTTCTACCAGGCGCTGGTCAGCAACGAAGTGCTGCGCACGGTGGTCATCGAGTTCTTCAAGCCCGACGCCTCGGGACGCCTCACGGCCTTCCAGACCATCCGGCTGACCAACGCCAGCGTGGCCCGCGACTTCCAGTACGTCGGCATCGCTCCCTCCGCGGGAGTCGCGCCGCAGGATGCCGAGCTCGAAGACATCAGCTTCAGCTTCCAGAAGATTGATATTGAAAACACCGAGGCCGGCAAGATTACCGCCACCGACGACTGGACGCAGTAAGCCCGCCAGGTTTCACCCTCGCCCCGGGGCCACGGCTCCGGGTTTTTCTATCAATGCGGCAGGCGAATGGGAGAGACCGGCACCGTGCGGTCGCGCACAAACACCGTAATCTCGGGATTGCTCTCATCGCGGCGGTAGGTGGCCGTGCGTTGAATGTAGTAGCTGACCACTCCCATGCGCGTGAAGTCTTTCTTCAGAAAGATCATCACGTCGGGATCGTATTGCTGGATGCGCTGCAACAGTTCGGGCAGGCGTTGGGGAGAAAACATGTTGTGCGAATCCCACACCAGCGGCATCCCCCGCAGCGGAGGCCTCTCCATCACGGCGTATTCAAACTCCATGCGTGGGCCAAAAAAGACGCGCGCGCCGGGATTGGCGTCCAGCACCTGGCGCACCTCGGCCTGCACGCGCACGAGTCTCGGCCCGGCCTCCAGGCCATCGAAGAAGCCACCCTGCACGGTGTGCGTCGGCAACGGCTCAAAGAACATCCGCTCCCCGATTCCCCAGATGCGCAGATGCAGCGCCGAGAAGTAGACGCCCATCACCAGGAACGCGGCCAGCCATCCCACCCGCCACGAACTGCGCACGTGGAATCCGTCCGCAGGTTCCGCCTCCCATGGACGCAGGCGCAGCAGCAGCACGGCCAGCAGCAGCAGACTGAGGTCGGTATGCTTCCACTCCCCGTTGGTGGCGCCCATCAGCAACGACGCCACGCCGGCGATGGCGCAGGCGGCATCGCCACGCAGGTCGCGCGGCCGGCGGATTAGCGTGCCAAAGAGCGCGGCGGCAAAACCCACGGCGCACATGCCCAGCAGGATGATCTGCAGATCCTCCTCCGGCCACTCCATCTGGTGCAGCGGAACCAGGCTGAAGATGTTGCCACGCAAGGCGGCGACCTCCGCGTAGGAGGCAAGCATCGGCCGCAACGGCATCTGCGCAAAGTGGCCGATTCCGGCCGCCAGCACCACGCCAAAGCCCACCGCCAGCCCGGCCCGCAGCCGTTGCCCGCCTACTGGCCTCCAGAAGAACAACACCAGCAGGCCAAGCACGGGCAGAGTGTTGGGCTTGGCCGCCAGCACCAGGCCAATGGCAACGGCCAGGCTCAACCACGCAGTGGTCAGCTCCAGTCTCTCCAGGCATACCAGCACAGAGAGAAACACCAGCGTGGCGGCCACAATGCTGGTGTTGTTGTACCACCAGAAGGGAGCGCTCACCATGACGCAAAGCTCCACCATCAGCGCGAGCAGCAGTGCCCAGTACCGCGGCAGCCGCAGTGCCCGCAGCAGCCCGTAGAGCCACAGGGTGGTCACTCCGGCAAAGCCCGCGGAGAGCAGTTGCAGATGTCCCCAGCGCAGCCCGCTCAGCAGCACATCGGCGCGAATTCCGGCCATGAAGAACGGCGGCACCGCGCACAGAAAGTCCGCATAGGGCCGCATTCCCAGCCGGTAGAATGCGGCCGCGTGCGCCACCAGTCCTTCGTCAAAGCCGCCGAACTGATGCATGCCCTGGTGATAGACGGTCAAGCTCACCAGCGGCGCCGCCACAAAGATCAGCCCGCGTCCATTGAGCAGCCTCTCCGGGCGCAATCGTTCTCCAAAACCTGCATAAATGGCGGTGATGGCCAGGGTGGCAAACAGGACGAAGACATATTCCGTGGCCTGAATGGATTCCAGCCGCGCCATCGGCATCAGGAACGCCCGGTAGCGCAGAGCGGCGGCGGCCACCAGCAGGGAGACCACGGCAACGCGCAGGGCGGAGCCCCGGCTCCAGCGAAGTGCGGCGCGCCTCTGCGTATGCATCATGCTGGCTGGAGTCTCCTTGATAACTGTGGTCCGCTTGCATTGTATCGCGTGGAGCAGCCTCGTCCGGCAGGTGACGGCTGCGGCTTTTCCGGCGCGGCGCGCGTGTTTGCAGTTCTCCTCCGCGGCCGCCACGATACAATGCAAACAAATCAAGACTGAACTCGTGGATTCCGGGTAGTGCGTTTTTCTGGGCTGCCGTTGCCTTCACCCACTCCCCGGCTGGGACAGCGATACGATGACGCCTCGAAAACTTTTGATCACCGGCGGCTCCGGCACCCTCGGCTTCAGTGCCATCCGCCAGTTTGTAGCCACACCGGGCTTCCAGGTCTTCGCCCCCGTGCGCCGAGTCATGCCTTTCCTCGACCAGCTGGGACCGGGAGTTGAATTCATCGTCCATGACTTGACGGATGAACCGGCGACCGATCGTCTGGTGCAGCAGATCAACCCGGATGTCATCGTGCACTGTGCCGCCAGCGGCGTGCGTCCTCCGCGCTCCGAGTGGTTTGAGATGTTCGGCTTCAACGTGACCGGAACCATCGCCCTCTTCAAAGCCTATTGCGCGCTTCCCCGCGCGGCCCATTTCCTCTACATCAGCACCGGACTGGTCTACCAGGTGCAGCCGCGCCCGCTGCGCGAAGACGATCCGGTCGGCACCCTTCATCCTTATGGCGCAGGCAAGGCCGCCGCCGACTCTCTTCTGCTCTCCGCCGCCGCCGAGTTCGAAAGAACTCTCACCATTCTGCGTCCCTTTGCCTTCACCGGAATCCAGGATGGCAGCGAGCGCCTCTTCCCCGGACTTCTGCGCGCGGCCGTACAGGGGCGGCCTTTTTCTCTCACCCGCGGAGATCAGATTCGCGACTTCTGCGCCGTGCAGGATGTCGCCAGTGCCGTGTTGGCCAGTGTGCAGCGCCAGCCCGCGTCCCAGGCGGAGGTCTTCAACATCGGCAGCGGCCGCGCCGACTCCATCCGCGACACGGTGGAGCGCGTCTGCCGTGAGCTGAACCTCAAGGTAGATTTGCGCTTCGGTGACAGTCCCCTGCCGGCCTTCGAACCCTCATGGCTGGTGGCCGACATCACTCGCGCGGGCCGCGAACTGGGATGGAAGCCCTCCACCAATCTGGCGTACGCTGTATGGCAGTTAGCAAAAGAAGTCGCACCCAGCCTTCCTCTTTCGGAGCCCAACCGTGAATTCGACCGCGCAGGAATGTGAGCTCAGCGTCGTACTCCCCGCCTACAAGGAGGAGCAGACGCTCGGTAACCTTCTGCCGTCGCTGATCCTGCAACTCCAGTCTCTCGGCGTCCCCTGGGAGGTCGTCGTCGTGGACGCCGAGCGCGCAGTGGATGACACCGCCGGGGTCTGCCGCCGCTTCGGCGTGCGCCATGTCTTCCGCACCGGCGGCAACAGTTACGGAGACGCCATCCGCACCGGCTTCCGAGAAAGTCTCGGGGCGTTCGTCCTCGTCATGGATGCCGACGGCTCGCATCGCCCCGCCGATGTTCCGCGCCTGTGGCAGCGCCGGAACGATGCGGAGATCGTCATCGGCTCGCGTTATTCGCCCGGTGGAAATACGGAAAACTCCGCCATCCTCATCCTGATGAGTTTTGCCGTCAACCTGGTTTACCGACTGGTCTTCCGCCTTCCCATTCGCGACGTGACCAACAGCTTCCGCCTTTATCGCGGCGCGCAGGTGCGCTCGCTGACGCTGGTGTCGGATAATTTTGAGCTCGTCGAGGAGATTCTGATAGCTTTGGTCTTCGGCCGTTGCAAGTCCTCCTACCTGGAGGTTCCGGTCACGTTTGAAAAGCGCAAGAGCGGCAAGAGCAAGCGCAATCTGTTGCTGTTTGCCATCAGCTACGTGAAGTCCATTCGCCGGCTCTATGCATTCCGCCGCCGGGTTCTGGCCGAAGCCGGCCGGGAGGTCAATTGATGGTCTATATAGTGACCGGAGGCTGCGGCTTTGTCGGCAGCAACATCGCCGCCGAACTTCTGCGCCGTGGTGAACAGGTGCTGGTCTTCGACAATCTTTCCCGCATTGGCGGTGAGCAAAACCTCGCGTGGCTGCGCTCGCTCGGCCCCGTGGAGTTTTTGCAGGGCGACACCCGTGATCTCTCGCAGGTGGCCCAGGCCTTCCATAAAAGGAAGATCGGCTGCGTCTTTCATCTCGCCGGCCAGGTGGCCATGACCACCTCCTTGCGTGAGCCGCGCAAGGACTTCGACACCAACGTCGTCGGCACCATGAACATCCTCGACACCGTGCGCGCCTCTGCCCCGGAGGCGACCGTCGTCTACGCCTCCAGCAACAAGGTGTACGGAGAACTCAACGGCCTCGAACTCGTGGAGGCGCCCACACGGTACACTCCCACCGCCAACAGCGCCGGCGTGGACGAGGCTGCCCCACTCGACTTCCGCACCCCTTATGGCTGCTCCAAGGGCGCGGCCGACCAGTATGTGCTGGAGTATGCGCGGAGCTTTGCCCTGCGCACCGTCGTCTTTCGCCATTCGACCATCTACGGCGGCCGCCAGTTCTCCACCTTCGACCAGGGGTGGATCGGCTGGTTCTGCCAGCAGGCCCTCGCAACCCTTCAGGGCTCCAGTCACGAGTTCACCGTCAACGGTGACGGCAAACAGGTGCGCGACCTGCTGCACGTAACCGACGCCATCCGCTGCTACCTGATGGCCCATAAGAAGATTCAGCAGGTCTCCGGACAGGCCTTCAACATCGGCGGCGGCGTGGCCAACAGCATGTCCGTGGCTGAGCTTCTGGATGAGTTGAGTGTGCGATTGAAGGTTCGTCTGAACGTGCGCCACCTGCCCTGGCGGGCGGAAGATCAGCGCTACTTTGTGGCTGACATTACCAAGGCCGCCAACCTTCTTGGCTGGAGCCCGACCGTCAGCAAGCAGGCTGGATTGGACGAAGTCCTGGCGACATTGCAGGCCAGAAACCGCGCCGAGGAGTCCCACTAACCTTAGGGACGGGTCTTTTCGATCTCTTGAATCTTGGTGATGCGCCCGGTGTGGCGACCGCCGGAGAACGGCGTGTCCAGCCAGATCTGCACAATGTGCATGGCGTCGGCTTCATCCAGAATGCGCGCGCCCAGGGTCAGCACGTTCAGGTCGTTGTGCTCACGGGACATTTGCGCTTCATACGCGCTGCTGATGTTGGCCGCCCGAATCCCCGGAACCTTGTTGGCGGCAATCGCCATCCCGATGCCCGATCCGCAGACCAGGATGCCGCGCTCGGCCCTCCCGGCGCTGACGTCTTCCCCAACGCGCTGGGCAAAGTCCGGGTAGTCCACCGAATCCGACGTGTTGGTGCCTTCGTCCACCACGACGTGGCCGCGATCCAGCACATACTGGCGGATGCGGTCCTTCAGCAGATATCCGGCATGATCGGCACCGAGAGCAAGCTTCATACGCACTATTGTAATAAACCGTGCGCCTGCGGCCAAAGGAAAAACGCTTTTGCCTAGCTGGTGGCCTGTAGTTCGCTGGCCGGGGCCGGGCTGCCCTGGGCGTAGGCGCGGTTGAAGGCCTTGGCCACGAAGCGCGTCACCAGGTAGCCGTCCATGTACTTGTAGGGCGATTCGCCCAGGGTGTAATGGCCGCAGGGGAGTTTGCGAATCTCGGCCTCCATGCGCCGGGCGCGGAATTCGCTGGCGATACGCTCGCTGAACTCGGGCAGAAACGTCCGGTCGTAGGCCGTGTGAATCATCAGCACCTGCTTCGGCCAGCGCTCAAAGTTGTCAAAATAGTTCATCGGGCTCACCGAGGCCAGCGCGTGCCGCAGTTCGTCGCCGTTCAGCTCCTGCTCAATGCCGGCCCGCACGTGCCGGGTGCTGTACCCGGTCCACACCACGTCGCCAAAATAAGTGGAGGCGTGGTTGAAGATGTTCACCCGCAGCCGCTCGTCGTGCGCGCTGGCGATAAACCCATAGCAGGAGCCCAGGCTCGTGCCCAGCACGCCGAACTCGGTGTAGCCCTGCTGCTCCAGCCAGTCCAGGCAACAGCGTATGTCCAGGATTCCCTGCCGCGCGGCGTGGATGGTGCGCCCGATGTTGCTGCTCACTGAATAGTCGGCGCGGTGCAGTTCGCCCGGCATGCGAATGTCGTGGTACGGCATGCTGAGCCGCAATGTGCTGACGCCGAACATGTGAAAGAGGCGCGCGAATGCGTTGTGGCTCAAGGCGTCGCCATTCCACTGCGGAATGATGATCATCACGCGCTTCGGCTTGCCCTTGGCCGCCGGAGCGGGAAACCAGCGCGCGTTCACCACGTCGTTTTCCGGATACGGCGAGCGCACCGGCGAGGTGAAGCGCAGGAAGGTTCCGAACTTTCCCTTGTAGGGCGCGTCATCCACTTCCGGATTGGCATGGCTGCCCGTGCCGTGCACGCGAATCTGGCGCTGCTCCAGGCGGAAGTCGGTGGGCGTCTTGTAGCTGTAAAACTCGTCGCCGTGGGCGATGAGGTGATCGTTCAAGGCAAAGAAATAGCGCTTGATCTCTTCCTTGGAAGCGTCTGCGGCCGGCGGCTGCCCGGCGCCGGGAAAGTCCGCAACCCAGTCCAGTCCCCACTCAAAGGGACGCACCACGCGATTGCTGTCGCGCGTCTCCAGGCGGAACTCCCAGTCGTTCATCCAGCGTGCATAACGAGTGCGAATCATAATAATGGCCGTTACAACGAGTGTAACAAGCTGGCTTTACCCGCGTGGAGCCACGCGCAGCCACTGGCCGATATCTCATGTTGAATGGGGCACTTAGGGTGATCAATGGAGGGTCGCTGTCCACAAACCAGTTGACATGAATCAGCTTGCAAGGCTATGTTTATGCAGCTCACCTGCGGCTTGCCGCAGGCTCGTTAAGCTGCTGTGCTCATGTACAGCAGCTTTTCGCATTTAGGGCAATTTCAATTGGCGTTCCCACATGAAAACCATTGTCTACGTAGATGGGTTCAACCTCTACTATCGAGCGCTGCAGGGAACACAATATAAGTGGCTTGATCTTATGCGGTTATGCCAAGCCACACTTCCAAAAGCCTGCACAATAAGTGCAATCAATTACTACACCGCGCGAGTCTCCAGCCAGCGTTCTCCAACTGCTCCAGCCGATCAGGTAGCGTACTTAAAAGCACTCAAAACAATACCTAATCTGAATATTCACTTGGGAAATTTCCAGGTGACGAAGAAATGGATGTTTCTGGTTCAACCTGTGCAATTACGACCGGATAGCGTAGTGCCAGCATCCCCGAACCCCGATTTTGCACGGGTGGTGAAAACGGAAGAAAAGGGCTCAGATGTCAATCTTGGAGTTCACCTAGTTAGGGATGCTCTGAGAGGTACGTTCGAGCATGCAGCAGTGATCACGAATGACACGGACTTGGCCGAGCCTTTGCGGATCGTCCGAGAGGAAGCTGGATTACCAGTTACATTGCTTACGCCAGTCGGCAATCCAGCCGGTACCCTGCGACCCCTGGTATCGGAAATCAGGCACATCCAGGGTCACCTTGGATCAAGCCAATTTTCACACCCTGTGATCGATGCTAATGGCAATCCAATCACAAAACCCACAGATTGGTAGCCGCCTTCCGCTAGACGTAGATGCGCGGCACCCTCGGCGAGAGCCCGCACAGAATTTCATACGTGATCGTTCCCGCCAGCCGCGCCAGCTCGTCGGCGCCCACCTGGCAGTGCTCGCTGCGGCCAATCAGCAGCACCTCGTCACCCAGCTGCGCCGTGGGAATGTCCGTTACGTCAATCATCGTCAGGTCCATGCTGATGTTGCCGGCAATCGGCGCATAGTGGTCGGCGACAATCACGCGTCCGCCCTTGCTCAGCGAGCGCGGATAGCCATCGCCGTAGCCCACCGGGATGACTGCCAGCCGCGTCGGCCGCGAGGCACGCCAGTTGCGGCTGTAGCCCACGCTGGTGCCCGCGGCAATGTCGCGCAGCGCAATGATCCTGGTCTTCCAGGTCAGCACCGGTTTGACCGGCAGCACGGCCTTCTCCGCTCCCGGACCCTCGCATTGCAGGTTGTAGCCATACAGCGCCAGCCCGGGACGCGCCATGTCGTTCCAAATCTCCGGCCTCGCCACGGTGGCCGCCGTGTTCGCCAGGTGGCAGTAACGCGGACGCAGCCCGGCTCCAGCCAGTATGGCCACCGCCCGTGCAAACAGCTTGCTCTGCTCGCCGACAAAGGCCGAGTCCAGCACCTCGGACTCCGCCAGGTGGCTGAACACGCCTTCCAGCTCGATGTACTTCGAATCCGCGATGCGCGCCGCGAGCTTCGGCAAATCCTCCAGGCTCACGCCCAGCCGCGCCATCCCGGTATCCACCTTCAAATGCACCGGAATGCGATGCTCGATGCCAAGCGCGGCGGCGGCCTTCTCCAGCAGTTCGATGTGCTCGAGCGTCGCAATCGCCGGGGTCAGCCCATGCTCCAGCAGAGCCCGTTCTTCGCCCCTCCAGAAGCCGGTCATCACCAGCACGGGCAGTTTCACGCCGGCCTCACGCACGGCAATACCCTCTTCCGTGCTGGTCACGCCGAGGAACGTCGCACCGGCGGCTTCCAGGGCGCGCGCGCTCTCAATCACTCCATGGCCGTAGGCGTCGCACTTAATCACGCAGCACGGCGTCACGCCCGGGCCGATGTGGCGGGCGACAACTTTGTAGTTTTCGGCCAACGTGGCAAGCGATACCTCTGCCCAGTTCGGCCGCATATGCACGGAAAATTTCTGCTGTGTGGATGACAAGAGAATCAGACCTTTACTGATTTCAGTATAGCGCCTGGCCCGGGGAATGGGGCAAACCTTCGCGGCAAGAAGCGTGGAAAAGCCGCGCAAAGCCAGTCTTGCTGGCCTCAGTTCTAATCTGTAATCCAGTCCGAACGGAGCAGCGTCTCAAAGCGCGTGCTCTCCTTGCGGAAGGCCAACTGGATGGTGTCCGTGGGGCCGTTGCGCTGCTTGGCCACAATGATCTTGGCCTTGCCTTCCAGCTCCGGACGGGTGCGGTCGTAATACTCCGGGCGGTAGATGAACATCACGATATCGGCGTCCTGCTCGATGGAGCCCGATTCACGCAGATCGCTCAGCTTCGGCTCCGTGTCCTTGCCACGAGTCTCCGGAGCGCGGCTCAGCTGCGACAAGGCCACCACCGGAACCTTCAATTCCTTGGCAATCGCCTTCAGTCCGCGGGAGATGGCCGAAACCTCCTGCGTGCGGTTCTCGTAACGGCGTCCACCCGGTGCACTGGCGCTCATCAGCTGCAGATAGTCAATCACGATCATGTCCAGCCCGGTCTTGTCGCCGGCCTTGCGACGGGCCTTGGCGCGCAACTCGGTCAGGCTGATGCCCGGCGTGTCGTCAATAAAAATGGGCGCCTGCAGCAGCTTGTCCAAGGCTCCGCGCAGCTTGCCAATGTCATCGCGGCCCAAAAAGCCGGTGCGCATCTTGTGAGCGTCCACCCGCGCCTGGCTGCACAGCATGCGGTTCAGCAGCGCTTCCTTTGACATTTCCAGGCTGAAGACCGCCACGCTCTTGCCGCCCAGAATCGCGGCATTCTCCGCCATGTTGATGGCCAGCGCGGTTTTTCCCATCGAGGGTCGGGCGGCGATGATGACCAGGTCGCTCTTCTGCAACCCGCTGGTCATCTCGTCCAGATCCTGGTAGTGGGTCTCAACGCCGGTGATGCGTCCGCCGCGCTGGAAGAGCTTGTCGAGGTTGCCTTCGAAGCTCTCCTGCGCAATGGTCTTGATGTCGGTCAGCTGGGTGCCGCTGCGCTCCTCGCTGATGTTGAAGATGCTGCTCTCGGCCGAGTCAATCACCTCGGCCGCCGTCGAGGCCTGCTCCAAGGCCTGGCTGATGACGCCGTTGGCGGCGTGGATCAGGTTCCGCAGCATGGCCTTGTCGCGCACAATCCGGACGTAGTGCTCAATCGAGCTGCGCCGCGGCACGCCATCGGTCAGCGAGGCCAGATACGCCGCGCCGCCCACCGCTTCCAGCTCCTTGTAGCGCAGCAGTTCTTCGGTCAGGGTGACGATGTCAATCGGCCGGTTGTTCTCGCTCAGGTCGGCAATGCGCTGGTAGATGCGGCGGTGCGCGTCCAGAAAGAAGTGCTCGGACTTCAGCGACGACAGCGCCTCGTTCTGCAGCGTGTTGTCCAGCAGAATCGCGCCCAGAATGGAGCGCTCCGCCTCGGGGCTCGAGGGCATTCCGCGTTCGAGGCTGTAATCGGTGGTGGCCATGGCTCTGCTGACTCAACCGCGGCGGCGCCGGCGGCTCCTTCACTTTCCCGATGGTAGTGCCGGCTGGACGATGCGGAAAGAGGCACTCTGTGGAAAGCTTTCTAAGCGTCTACTGCCAAAGGAAAAATTCCCTGCTGACAAGTGTGGCCCGGAGAGGCCAGCCAGCCTCTCCGGGCCGGGAACAGTGCTCCGTCCTCTGCGTGGTTGAGCCTATCTCCGCCGCCTTTGCGGAAACCGGAAGCCTGGGCCTCGGTCTTCCTCCGCGGACTTTGGTCCGTTACCGGAGGCCCGGTGGGCCCGGCTCCCCTGCCGGTGCGATCCGCTGGCGACCCTGTTGCCAAGGGGGAGAGTGAAGGATTGCGATTGCGGCGCCCGCTCTGCCTCCGAGGGCTGCAATTGCTTGCGCCGTCTCAGGATGCTGTGCCCGGCTTTCCAGCCCGGCTGGCTTGCGCCCGTCCGCTCGCTTCCACTCTTCCTGTTTCGCCGCCTCCCGCACCGGGAAGCGCCACGCGTCGGCCAGTGCGCCATTCGCGTTAACTCAAGACTGCAACAGCCCGCCCTCGCGTGGAGAAGGAATCTCCGCCGCCCGTGTGGGAATGCTGTTGCTAAGCCGCATTTGCTGTGGAGAGCTGTGGAAAATCCCGCCCGAAGCGCCTGTTCAGGGCTTGGGCTCCGGCTCAATGTACTCGCGGAAGCTCCGGAAGAGGCGCAGCGATGCCTCGACCTCGCGATCCTCCCGGCTGTCGCCCTTGTGCGTGCTCTTGGGCAGCTCCCGGCCCGCCCACAGGACGGCGCCGTCGTGGGCGTCCCGAATGAAGAGCCGGATGCTGGTGACCGCGCCGTTGACGACAATCTCACGCCGCGTACCTCCGGGGCCGCCGCCGCTGACCTCAAAGCCGGAGTTGGCCAGCACGCCTTCGATACTCACCACCATGTCGGCATCCTCGCGGCGATTCACCACGCGATACCGTCCCCAGCCGTGGAAGGCCTCGTCAATAATGTCGTTGGGAATGCTGCCGCCGGAGTGGGTGATGAAGATGGTGCGCGCATTCATCAGGCGTGCCTTGGTGGACACCACCGGCCGCGCAGCCTCCTGCGCCATCGCGGCCGAGGCCAGCAGCATGATCATCAGCAGACATCGCAGCTTCATGGCAAGCCTCTTTGCTAATCCTACCCCGCAGCCTCACCCGCCGCAGGATCCGGGAACTCCGCAAGCCGTTACCAGGTCTTCAGATACTTGGCCATGGAGTTCACTTCAAAATCCGTGGCGTTCACCCGGTGCATCACGCCGAAGCCGGGATTCAAAGGCTTGCGTCCCAGCCTCTTGTAAACGGCCTCGGGGTCGCGGATGAAATCCACCACCGTCTTTTCGTCGTACTGCGGCAGAATGCGGGCCAGGTTCGGTCCGCCGCCGCTCAAGTGGCAACTGGCGCAGCCCAGCCGCGCAAAACTCTCCTTGCCAACTTCCAGTTGGTAGGTGTGAACGGCGGCCCACACGGCAAACACCGCAATCGGCAACAGGATGATCCACTTCCAGGAACGGCCCACTTACAAGTCCTCACAATCCAAAAGGTTAAAAACCGCTGCTCGGCATCGAATCACAGAAAACCCGGCACCTACTGCTGCGCCGCCAGAAAATACGAAATCATCTCAATCTGATGCGGCGTGGCCTTCGGCTTGGGCATGGTCACGTAACCCACGTTCAGCGGCCGCTTCCCCTTGCGCTCGTATACCGCGTCCGGGTTGGTGATGAACTCCTTGATGGTGGCGCGGTCGTACTTGTTGCCCACGTGCTCCAGCGACGGCGCGCCGCCCGCCAGATGACAGCTCGGACAGCTCAGCCCTTCAAAGGTCTTGCGCCCCTCGGTGACCCGGTAATTCTGCAAGAAAATGGCTCCGCAGGCTCCCAGCCACACCACCAGCGCAACCCCGTGCCATGGACGGATCTTCATCATCCGGCTCCTCGTCAACCCTCTTGAGTATGCCTGAAAGCTCCGCCCCGGAAAAGAAGGAATCCGCCCCCGCACTTGGAGCCCCGCGCCGCGTCCGGTAAGCTCAAGGGCGGCAATGCTCACTCAACTCCTCCAATACGCGGCCTGGCCCTTTGCCCTGCTCGCCGCCTGCGGCCTCGGCTACCTCGGCCTCAGCCTGTGGAGCGAGCTGCGCTGGCTGACCGAGCCGCGCCCGGCGCCCGCGGATTTCACTCCGCCCATCAGCATCCTGAAGCCCCTGCGCGGCACCGACCGCCAAATGTACGAGGGCTTCCGCTCGCACTGTCTGCAGGACTATCCCGACTACGAGATTCTCTTCGGCGTCAGCCGCGCCGACGACGAGGCCATCGCCGAGGTCGAGCGCCTGCAGCGTGAATTCCCCGCGCGCCGCATCCGCCTGCTGCTGTGCACCGATGAGCTGGGCAGCAACCGCAAGGTCAGCACCCTGGCGCAGATGCTCCCCCACGCCGCGCACGACTTTATTCTCATCAACGACAGCGATATTCGCGTCGCGCCCGACTACCTCCGCCGCATCGTGGCCCCCATGCGCGATCCACAGGTCGGACTGGTCACCTGCCTCTACCGCGCCAACAGCGGCGGCAGCCTGGCCAGCCGCGTCGAGGCCATCACCATCGCCACCGACTTCGCCGGCGGCGTCCTTTGCGCGCGCCAGATGGAGGGCGGCCTGCACTTCGGACTGGGCAGCACGCTGGCCTTCCCGCGCGCGGCCTGCCAGTCCATCGGAGGCCTTGAGGCGCTCCTCGACCACCTCGCCGACGATCACGAGCTCGGCAAGATGATCGCCGCCAGGGGCTATCGCTGCATTCTGAGTGACGTTGTGGTGGAAACCTTCCTGCCCGGCTACGGCTGGGGCGCCATGATTCAGCATCAACTTCGCTGGGCCCGCACCGTGCGCGACCTGCGCAAGTGGGGCTACCTCGGCCTGCTGATGACCTTCGCCCTGCCCTGGGCACTGCTGGCCGCACTCTGCGCCTCGGGTGCCGCGTGGTCCTTAATTCTGTTGGGGATCGTCGCTGCGGCGCGCTTCGCCTCGGCCGCCCTGCTCGCCGGGCCAATCCTGCATGACCGCCACGCCCTGCGCGATCTCTGGCTGGTTCCCCTGCGCGACGCGATCGGCCTCGGCATCTGGTTTGCCAGCTTCGCCGGCAACACCATCCTCTGGCGCGGCGAGCGATTCCACCTGAAAGACGGACGCCTGACCAAGGCCTAGCGCTTACTCCTCCCCACGGCCACAATCCTTCCGCCGGGAGTAAACAGATAGCGCTCTCCGCGCCAGTAGAACGCGCTGCCGCCCGCGTAGCTCGCCACCCACAGGCAAAATCCCAAAAGGTCGCGCACGGGATACAGCCAGCAGAGCTTCCACGCGCGCCGGTCGCCAATCACCCGCCCGCCCACGTACGCCGACTGCCACATGCGGCTCAGCCAGCTCCACGCAAACAGCGCCACGCCGAACCACCCCCAACCCATGCCGAAGCCCATCGCCAGCCCCAGCAATCCGAATGGCGTGCCGAAGGTCAGCCCCGTGCCAAGATGCCCCCACGGACGCGAATACCTTGTGCTCTGCATCCAGCGCAGTTGCCCGCCCAAGGAGCGCCGCAGGCTGGTCTCGGCCAGCACATGGCCCACGCGCACCGTGCTCAGCTGCACCTGGTAGCCTTCCCCGGCAACGCGCGCGCCCAGCACAAAATCATCGGAGTAATACTCGGCGGCCACGCGTATGCCGCCAATCTTCACCAGCGCCTCGCGCCGCACGGCCATCACCGCGCCCAGGGCAAAGCGCATCCCCTCCAGCATCTCGGCCGTCAGCACGCCGCTCGGCATCTCCACGCTCATGCCCAGCGCCTCAAGCGACGACCACACCCCGCTGGCGGGAATGCCGCGATAGAGGCACGTCACCAGCCCCACCTTCGGCTCGGCAAAAGGCGTGACAAATGGCGCGACCACGCGGCGCAGAAAATCCTCTTCCACCAATATGTCGCTGTCGCTGATCACCAGCACGTCACCGGTTGCGCGCGAGATCATCTTCTCCAGCGACCACACCTTGGCGCTCGGCCATCGCGGCTCTCCGCTGAAGACCAGCGTCGCCGAAACCAGCGGATAGCGCTCACGCAGCCGCCGTACAACCTCCACCGCAGCATCGTCCTGGCTGCGGCAGCCGAAGATGATCTCGTAGTTTGCATACTGCTGGCGGAAAAAGCTCTCCAGGTTTTCTTCCAGCCGCGGCTCGCTGCCATGCAGAGGCTTCAGCACGGTTACCCGCGGCGCGCTCTGCAAGTTCTCACCATGCGCGTTCTGCTGAACTCCCCGCGCGGCATCGTCCTGCTCAATCCGTTTGCGGAAGCCCCGGGCCGCCACCATTGCCAGCGCCAGTGAGATGGTCGAAGCCACCGTTCCACCCACGGCCACGCCCAACCCGAGTATCCACATAATCATCGGCACCTGCGGCAGCAAACCGGGGACAAATAGCACTGGGATAAATGCTGAAGTAGTCATCAACGCCCGTTCACCACGATCATCTTTCCTCCGCTGCGCGCCACCAATTTGTACCCACCCTTGCGCAGCATCGCCGGCAGTTCGCTCTCCTGGCTGAAGACGTAGACGCGCCCACCGCCGTTCCATAGCCGCGCGAAGCTGGCGTCATCTTCAAATACCTGCGGAGCGTCCGGAAACAGCGAGCCATAGTACAGGTTGCCGTTCTCGCGTGAGTTCAGCACGTGCAGCGGCAGGTGTCCATAAAAGCTTAACGTCGAGGCATCCTCGTACGCGCCGTTCACCACTACCACGTCGCCCGGTTGCCAGCGCTCGACCAGCGCGTCGCTCAGCGCCCGCGAGCCAAGGATGGGCGCAAACTTCACCAGCGCCGCATGCACCGCCCCCAGTGACACCAGCATCATCACCGCCAGCGCCATGTTGGACAACATCACCCGACCGCCACGCCGCCACCACCAGCACAACACGCCGCCCACGGGCAGGGCCACGCCCAGCGCCATCAGCTCGGGGCGAAACAACCCCATCGCACGTGGCGTCAAGTCGAAGATGTGGCCGAAGCTCAGCGCGTACTCCTGCGGATTGCGGGTCAGCAGCTCGGCCAGTTCGCTCTGCGGTGGAACCCTTTGCGCCCACCACAGTAGCGCCCACATGGCCGCGCCCAGCGCGCAGCACACCACGGCCACGCTGGCGGCAACGCGCCGTCCGCTGCGCCGCTCCGGAGACCCGATCGCAGACCGTTCCTCGCGGCTCATCCACGCGCCCACAATCAGCGCCAGCATCGGCAACGCAGGCAGCACGTAATACTCCTGCCGCGTGCTGAAGCTGAAAAAGCCCATCACCACCAGCACCGCCACGGCCATCACCAGCAGCGCACGGCCCGCAGTTGTGGCAGCGTCACGCCCGCGCCACGACACTGCCCGCAGAGCCTTCCACAGAAAGGCCGTCCACGGCAGCAGAAACAGCACGGCCAGCGCCCAGAAAAGCAGCAGCGGCACCGTGTCGTAATCCCGCGGAAACCGCTTATCCAGGTAACGCAGAAAATGTTCGTTGATGAAGTAGAACCAGAAGAATCCCCTTGCCGCGCCGGCCGCGGGATTCCTCAGGGAAGCCACAACGTGCCACGGTGCGGCCACCAGTAAAAATATCGCCGTGCTCGACCCGAGCCGCATGCGCAGCAGGTGGCGCAGGTTGCGCGTGATGAGCAGATAAATCACAACAATCGCCGCGGGAAACACCACTCCGATCAGTCCCTTGGTCAGCACATTCAAGGCCGCGGTCACGGCCAGTCCCCAGCACGCCGCGCGGGATGGCCGATGGCCTTCAAAGGTCAGCAGGAAGCAATGCACGCCCAGCAACAGCCACAAGGCAACCAATATGTCAGGAATCAGAATCCGCGTGTAAATGTAGGGTCCAAACGACAGCCCCATGGCCAGCGCCGCGTACAGTCCTGCGGCATCATCAAAGTGATGCCGCCCCACCGCCCACGCCGCCAGCAGCAGCCACAGCACGCCCAGGCACAGCGGCAGCCGCGCCGCCCAATCCGTCACGCCAAACGCCCGGTAGCTTGTGGCCATCGCCCAATACAGCAGCGGAGCCTTCTCCAGGTACCGCAGCCCGTTGACGTACAGAGTGCTCCAGTCGCCGCGCTGCATCATCTCTCGCGCGGCCTCGGCGTGCACACTGTCGGCGTCGTCCAACAGCGGCGGAGTCCACACTCCCGGCCCATACAGCACCAGCCACAGCAGCACGATCAGCCCCACGCAGAGCGCGGGCCGCGGCGTGCGACGATCGTCCTCGCATTCCTGTGCCATGGCAGAGGTTTGATTATACGTTTGGAGTTTGCCGCTCCGGATAATTGCGCTTCGCAGTTGATTCGTGGCGCGGGTGCCCCATCCTAGCCGTTGTTGCTAGGGTGGGGTAGTTGACCTTGCTCTTGCCGTTGCTTCTACGCTGTCATCCTGAGCGAAGGCGATGCGCGCCAGCGCGTCGCCGCAGTCGAAGGACCCCTATCGTCAGCGTAAGCGCTACAACTCCCGCAGCTTTAGCCCCTCGCCCGCCTTCAAGTATCCCTTGCGACGGAACCAATCGGTCATGCGTTCGTCCAGCAGCGCCAGCGGCACCCGCGTGCCAATCTCAATCAATCCGTCGGCCACCGGCAGGGTGTCGTCAAAGACGGAATCGTTGGTAAAGCTGCGCATGGCGAAGTTATCCAGCCACTTCAGCGGCGCCAAGGTGGACACGCCAGCCTCGTCGTACTCAACGCGAATCCTGCGGGAGAACATAGGGGACAGTATAAAGCGAATGCCTCCGGCATCGTCCATCGCCGGAGGCATTGCTCTTGCTCTTAACCCTTTAAAGAACAGTTACCTTCTTCATCTTGCGCCCCACGCGGAAGACCTTCGCCGCGCCCAGCTCAATTTCCAAAAACAGTTCTTTGCACGCCTCGCCATCAATTTTCAGCGAGCCCGCCTTGATCTTCCTCTGCGCGTCGCTGTTGCTCTCCGCCAACCCGGCCTGCGCCAGAACCTTGCCCAGGTTCACCTTCGCCTTCGAGCCTTCCACGGTGCCCAACTCAGCGGCCGCCAGCGTAATCTCTTCCAGATTTTCCGGCACTTCATCTTTCTGGAACTGCCGCGCCCAATTCTCTTCCGCAGCCTCGGCCTCTGCCGCCGAATGGAAATCGGCGATGATGCGTTTCGCCAAATCCTTCTTCGCCCGCATCGGATGCAGCGCGCCGGCCGCAACGTCGGCCTTCAGCTTTTCAATCTCGGCAACGGTCAGGTCGGTCAGCAGCTCGTAGTAGCGCCACATCAGCGGATCGCTCACGCTCATCAGCTTGCCGAACATCTCCTGGGCCGTCTCCGTGATGCCCACGTAGTTGCCATACGACTTCGACATCTTCTTCTCGCCGTCCAGCCCCTCCAGCAGCGGCATGGTCAGCACAATCTGCGCTGGCTGTCCGTAGTCGGCCTGCAGCTTGCGTCCCATCAGCAGGTTGAATTTCTGGTCCGTGCCGCCCAGCTCCACATCGCACTCCAAGGCCACGCTGTCGTAGCCCTGCATCATGGGATACAGCAGCTCGTGCACGCTGATTGGCTTTTCTTCCTGGAAGCGCTTGCTGAAGTCTTCGCGCTCCAGCATCTGGCTCACCGTGAACTTGGCGGTCAAACGCACAAAGCTCTCGTACGTCAGCTTCATCAGCCACTCGGTGTTGTAGCGCACCTCGGTCTTCACCGGGTCAAGAATCTTGAAGACCTGCGCCTTGTAGGTCTCGGCGTTGGCATCCAGTTGCTCGCGCGTCAGCGGAGGCCGCGTGGCGTTGCGTCCCGTCGGGTCGCCAATCAGGCCGGTGCCGTCGCCAATCAAAAAGATGACCGTGTGGCCGAGGTCCTGAAAGTGCTTCAGCTTGCGGATCAGCACGGTGTGGCCCAGGTGGAGGTTGGGCGCCGTGGGATCAAAGCCGGCCTTGATGCGCAGCGGCTTGCCGGATTTCAGCGACTTTTCCAGGCGCTCACGCAGATCGCTCTCACGAATGATTTCGACCGCACCCTTGCGCAGGTAGGCCAGTTGTTCGTCAACAGGAAGAAAAGATGCCATAACCTATTGATTATAAGGTGAAGCTGCTTGTGCAGGTAAACCCGGAGCTCCACATCCGCCTTCTGCCGGCAAATTTGGAGCCCCCGCCAACGCAGGATTCTGTCGTATATTTGTAGCACTTAAGTGGATGGCGTACGGCCCGGCCCATCAAATTCAAATCTCCAAGCCGCCCATGGGCGGTCATGAGGCTTTACAGAACCCGATGGACCCTTTGGCAGAGCTTCCCCCATCTGTCTCCACCGCCCGGCGTACCCGCCTGTACGCCTTCGTGGCGTTGCTCGGCCTGGTTGCGCTCATTCCTCTCTGGATTCCCACTTTCCCGGCCATGTGCGATGCGCCGCAGCACGCCTCGCAAACGGCTCTGTTCTCAGCACTTGCCGATCCCGCCTCGCCTTACGCGCTCCAGTTCGAGCGCCATTCCCTGATTCCCAACCTGCTTGGCTATGCCCTGTTGCTGCTCCTGTCGCCCTTCATCGGAGCCCTGGCTGCAACCAAGCTCATCGCCTCCGCGGCCCTGCTTGCCATCCTGTTGGCCTCTGCCCGCCTGCTGGAGGAGTTCCACAGCGATCCACGTCTCGCCATTCTCGTCATCCCCGCCTTCTACGGATACCCCTTCCAGTGGGGCTTCCTCGGTTTTCTCGCGGCTGCGCCCCTCGGCATTCTGTTTTTCCTCTTCTGCGCCCTGCCCGCCTTTCGCCGTCCCACCGTCGCGCGGGTCGTCCTTCTTGTAGTGGCCTTCTTTGGCCTCTTCTTCTGCCATGCGCTGATTGCCGCTTTCACCGTCGCGCTGGCCTTTGCCTATCACCTCGCGCTACGCCCGTCGCGCCGCGATCTTCGTCTCTGGCTGCCGCTCGTCTGCGCCATCCTCGCGGCCGGCATCTGGTGGATCGCCTCGGTGGCCTCCAATCCCCACACCCTGGCCCATGCCCGCCTCGACTGGGACCTCGAACTCGACCGCCTGCCCAATCTCTTTCAGGACATCACCGGCCTGCCCAGCCCTTTTACGGCCGCCATTGCCATCCTGGCCCTGCTCGTGCCCATCTGCCTCCTGCTCGGAGTCCGCCGCCGGCGCCGTTACTACGTTCTGGCCGGCCTCTGCTTCGCCCTTGCCATGCTGGCGCCGCGTGGCATCCTGGGAGTCCAGGAGCTTTACCAGCGCTTTGCCATCTTCTTCCTGCCCTGCTTCGCTCTCATCCTGGTTCCTCCCGCGCAGGCTCCCGGACGCCGCGGCCCGCTGGCCATCGCTTTTCTTGTCGTGTTCTCCCTCGTCTGGACCGCCGGGTACGCCTGGCGCATGCAGGTCTTCGAGCGCGAATCGCGCGGCTTCGCCACCCTGCTTCTCCACATGGAACCCAACCAGCGCGCCCTTTCTCTCAACTACGAGACGCGCTCCCCGGTCTTCGAGGCGAGAGTCTTCCTGCACTTTCCCGCCTGGTACGCGGCCCTCCAGGGTGGCGTGGTGGACCCCAGCTTCGCCTGCGGCAATGTTGATCTTGTTCTCTACCGCCCGCAGGCCCTGCCGCGCGTCCGCGTCTCCAGCTTTGAGTACCACCCCGAGCAGTTCCAGTGGCAGCTTCACGATGGCTGGCGCTACAGATACTTCGTCGTGCACTCACCCACGGCGACGACGCTGTTTGATTCCCTCCCGGAGGTCCAACTCCGCGCCCACGACGGCCACTGGTGGCTCTACGAGCGCACCTCGCCCCCATCCATGCCCGCCGGCGCAGAGCTGGCCAGCTCCAAACCCTAGGTTGGGTTCCTCATCCAAGCCTTCGGTTGGCATGAGTGGGTTGGTTGTTCTTGATCTTGTTTTCAGTTGTCATCCTGAGCGCAGCAGGCGCGCCCGCTCTTCAGCGACTTTTCCAGGCGCTCACGCAGATCGCTCTCGCGAATAATCTCGACCGACCCTTTGCGGCAGGTAGGCCAGTTGCTCGTCAACAGGTTTGAAGGAAGACATAACCCTTTGATCGTAAGGGTTCAGGGTTTATCCGCGAAAATGTGCTGTGCGGATTCAATGCAAATTGCTTGCATTACTCTTGGTTTTTCTTCTTCCAATGGGCATACCTCAAAGTCCGCATAGACCCATGTGCCCAGCGTCATAACCCGTGCAACTGATACGGGCAGCTCAGGATTTTCGTTGTCAGAATCGCGATCAACCGAGGGACCACTGTATACCGCAAGAATCCGATGTGTCCCTATCTTCCATAGTCGAAAGGACGGTGTACCGTTATTAATTGAGAGCCGCCCATGGGTCCGATAACAAGTTGAAGCATTCTCGGGAGTCTTGCAGGGGATGCGTCTCTTGCCTGCCGCACTGCCATCTACGCCTGGCATGGCTAACATCACTAAGATGAACACAGCAGCAGCCGTTCGTTTCATGCGGTGAACTTAGCGCGATTTATTTCACAACACAAGCCCGCCATTGCTTCGTGTCTGACTTTTTTCAACTCTGAAGGTACGCACCCCTCCTGCTACACTTTTCCTCATGCTGAAAGTAAAACTTCTCACCCCCACGGCCAAGGCTCCCACCATCGCTCATCCCGGAGAGGACCTGGGCTACGACCTCTTTGCCAGCGCGCCGGTCACCATCGCCGCGCGCGGCAACGCCGTGGTCAGCACCGGAGTGGCCATCGAGCTGACCACCGCCGACGGCCATCCCCTGGGAGCCCTGTTGCGCGACAAAAGCAGCATGGCCGCCCGCCGCCTCACCTGCACCGGAGGCGTCATTGACTCCGGCTATCGCGGCGAAATCCGCGTGCTGATGGAAAACCTCGGAGACCAGCCGCAGGAGATTCACCAGGGCGATAAGCTGGTCAACCTCATCCCCTACCCCGTGCTCACCACTCCCGTCGAGGTGGTCGCCGAACTCAGCGACAGTAGCCGCGCCGATGGCGGCTTCGGCTCCAGCGGAAGAAAGTAAGCGCCAAGAAAACTCGCGCCCATTCTCAACCTACAGCGCACACCCTACCCACAGCGGAGGCCCACGGCCTCCGCTTGCCATTTCAGCCAGCAAATTTTCCCGGGTATATTCCGACAGCTACTGCTTGGTGAACTCAAAGGTGCAGGGGCGGCCCACAATGCTCATTCCCACGTCGCGCGTGCCTGTGCCTGTCGTCTCAGTAAACGTGGCCTTCACCTTGTAGCCGTAATCCGAGCCCTTGGAGGTAAACACTCCGCGAGCGTATTCACGGCTGGCCACCACGCCGTTGGCGTCCAGCTTGGCGGTGCCGTCGTCCTTGATCTTTCCGTCCAGGGTAAAGTAGCCGCCCTCGCCGGCCGTGCCGCGCTCGCCGTGCAGGGTGCCGGCCTGGATGGTGCTGACGAACGTCCAGGTGTAACCCTGGGTGTTGCCCTTGGCCGGGCAGCTCATTTTGGTAAGCCATTTGCCGTCAAAACGCTCGCCGGCCACGGATGATAATGGCAGCGCAAACAGCGCGCAGGTCACTGCAAGTAGGAGTGCTTTCCGCATGGTCTTCCCTCCGCGGGGCGCAATGCTAGCATGCCGCCCGGCGGGCGTCCACCGGGCGTTCGGAGGCTTTTTTGCCGGGCTTTCGGAGGCTTTCCTGGCCGCCACGCCCCCCTTGCGAACCCTTCCGGGTTCCCATCTCCGGCCGCCCCAAGGTAAAATGAAAGGGTTCGCCCCAGTGGAGTTCTCCCTCCGGGGCCTGACCCGCCTGCCGGGCCGGTTTGACCGCCCGCGGCCGCGAAATTTTCGAAAAAGTTGAAAGATTGGAGCATCATCCGCCATGGCAATCAATGCCACCCAAATGCGTCCCGGCATGATCATCAAGCACAACAACGAGCTGCACTCGGTCTTTACCGTGGAGCATCGCACCCCCGGCAATCTGCGCGCCTTCATCCAAGCCAAGCTGCGCAACATCCGCACCGGAGCCATGTTTGAACATCGCTTCCGCTCCGGCGACGCCATTGACAAGATCGTCGTGGACGAAATCAAGATGGAGTATCTCTACAACGACGGCGATACCTATTACTTCATGGACCTGAACAACTACGAGCAGACGGCCCTGAACCACGACGTCCTTGGCGACAGCGTTGACTACCTGACGCCCAACCTTCACGTCACCGTCGAGTTCTATGACGGCAAGGCCGTCGGCATTGACCTTCCCCAGACCGTCGAGCTCATGATCGTCGAGGTCGAACCCGGCCTCAAGTCGGCCACCGCCAGCTCGGTCACCAAGCCGGCCAAGACGGAAACCGGACTCATCGTGCAGGTGCCGCCCTTCGTCAACGAAGGCGAAAAGATCAAGGTGGATACCGCCGAGGGCGTTTACCTCTCGCGCGCATAACCAGCCGGCCCGGGCGGACTGCATCCGCGCCGCCCGCGGCCCTTTCGGAGCTTTCTCCACATGACGCAGTTGACCGCTTATCGCCGTTACGTCGTCAAGGGCCGCGTGCAGGGCGTCGGCTTCCGCTGGTTTGTGGAGCGCGAGGCGCAACTGCTCGCCGTCGGCGGCTGGGTGCGCAACTGCGATGACGGCTCGGTCGAGGTCCTCGTCATGGGCACACACCAGCAGCACAGCGCACTCTACGACCGCCTGGCCGAAGGCCCCCGCGCCGCCCGCGTGGATCGCGTCGAGGTGGAAGAAGCTGCTCCCTTTACCGGATACAAGACATTCCAAATTGAAGAAACACGGTGACTCCTTTGTCTGAAACTCAAACGCCTGACACCCGGAAGATCGTCGTTGCCGAAGACCTCAAGCAGCTCATTCGTGAAATTCCCGACTATCCCAAGCCGGGCATTCTCTTTTACGACATCACCACCCTCATCAAGGATCGCGTCGGCTTTGCCCGTGTCGTGGACTTCATGACCTCGCCCTACCTGGGCCTGAACATTGATCTCGTGCTCGGCATGGAGGCACGCGGCTTCATCTTTGGACCCGCCATGGCCTATCGCCTGAACGCCGGATTCATCCCCGTGCGCAAGCCCAAGAAGCTGCCCGGAGAGACCGTCAGCTACACCTACGAGCTCGAGTACGGCACCGACACCCTGGAGATTCACAAGGATGCCATCCAGCCCGGCCAGCGCGTTCTCATCGTGGACGACCTGCTCGCCACCGGAGGCACGGCCGAAGCGGCCGCCAAGCTGGCCAACAAGCTGGGCGCCAACATCTGCGGCATGAGCTTCGTCGTCGAACTCGACTTCCTCAACGGACGCAAGCGCCTTGCGCCTTATGACATCTTTTCCCTCCTGCACTACGACAAGTAACCCTGTCAGCATTTTTCGTCCTCAGGCCCATTGCCTTTCCGGTAATGGGCTTGCGTTCTTTCGGCACAATTCACTCGTAGCCAGAGCAAGCTGCCCGGTGACCGCGGTCACAGCGCGACCCCGCGGCCCGGGCTACGCTGAAGCGTTTTCTGATTGATCGAGGTGTGTCGTGGCCGTGCCGAATGTCATTGACGCGCTGTACTGCATTCCTAAGAACGTGGGCAGCTTCCAACCCGGCCGCTGCCAGGCCTTTACCCAGGATCTCGCACCGGCGATGAGCGCCCATGGCGTGGCCGCCGCCATCGTAGCCCCCTGCAACTGCCATCAATGCCCGCACCAGTGGAACTGTGCCGACCAGCGTACCGAAGAGGTCCGCCAGGTGGTCAAAGCGAATCCGCGTCAACTGTTTGGACTTTCCAGTTACGATCCTCTTCGCATGGCTGAAAGCCTGCGCTGGATTGACGACGCCATCGCCGACCGCAGCCTCTCCGGCGCCTATGCCCAGGCCGAATGCTGCGTCAGCGGACTTAACGCGCCCCGCATGTATCCCCTCTACGGCACCTGCGACAAGCTCCGCATCCCAATCGTGATTGATTTCAACAGCCAGGAGCGCTGGCTCCGCCACCGTCCCCAGGTCGAGGTCGTCGCCGCCGACTTTCCCAATCTGCAAATCGTGCTGGCGCCGCCGCCCGGCACCGAGGGCGCCACCATCCTGCGCCTCATGGAGCGCTTCCACCAACTGCTGGTGCTGCTGAACCCGCGCGACCTGGAGAACGACCTTGTGCTCTGCGAATTCGCCGAACTGCAGGGGCGCGAGCGCACGGCCTTCCGCTCGCATCCGCAGGAGTGGGGAGCGGCCGTCCCCGCGGCACAGATGGTGCCACTCAGCCCCGCCGCCCGCCGAGCTTACTTGTTCGATAACGCCGCCAGAATTTTCAACATCCCGGCCAGCGTAACGGCCTGAACGCGACGTACGCACACTCTTCTTCACCCGGCATTTTTCTTCGCTTAACACATATGCTTACGCATATGTGTTAAGCTTCTCGCATGGCTGGTCAAACGGCACTTCCCATCGAACAACTTTTTCAGGGCCTTGCGGACCGCACCCGCCTGCGCCTGTTGAACCTGATGGCCGACCAGGAGGTCTGCGTCTGCTACTTTGTGGAGATTCTCGGCCTTTCGCAGCCGGTCATCTCCCGCCATCTCGCCTATCTGCGACGCTGCGGGCTGGTCAGCGCCCGCCGCGAGGGAAAGTGGATGCACTATCGCCTCGCTTCGCAGGCAAACCCCTTTGCCGCCCAGTTGCTCTCGGTCGTGCTCAACGGGCTGGCCACCGACGCAGCTATGCGCCGCGAGCGCGCCCAACTCACTCGCGCCTGCTGCTCGACGAGGGCGTTCGTCAACCTTCAGGGTGCTCCCCGGCCCACTGCCATCTGCGGCCCCTCGCCTGCCAAGCGCAATAAAAAAGTGAGCCGTCCATGAGCAATAGCCGCCTTAGCTTTCTCGACCGCTACCTGACCGGATGGATCTTTGCCGCCATGCTGCTGGGCGTTGGCGCCGGATGGGCTTTTCCCGGCATTGTGCCCTTGCTGGACCGCTTCAGCGTCGGCACCACTTCGGTTCCGCTCGCCGTGGGACTCATCCTCATGATGTATCCACCCTTCACGCGGGTTCGCTATGAGGAATTGCACGAGGTCTTCCGCGATAAACGCGTGTTGGCCCTGTCGCTCGTGCAGAACTGGGTCATCGGTCCCATCCTCATGTTCGTCTTGGCCATCGTTTTTCTGCATGGCTATCCGGAATACATGGCCGGACTCATCATGATCGGCCTGGCCCGCTGCATTGCCATGGTGATTGTGTGGAACGAGCTGGCCCACGGCGACACGCAGTATGCCGCGGGACTGGTCGCCTTCAACTCGATCTTCCAGGTGCTCTTCTACTCGCTCTACGCCTGGGTGTTCATCACTGTGCTGCCGCCGTTGCTCGGACTTCGCGGCATGACCGTGCATGTCTCCATCGCGGAGATCGCCAAGAGCGTCTTCATCTACCTGGGCATCCCGTGCCTCGCCGGATTCCTCACCCGCGTGGTCTTGCTCCGCGCGAAGGGCCGCACGTGGTATGAGCACCAGTTTCTGCCGCGCATCAGCCCACTGACGTTGATCGCCTTGCTCTTCACCATCGTCGTGATGTTTTCGCTCAAGGGTGCCTACATCGTGCGCCTCCCCCTGGACGCGCTGCGTATCGCCATTCCACTGTTCATCTACTTTGTCGTGATGTTTGTCATCTCGTTTTACATGGGCAAGCGGCTAGGAGCCAGCTACGCCAAAACCGCGACCTTGTCGTTCACGGCTGCCTCCAACAACTTCGAGCTCGCCATTGCCGTCGCCGTCGCCGTCTTCGGAATCAACTCCGGCGCGGCCTTTGCCGCCGTCATCGGCCCACTGGTGGAGGTTCCCGTGATGATTGCCCTGGTCAACGTGGCCTTCTACTTCCAGCGAAAATACTTTCCCCAGGCTCCGCCCTTTCAGGTGCAGCCCTGCTGCTCATCCACCATCGGAGGTGAACAATGAAGACTAGAATTCTGATTCTCTGTACCGGAAACTCCTGCCGCAGCCAGATGGCCGAGGGCTTTCTGCGCGCCTACGGAGGAGATGCCTATGAGGCGCACAGCGCCGGCACCACACCATCCGCGGTCAACCCCTTGGCCATCGAGGTAATGCGCGAGGCCGGCGTGGACATCTCTCATCAGCGCTCCAAGAACGTGACGGAATACCTCGGCCAGCACTTTCCGGTCATCATCACCGTCTGCGATAACGCAGCGAAGAATTGCCCCATCTTCCCAGGGCCTGCCGTGCGCATGCATTGGCCCTTTCAGGACCCGGCAGAAGCCACAGGTACGCCCGAGGAGAGAATCGCCCTCTTCCGCAAGGTGCGGGACGAGATTGCCGCCCGCATCCAAAGCTGGGTTGCAGAGCGCAAGTCCCTGGCAAATTAGACTCTGTATTGCGTTGCTCTACACCTTCTACTTCGATTCGGAGAAGTACCCCAAGTCCTGACTGCGCAGCATCTTGGTGATGTACAGAATCTGTCCATAGTGCAGCATGAAGTGTTCCACGACCTTGTAAACGGCCTCTAATCCGCTCACGTCGTAGCCCTGAATCGTATAGCGCCGCAGCAGCTCGGCTTGGGTCAGCCGGCTCAGAACCTCCGAGGCCTCGTCCAAGGTTTGCCCCAGCTTTCCCAGCAGTTCAGCCGCCGACGCGCCCTCCTGCGTGCTGAACTCCACGGGCCGGTTCCGAGTGTCTTCCAGCTGCTGGAACGAGCCGACCAGCCACTGCCGCACGTTGCCGTTCAGGTGCAGCAGCAGATTGCCCACGCTGTTGCTGGCCTCATTCGGACGCCACCATAGCTGCTCCTGGGTCAGCGATTCCACGCACTGCCGCATCCGGGGCCAACACTGTGCCATCAGCTTGCTGCGGGAGTAGGCAAGAAACTGGCTGGTCATCGTCGAATCAGGAGTAGTCGTCATCGTTATCATCCCTCCGTCATTCCGCCAAAACGTTCGACCATTCTATCTTTCCGTCCGCCCGGCCGCGCGCCAAAGTAAATGGGCGCCCCGTAAAAGGACGCCCATTCGTTTGACTTCGCCCGCCCGGGTTATTCGCCCGCCCGGGTTATTCGCCGAAGTTACTCGCCGAAGAACATGAACCAGATCGCCTCGTCGGCCGTGGTGAGCTGGGTTGTGCCGGTTCCGGCCGGTGTCACCTGGAAGAGTTGGTAGTTATGGCTTCCATTGATGGTATTCCGATCGCTCGTATAGGCCACATAGTCGCCGAGATGGAAGCTTTGCAGGCTGTCTCCATCGGTGGTAAGTGCCAGGGACTGAATCGTGTTCGTCTCTCCGGCGATGCTGACCACGTAGATGTTCTCCCCACCGCCGTCCTCAGTTTCCCGCGTGAAGCTGAACTGCGTGCCGTCCGGCGACAGGGAGGGAATCCAGTCCCAATAGGCGCCTTCCGTACCCGTGCTGCCATTGTTGGTAAGCCGCGTCAGCCCGCTGCCATCCTTCTGCACGGAATAAATTCCAGCGTACCCATCCGTGACCAGACCTTCAAAGACAATGGTGGAGTTATCCGACGCTATGTTGGGATACCAGGCGTATTCCAGCCCGCTCGGCAGCAAGAGGGTTTCCGTGCCGCCGCTGCTCGGCATCAGGGCGATCTCTTCTCCTGTTTCGGTGGTAACACCGGTAACGATCAGGCTTCCATCCTTCGAAACGGTAATCGTGTCGTGATCTTCCGAGGTGCCCGTGGTCAACTGCGTCGGAGAGTTGAAGTTGGTGACGGGGGCCGAGAAGACCTGGCTGTATCCATTGCTGTCGTATGCCGTGAAGTACACCGTCTTGTAATCGGCAGAAAGGAAAATGGACTGATAGGCGGCGCTGGTGGTGTTCAGTTTTACCGAGGTGGCGGCGTCAACGTCCCATACGTAAACGTCAAGAGAGCCGGTCTGGATGTCCACGCTTGAATTGGCGCGCGGTCCGGCCGCGTGGTGGGCATGCTGGGTCATCTGCCGGGCGTGAGCAGAGAGAGCAGGGTGCGCCGCGGGAGTGGTGGCTGCCGTAGGAATGGAGCTGCTGTCCGCCAGGTAGGCAAAGAACAAGCGATCCCCGCTCGGCCAGGTTTTGCTGGAGCCTCCGCAACCCGCGAGCGAAGCGACAACGGCCAGCACAGCAAAGGTGACTGCAAGATTCTTTAGCGAAAACTTCATTTGACGATCCCTTCCAAGTGAAAATCGCCTCCCGAAACCGGCTGGGGGCACCTTCGGGTTGGGAGATGAGCGAAGCAGGGACAGACTTACGGCGGCCTAACCCGGAGGACCGAATCATAGCGCACGAACGAAATTCCGAATACAGGAATCTATGCGGATCTGGGCCACACGAAATTCCGCTGCGGCGCAGGGCTGCCGGCAGCCAAGAACCCATGAAAACACTCCCCAAAACTGCCCTGATTTTGCCCGCACAGCACCCAGGAACAGCTCGAAAAGGCGCGAGTTCGCCCCGAAAGTTGCAGGCTTCGAATTCCTGTCAACCCCCGTTTCTCCAGAGAATCCTCCCAACCGAATGATTTCGCATGAGATATAAACCGCTCATCCGCTGAGGGGACACCCCCCTGCAAATTGCTATTCTGGATGTAGGGGCAGGCAACCAGCCCTTGCGGCATTCGCCTTCTGAAGTTTTGTTTTCAACCCCCGGAGACATTGGGCACCGCTAACTCGTTCTTTCTCAAATTTATACCGGGAAATATAGCGGGGGAGGGGGTATCGCCGCCCCGTCCAGCGCCGGAATCGCCCAAGCCCCACGGGTTTTTCCCGCCAAGGTTACTGCCGGCGGGAATTCACAGCCCGGGACTTGCGCACCGCCCCGGCGTTTCGTAGCATCTACCTCACCTGAAGGCGCCGACCTGCAACGTTGGTGCTGAGGCGGAACACCACTGCGGACCGATAATTAACGATCGGGGGCTCTGCTCGACATAACGGTCTGGTGTGCTGATCCCCAGTCGGATCGGCCTAAAGGACCTCGGCGGGCTCCCACCTGGTGATTCGGGTTCACAGAACCTCCGCCACACACGGCTAAGCGGGCCGGCCCTTCTTGTACCTTCTCCTGGCGTGCGAATTGCCACGGGGTTTCACCGGCGTTTCACCTTTCCCGCCCTCTACGATCATCGTTAACGCCTCTTCAGCATCTACAATGGAACGGTGTACCCACACTTCTTCCACTTCGGATCCGTTTCCCTGCCCACCTACGGCCTGATGGCCGCGCTGGGCATGCTCGTAGGCCTTGCCGTCATCTTCCGCCTGGCGCGCTTCCGCGGCCTGGACCCCGACCAGATGTGGAGCCTCGGCGGGCTGGTCGCCTTCAGCGGCATCGTGGGCGCCAAGGTGCTCATGCTGCTGGTGGACTGGCGCGAGTACGCGGCCGAGCCCGGGCGCATCTTCAGCCTGGCCACCCTGCAATCCGGCGGAGTCTTCTCCGGAGGACTGGTGGCGGCTCTTGTCGCGGGCTGGTGGTACCTGCGCACGCAGAAGATTTCCTTTCTCTCCGCCGCCGACGTCTTCGCCCCCGGTGTGGCCCTTGGCCATGCCTTCGGCCGCCTTGGCTGCCTGGCCGCGGGATGCTGCTATGGCCGCCCCACGCACCTGCCCTGGGGGATCACCTTCCACAACTCCTGGGCCAACCTCTACCAGGGGACGCCGCTGAATATCCCGCTGCACCCGACGCAGCTATACGAGTTTTTTGCCGAGCTCATCAACTTTGTCTGGCTCTACTGGCTGTGCAAACACAAGCGCTTCGAAGGCCAGGTGATGGCGCTGTTCATGATCGTCTACGGCTGCGAGCGCTTTGTCTTCGAGTTCTTCCGCGGCGATCCCGGACGCGGTGAGGTACTGGGTGGGCTGATCACCGGCACGCAGTTGATTGCGATTGGACTGGTGGTCACCGGCTTCATCATCTACCTGCGAAGGGTACCGCTGCACTCGGCTGCCGTGGGCAAGACCAGCCGGGGCGACTAGCCTCAGAGTAGCCTCTCGGCGCGCGGTCTTGTTAAGCAGTTCAAGAATCAGAAACTAGGCATATATATCCACGGCGTGTGCGGTGGCGTTGGCGGAGAGGCCGGCGTAGAAGCCATACTGCGCGGCGGCGCCGGTCTCCGCGCTGGCGCTGGGGGCGTAGGCAACGAGCGCGGCGAATTCTCCTGAGAAGCTCTCTCCCTCATTGCTCTGCGAAGCCTGATATGTGCCATCCACAAGGTTGGCCGCGTAGGCGCCCTGCGCGCCGTAGGTGGCGACGGCGACGCTCCAGTTATAACTATCCACGGGGCGGCTGAGGTAGGTGGTGGAGTTGGCCAGGCTGTTGGCGGAGCTGGAGTTAGTCCCGCTGGCAGCTCGCGTGGCGAGCAGGTTTCGGCGCACCAGGGTGAGGGCCGTCGAACGTGCGTCGGAGGCCGCGTCAAGGGTGGCCGAGGATTGCGCGATACTGAGTCTGAGGGCGTTCATCGCAAGCTGCACCAGGCTGCCCTATCGGCAGGGGTGGGCAGGAGCTTGAATGGGCGGGAAGCCGGGGGTCACAGCTTTTCGCGCTGGCAACTGCTATCCTGTTGAGAATGCCCAGTAAATCCACATCCCGCCCGAAAGCCCAGCGCAAGGCAACCAAAGCCAAACCGGAGACGAAGCAAACAGCGAAGTCCAAGGCCAAGGCGAAGCCAACAGCAAAAGCCAAAGCGAAGCCGGAAGCCAAGAGCAAGACCAAGGCGAAGCCGGCGGCGAAGGCCAAGGCAACAGCCAAGCCAATAGCCAAGGTCAAGGCCAAGCCAGTCGTCAAGGCCAAGCCAGTCGTCAAAGCCAAGCCAGTCGTTAAGGCCAAGGCGAAGGCGAAGCCAACAGAGAAGGCCAAGGTCATCGCCGAGCCGATTCTTCCTATCGTCGAAGTGCCGGAGTTGCCGGGTCGAGAATTGCTGACCCCGGAATTGATGACCCCAAAGCTGCTGACCCCAGAGTTGCTGACCCCTGAGTTGCCGGGTGCCGAGCTGCGGAGCTTTGACGCCGGCGAAGAAGACGCCGGGCTGCGCCTCGATCACTTCCTGGTGGCGCGGCTGCAAGAGGTGAGCCGCGTACGCGTGCAGCAGCTGATTGAGCAGGGCAAGGTGCTGGTGAATGAGCGGCCGGCGAAGGCATCGCTGAGGCTGAAGGGCAGCGAGGTTATCGAAGTGACGGGCAAGGTGGAAGCCCCGGCCTTGAAGGCCATCCCGGAGAATATTCCGCTGGACGTGGTGTTTGAGGACCGCAACCTGGCCGTGGTGAACAAGCCGGCCGGAATGGTGGTACACGCCGGAGCGGGAAGTCCCGAGGACGAACGCAACCGCGGCACCCTGGTCAACGCCCTGCTCTACCGCTTTCGAGATTTGAGCGGAGTGGGCGGCGATCTGCGTCCCGGCATTGTGCACCGGTTGGACAAGGACACCAGCGGATTGCTGGTGGTAGCCAAGAACGACCGCGCCCATCAGAAGCTGGCCGAGCAGTTCAGCAGCCGTCAGGTGAGCAAGACCTATCTGGCGCTGGTGCACAACTGGCCGCAGTCCGACACGGGCAGCATTGACGATCCCATTGGACGCGATCCGAAGAACCGCACCCGCATGAGCGTGACCGGCATTGATCCGCGCAACGCGTTGTCGCATTACAAGGTGCTGGAGAAGTTGCTGACCCCCTACGGGCGCTTTGCGCTGGTCGAGGTGAAGATCGAGAGCGGACGCACGCACCAGATTCGCGTGCACATGAGTTCGATCGGGCATCCCGTGGTGGGCGACACGCTGTACGGCGCGCCGGAGTATCTGCTGCCCCGGACGCTCTCCCGCGAGCAGCAGGGCAACGCCATCAGCGTCCGCACCCAGGTTCGCCGCACCAAGAGCCATGGCGCCGGAGCGGCCGCCCTGAACCTGCAGCGCAACTTCCTGCACGCGGCGCGGCTGCACTTTGTGCATCCCACGACGGGCAAGGCGATGGACTTTGAGGCTCCACTGCCGAAGGAACTGCAGGACTTCCTGGAACGGCTGCGGAAGTCGGCGGAGAGCATCGGCTAGTTTTATCCTCGAAATTTAAGAGCAAGAGAAACTGCCCCACCCTGGCAACAACGGCTAGGATGGGGCACCCGACAAGAGCAACTACCCCACCCTAGCAACAACGGCTAGGATGGGGCACCCGACCATCGTTTGTATTCTGCCTCCCACCTCTGGCCAAAGGCAGGCCAGAGATGGGGCACCCGTGACGTTACATGAGAGGTAGGGGGCCTTCGACTTCGCTGCGCTCCGCTCAGGATGACACCGTAGCAGCAAAGGCAAAGCGGCCCGTTATACACTTATGGCATGAAAAAGCTGGCCTATACCCTGCTTACTGCACTGATTCTGGCTGTCCCTTTGGCGGCCCAGAGTTCGCAAGATTTGCCGGCAGCGCCGTCGGCGGCGCAACCGCGCTTCCCGGGCGCTCCGGCGCAACCGCGCTTCCCGGGCGCTCCGGCGCAACCGCCGCAGGCGCAGAGCGCGCAGCCGCAGGCCACTCCGGTACGCGATTTGCCCGCCCCGCCAACGGTTACTCCTGCACAGGATGCGACGGCACAGCCGGCGGCTACGCAGAGCGCACCGACGGCACAGATTCCGGCAACGGAGAGCGTGCCGGCGAATCCCAAGGCCGCACCCAAACCAATGGACCCGTCTTCGGCCTTCGCGCCGGTGACGGCCGCGCCGCCGCGCGTGCAGCATCCGAACCAGGTGGAGCCGGAGACAGGGGGCGACGCCGAATACCGCATCGGCGTGGACGTGGACCTGGTGGCGATGATCTTCACCGCCGTGGACAAGAAGGGCCGCTACATCAAGGATCTGAAGCGCGAGGACGTGCGCCTGCTGGACGAGGGCAAGCCGCCGCAGCGCATTGAGGCCTTTGAGAGCGAGACCGGATTGCCGCTGCGGGTGGGGCTGCTGATTGACGCGAGCAACTCGATCCGCGACCGCTTCCGCTTTGAGCAGGATGCGGCGGTGGAGTTCCTGAACCAGACGGTGCGGCGGGGCAACGACCAGGTGTTTGTGGTGGGCTTTGACTCGCTGAGCGACCTGACACAGGACTTTACCGACGACACGAACCTGCTGGCGCGCGGTGTTAGGGTTCTGCGCCCCGGGGGCGGAACGGCGCTGTTTGATGCCGTCATCCAGGCCAGCGACAAGCTGGCGCACACCCAGGTCAAGGGACCGTCACGCAAGGCCATCATCCTGCTGAGCGACGGCGACGACAACCAGAGCCGCCACACCCGGGCCGAGGCCATTGAAGCCGCCCTGCGCGCCGACCTCATCATCTTCGTCATCAGCACGAACGTCGGCGACAGCGACCGCAAGGGCGACAAGGTGCTGCAGCAGTTCGCCGAGCAGACCGGAGGACGCGTCTTCTTCCCGCTGCGGATCGAAGAGGTTTCCAACTCCTTTGCCGAGATACAGGACGAGCTGCGCAGCCAGTACGTGGTGGCCTACAAGCCGCAGAACTTTGACGAGGACGGCCGCTACCGCCCGGTGACCCTGGATGCCGTGGGACGGCCCGGGGTGAAGCTGAGGGCGCGCAAGGGATACTACGCACCGAAACGAAAATAGAAGCCGCGCAAGTAAGGATTCTAGAGAAATTCACCTGGGCCATCGGGAGCGATTCCGGTGGCCTTTTTGTTGGCTTATTTCCCCGGAGCGCTATTCTCCGGCGAATCCTGTGCAGGCGCCTTGGGAGCCCAATAGCCACGGCGGGCGAGCACGCGGAAGTCGCTGTCATTGGCCTTGATTTCGACGTGGCGGAAGTGTCCGTCGGCCTTGAGGCGCGTGGGCAGATAGGTGAGCATGTACTGGCCGTGCAGCTCCAGCGCCAGCTCTTCGAGGGCGGCGCGCAGCTTTTTCACGCTGTCACCGACATCAAAAACGCGGCCTCCGGTCTGCTCGGCGAGCCGGCGCACCTGGCTTTCACCATCGTGGAAGCGGGGATGCTCGTTGGGCGAATGGTCGGCCAGAAGGATGACGTAGACGGCGGTATCGGCGCGCTGCGCGGCCTCGATGACCGAGGCCAGGGACTTCTGGCTGCCATGATCGTCGCCATCGGTGAGCAGGAGGATGGCGTGGCGTCCACTCTCTTTTTGCAGCTTCTCGGCCACGGCCAGGTAGACGGCATCGTAAAGAAGAGTTCCGCTGCCCTTGTGCACGGGGATGGTGCCACGTCCATCGCCGGCGGTGCCACGTCCGCCGCTGCCGCCACCATCGTTGAGGTCGGCGCGGTCGAAGGCGCGGCGCAGGCGGGGCATGTCATTGGTGCAGTCCTGCAGAAGGCTGACGGTGACGTCGAAGTGGATGACGAAGGCGAGATCACGCGAGGTGAGCGCGTGAGCCAGAAAGAGCTTTCCGGCCTCGCGTTCGGCGGGCAACAGACGGGACTGGCTGGCACTGGTATCCACCAGCACGCCAAGGGTGAGTGGCTGGGCGAAGGCCGAGTCGAGGTCCTCAATGGACTGCGGAACGCCATCTTCGGTGAGGCGGAAATCCTTCTTTTTGAGGCCGACGATCAGCTCGTGATGGTGGTTGCGCACGCTGAAGAAGAGGGTGACCTCGCCCAGATTGGGCTGGAGGTCGGGCTGGGAGTCGAGCGGGCGGGCAGGCTGCTCTGCAGGAGCGGCCGGGGCAGGCTGCTTTGCGGCCGGCGGGGCCTTGGGGTCGGGCAGCTCGGGCATGGAGTAGCCATCGTCGGTGGGGGCGTTGCTGGCCTTGGGGAGATCACTCTGCGCCAGGGAAGGAAGCGCGGCAAGCAGACAACAGGCCAGCAGCCCGCGGACGAGTATTCTGTTTTGCGTTAGCTTACCCATGGTTCCTCCCGCCTATGCCCGTAGTCTAGTATGGAGGGGTGGAGACTTGCACGGCTTTCCCGGGCTGCGGTGACATTCGCGGCTTGTGAAGGGCCGCCTGGAGCACTAGAATTTGCAGTTTGGCAATCTTGAATCCGGCAATCGTCATCCGCGGAGGGTATTCCTGATGCAGCGCCTACGGCTTTCCGTCACTTTGCTTTCGATCCTGCTCCTGCTCCCACTGGCGCTTATGGCGCAGCAGGGTTTGCCGGATTCGCCCAAGCCGCAGGGCCAGGCCAGTGGACTGCCCGACGCACCGGCTCCGAACCGCACCCTGCCCACCGCGACGGCCGTGCCCAGCGAACAGACCACGCCGCAGACGGGCGAGGCGACTTCGGTGGACACCAGGACGCAGGCTGAGATCAACGCCGAGCAGGCGACACCGCCGCCGAACGCTCCTCCTCCGGGACGCATTATGCCCAGCAACCGGCGGGCCAACACCACCAGCAGCGGCTATGACGAGACCAAGGGATTGATCTCCGTGAACGTCAACGCCGTGCCCATCTCGGTGACGGTCAAGGACGCCACGGGAAGACTCTTCCCCGGCCTGACGAAGGAAAACTTCACGGTGTACGAGGACGGCACCAAGCAGCGCATCGCCTTCTTCACCAGCGATCCGTTCCCGGTCTCGGCCGCCGTCATCATTGACGTGGGGATGCCGGAAATCGCGCTGCGCAAGGTGAAGGAGACGGTCAGCGCACTGGTGGGCAGCTTCAGCCAGTTCGACGAGCTGGCGGTGTACACCTACGGCAACACGGTGAAGCAGCAGCAGGATTACCTGGCCGCCCTGGGCGACAGCACCAGCCGCACGCTGTCCCGCATCCAGCAGTTACAGGGCACGGCCAGCGGACCGGGGGTGTATAACCCGATGACCTCCGGCCCCTCGATCAACGGACGTGTCTTTGATCCCGGCACAATGCGCAACCCCATTGAGGGCGCGCCGCCCAAGGACGCCGAGCCTTCGCGCGTGCTGAACGACGCCATTCTGCAGGCGGCACGCGACCTGAGCCGCCGCGAAAAAGCACGGCGCCGAGTGATCTTTGTGCTCAGCGACGGACGCGAGTATGGCAGCCACGCCAGCTACAACGACGTGCGGAAGGTTCTGCTGACCAACAATGTGGTGGTGTACGGCGTGGCTCTGGACGCGTCGGCCATCAAGTACTACAACAAGATCGCCCGCATCCACCTGCCCACCCAGGGGTATGCCAACATCCTGCCCAAGTACGCCTCGGCCACCGGTGGAGAGATCTTCACGGAGTTCACGGCCGCCGCGCTGGAATCTGCTTACGGCAGCGCCATGGAAGAATCGCGCAGCCAGTACACGCTGGTGTATTACACGGACGCGACGGCCTCCACCGCATACCGCAAGATCGAGGTGCGTGTGGGCGGCTACGGCCCCAGCCTGAAGGTATTTGCGCGCGACGGTTACTACCCGGCACCGCAGAAGCAGTAACCATCGGCTGAAATTGATATTACCGTGGTTCCGGGAGGTTGGGTTGTGGCCTCCCGGCGACCCGGGGTTGTGGTATAACCCAAGTAACCGCTGAAGAGCGTTTTCAGTCACGAAACACCGGAAGACCCGCGCGCGCCCCCGGCAAGTACCGCTGGAAGAGCGAACGGTGACGGACGGCCGCCACAGGGGCGGCGCCGAGTCGGGAACCGAACGAGGACTCCTTGAGCTTCATCAACTTCGCTGCCCGCGAGATTAACTGCAAGATCGTCTACTACGGCCCCGGCTTGGGCGGCAAGACGACGAACCTGCAGCACATCTTCGACAAAACGGGAGAGCAGCAGAAGGGCAAGATGATCAGTCTTGCCACGGAGACCGACCGTACCCTGTTCTTCGATTTTCTCCCCCTCGACCTGGGCACCATCCGCGGGTTCAAGACCAGATTCCACCTCTACACCGTCCCCGGACAGGTCTTCTACGACGCCTCACGCAAGCTGATTCTGCGCGGAGTGGATGGCGTGGTCTTCGTGGCCGACTCGCAGACCGAGCGCGCCGACGCCAACGTGGAAGCCCTGGACAACCTGGTGGGCAACCTGCAGGAACACGGCTATGACTTTGCGACCATCCCCTATGTGCTGCAGCTGAACAAGCGCGACCTGCCGAACATCCTGTCGGAAGAGGAGATGCGCAACCAGCTCTGCCGCCGCGGCGAGCCTACGTTTGAATCCATCGCATCGCAGGGCGTTGGAGTGTTTGAGACACTGAAGGAAATCGCCCGCCAGGTGCTGGTGGAGCTGAAAAAGAGCTAACCCGCGCGTTATCCGTTCTTGCGAACTTCCCCGTAACCCACTGTTGCATATCCAGTTGCCTAATGCACTTGGCAGAGGTGCGCGATTTTGGCTGTAACTTCCGGGGCGGATTTCCATCCAACTAGGGCTGGGCAGATAGCTGTCCAAGGGCGGGGAGAGACCAGTCGTGAAGAACCGAATTGAGCAACCAAAATCCAGTGAGATCACCCCGCGCGAGCTGTACCTGAGCCGGCGGCGCTTTCTGGCCGCAGCGGCCGGAATCGGCGCGGCCGCCCTGGGCGCGGAGAAGGTGAGCGAGTTGCTCCATCCTCTGACGGTTGAGGCCGGCACTCGCCTCTCCGCCGAGCGCAGCCCCATCAGCACCACCGGAGAGAAGCTGACGCCGTACCAGGACGTGACCACCTACAACAACTTCTACGAGCTGAGCACGGACAAGGAGATGCCCTCGCGCATCGCATCGAGTTTTCATCCGCTGCCGTGGACGCTGGAGATTGACGGGCTGGTCGGGCATCCGCTGAAGCTGGACTACGATGCGCTGCTGAAGCTGGCGCCACTGGAAGAACGCGTCTATCGGCACCGCTGCGTGGAGGGCTGGTCCATGGTCATCCCCTGGACGGGCTTCCCGCTGAAGACGTTGCTGGACCGCGCGCAACCCAACGGGCAGGCGCGCTATGTGGCCTTTACCAGCGTGTCGCGCCCCAGGGAATTACCCGGGCAGCAGCGCGACGTATTGAACTGGCCGTACAAGGAAGGACTGCGGCTGGATGAGGCGATGAATCCGCTGACGCTGCTGACCGTGGGACTCTACGGCGAGGTGCTGCCCAACCAGAACGGCGCGCCGGTGCGCGTGGTGGTTCCGTGGAAGTATGGCTTCAAGAGCGCGAAATCCATTGTGCGCATTACGCTGACCGCGAAGATGCCGCCAACGAGCTGGAACGAAGCGAATCCGAGCGAGTACGGCTTTTACTCCAACGTGAATCCTAAGGTGGACCATCCGCGCTGGAGCCAGGCGCGCGAACGTCGCATCGGCGAGCTCTTCCGTCGCGAGACGCTGATGTTCAACGGCTACGGAGACTTTGTGGCCTCGCTCTACAAGGGGATGGATCTGCGCAGGGACTTCTAGACGGAATTGCCGCATGCGGCGCATCACGATTATGATGGCCGCATGGCACAAGGCTCTGATAATCCGGCGGTAACGCGAAAAATCCTCGATGCGCTCTCACAAAACTGGCAGACCGAGATGCGCGGCTTCCACACCTACAAGACCCTGGCCGAGCGCGACCACGACCCCATACGAAAGCACACGCTGAACCACATGGCGCAGGCCGAGGCTCGCCACGCCGCGCTGTGGGCCAAACGCATCCACGAGCTGGGCGGCAACATTCCTCAATACGAAGGCAAGGCTGGCGGCGAGGCCGACACCCTGGCGAATCGAGTGGGCGGGCCCGGCATGGCTCTGCGGCGGCTGGAGATTGACGAGAGCCGCGACATTGCCAAGTACGGCCGCCAGATTGAAGAGCTGGGCGACGAGCCGAGCGTGGCCATCCTGCAACAGGTGATCGCCGACGAGCAGGAACACTATCGCGAACTGGGCGAGCTGATCCGCAACCACTATCCCAAGTCGGCGGTGGCGGAGACGAAGAGCGATCCGCGCTCGGTGATTGACGAACTGCTCTCCAAGCGGCGCAACGCCGGCAAACAGGCCGCGGGGTGGATTGGCGACGCCATCTACGGCGTGAACGACGGCCTGGGCGCGATCTTCGGCATCGTCAGCGGCGTCAGCGGCGCTACGTTGGGCAACTCGCATTACGTGCTGCTGGCGGGCATCGCAGGCATGGTGGCCAGCGCGCTCAGCATGGGCAGCGGAGCCTACTTGGCGGCAAAGAGTGAACGCGAAATCTACGAGGCCGAGCTGGCCCGCGAACGCGACGCCATCCAGACGAACAACATTGAGGCGCGAGAGTTGCTCTCGCTGTACTACCAGGTGAAGGGACTGCCCGAAGAAGATTCCGACCGCGTGGTGGAGCACCTTGCCAAGGACCCGGAGCAGATGCTGCGCGCACTGGCCTCCGAACGGCTGAACTCCACCGAAGAGGCATTGAGCAATCCCATGACCTCGGCCTTCAGCGGCGCGCTGAGCACGGCCGTGGGCGCCTTCGTGCCGATCATTCCATTCTTCTTTTGGGGCGGCTACCCGGCGGTGATCGCCTCGGCCATCATCAGCCTGGCGGCACACTTTGCGGTGGGCGCAGCCAAGAGCCTGATTACCGTGCGCTCCTGGTGGGCAAGCGGCTTTGAGATGACGGCCGTGGGCGCCATCGAGGGCGTGGTGACGTACCTGATCGGCGTCGGGCTGGGGCACTTTGGCGCGTAGCGATGAGGTTGGTGCGAGCGCCACAGAGTTCAAAGCGATTGCGCTCGATCACGTCCCGGACGGCGATTGCGCGGTGAAGCAAAACAAAAACGGATGCGCGAGGCATCCGTTTTTTGCGCAATCGTGCGGCTCTGCTATAATTGTTTCTGCGCGGCGCCAGTCGCGTGTTTTCGTGTCGGGGAGTGGCTCAGCCTGGTAGAGCACCTGGTTCGGGACCAGGGGGTCGGAGGTTCAAATCCTCTCTCCCCGACCATTATTTTCTTAGGCTTACGGCTCAATACCAAACTGAAAGTGCATCACAATGGGTACTGGGGCGTTGGTTGGGGCGCCAATGGCGCGGGATTGGCATCCGCCTTGAACAGCATCCGCCGCGGTTCTTCGGTCGTCTGCTGATCTACCTGCCCTTCTTTCTTTTCATCCGACTTCATCACCAGATCGACCACCGCAGGATGGTGACGGTTCATATCATTCTCGCTCCACGTCGCGATCAAAACGAAAGACGTACCGCAGCAGGCAAGCGTTTATCGCCAGCAGCAATGTTGAGCCCAGCGCCGCGGGTACCAGCGTCTTTGCCTCACCACCTAGCAGGGCTTCCATGGCCACGGTAAGCAGCCACAGCTGCACCACTACGGTTGTGCCGACCAGGATAAGAATTGCTGTAAACAGCGTCGTCCCCTGGGTGCGTACGCTCATCACGCCTCCAATCCCGTGGCAAAGAGCCGGTCGCCACGCTGTTCGAGTTTGATGCGCGGCAGTGGCCGTGTCGGCGGTCCCGCTACAGGAGTGCCCATGTTGATGTTGAATTCGCCCTTATGGCATGGACACAGCAGCTTGTTTTCTGCCTTGCTGTAAACCACGGCGCAGGAGAGGTGGGTGCAAACCTGGGAGTATGCCACCAGCTTGCCCTCTGGAGTTCGCACCGCAATGCATGGATCCTGGTCCGTCGGATAGCGGAAGAGGAGCGATCCGGTTTTCTCCAGCGTGGTGACGATGCCAATTTCTCGCTCCGCCCGGCTGCCCCGGCGCAGAAACCTTCCGGCGATGGCTGTGACCCAACTGGCAACAGCCAGCAGCACGGAGCCGAGCGTCATGAACTTCACGATCTCCCGGCGGGTGACGTAATGGTCGCCCTCCCACTCGATGGGGAAATCGCGCTTCCACTTCGGAGCCTGGTTGCAGCAGGCACACTCTTTCTTTTCGTCTGTCACTATGCGTCCTCCAGCATCAACGCAATATCGTAGGGATCATCGGGGAGGGCGGCCGGAGTGGAGGTAATCTGCACCAGTTCCACATCCACCTGCTCCACCTCTCGGGGAACCATGACATACACCTTGGTCGTTACCAGCTCATTGCCAAAACGCCAGGAGTTAATGGGGATTCCACTGCGGGTACGTTGAATCTCCTCCATGGTCGCAAAGGTCAGTGCTCCGGATGGACAGACTGTGGCGCACATTGGTTTCTTGCCGATGCTGCTGCGGTCGTAGCACATGTCGCACTTCATCATCTGATCAATTTCCGCCCGGTACTTTGGCACGCCAAACGGGCAGGAGAGCACGCAGTTGGAACAGCCGATGCAGCGCGGCTTTAGCGAACTTTGCACCACGCCATCGGGAGTTTTCTTGATGGCGTCGGCCGGGCATACGCGGGCGCAGATCGGATCCTCGCAGTGCATGCACACCTGTGGCGCGGTCTGCACGCTGTCGGAGCGTTGAATCGTCTCCAGATGAATCATGCTGACGCCGCGATGCGTGTCGCACTCGCCGCAGGCCTGCACGCAGGACTGGCAGCCGATGCAGCGCGAGTGGTCGATGAAGAATGCCCGTTCGCTCATCGGATGCCTCCCGCTCCCATCTCCAACTGCGCGATTGCGTCGGTCGGCGCGTCGGTCTTGCTAACCCTCACGGCGCAGATCTTGAATTCCGGGATGTTCGATACCGGGTCAATGGCCCGCACCGTCAGGTTGTTGGCCGAGCGGCCCAGCGGCCAGTGATAGGGCACAAACACGGTGTCCGGCCGGATGGTCTTGACCACCTGTGCGCGTACGACAATTTCCCCGCGACGGCTCTCCACCTTCACAAAATCGTTGTCCGCAATGCCGAGCTTTTCCGCCAGCCGGGGATGCATCTCACAACGGGGCTGCGGATACTGATCCATCAGTCCGCCAATGCGTCGCGTCTGCGTCCCGGAGAGAAAATGCGAGACGACGCGGCCCGTGGTGAGGATGATCGGATATTCCTCGTCGGGCATCTCTGCCGAAGGCCGCCACTCAATGGGAATAAAGTGAGCCTTGCCGTCGGGATGGCCGAACTTGCCCCCCTCATACAGTCGCGGAGTCCCGGGATGGCCCGGCTCAGGGCAAGGCCAGAAGATTCCGTTGCTCTGGTCAATGCCCTCCCACGTCATGCCGGAGTAGTCGGAGACTCCGCCCTTCGAGGCTACGCGAATTTCCTCAAACAGATCGGGTGGTCCTTTGGTGAACTTGTCTCCATGGCCGAGGCGTGTGGCAATTTCATTCATGATCGCCCAGTCTTCGCGCGCCCCATCTGGCGGCTTGACCGCTTGGCGGTGGCGAATGACGCGGCCTTCGACGTTGGTGGTCGTTCCCTCGTCCTCTTCCATCAGAGAGCCGGCAAGCACGATATCTGCGTAGCGTGCAGTCTCGGAGAGGAAGAAATCAATGTTGACGTAGAACTCCAGCTTCTCCAGCGCCTCGCGCACATAGTTGCCATCGGGCAGGGAGACCGAAGGGTTGAAACAGATGGATAGCAGCCCCTTAATCTTGCCCTCATGAATCGCCTCGACCAGCGGAACCGCCGACAGGCCTTTCTGCGGAATGGATTCCTCCGGCACACCCCAGACGCCGGCGATGTACTTGCGATGCTCAGAGTTGCTGATATCGCGGCTGCCGGGAAGTTGGTCACACTTCTGGCCCTGCTCGCGAGCGCCCTGCCCGTTGCCCTGACCTGTGATCATGGCGTAGCCGCAACCTTCGCGACCGATACGTCCACTGGCAATGACCAGATTGATGGCGGCGATGCAGTTATCCACCCCTTTTGAGTGATGCTCAATGCCGCGCGCATGCATCAGAAAGCTGGTCGGCGCGGGCCCCCAAAGTTCAGCGGCTTTGACGATCATTTCCGCCGGAACTCCCGCGATCTTTGCCGAATACTCCGGCGTGTACTTCTTCACCGTCTCCATCACGGCCTCAAAACCGGTGGTGTGCTGGGCGATGAACTCACGGTCAATCCAGCCGCGCTCGATCATCACATGCAGCATTCCGTTGAAGACGCCGATATCTCCGCCGGAGCGCACCGGGATGAACAGATCGGCGTTGCGCGCAATGGGCGTCATGCGCGGGTCGAGGATGATGAGCTTGGCGCCTTTTTCGCGGGCCTGCCACAGGTAGTCGGTGGTGATTGGCGCACATTCAGCGATGTTTGCCCCGGCGGCCAGAATGACCTGCGCCTTGGTTATGTCGCTCCACGGATTCGCGCTGCGATCAATTCCGAAGACTTTCTTGGACGCTGCACCAGCGGAGACCATACAGAGGCGGCCGTTGTAGTCAATATTGGCGGTCTTCAACGCAACCCGCGCAAACTTACCCATCAGGTAAGCCTTCTCGTTGGTCAATGAAGCGCCGGTGAGGACTGCGAACGCGTCATTGCCATATTTCTCTTGAATGCGGCGAATCTCGCCGGCGACTCGCTCCATGGCCGCGTCCCAGCCGATTGGAGCAAAACCTTTGCCCTCCACGCGCTGCAACGGGCTCTTCAGCCGGTCGGGATGCTCATCCTGCATGTAGCGCTTGACGCCCTTCGGGCAGAGTTTGCCGCGATTAAAAGGAAATTCCTCCCACGGCTCAAATCCAACAATCTTGTTCTCGCGCACGCGCAGTTGGATTCCACACTGCTGGCCGCAGAAGCAGCAATGGGTCTTCACCAGCTTTTCGTCTTCGCCGGTGTGGGCCCAGCCGCCAGGAGGAACCGTGTGCAAGGTCGGCCCGTACTGCTTCACGATGGATGGAATATCTGTTGGGAGCTTTGCCACGTTTAAATTTCCTTTCCCATCCCGCGCACATCCATGCCGAGAGACTTCCAAAGCCCGTCCTGCGTCAGCGCAAGATTCTTGCGGCGGCACGCCGGGCAGACTTCCTGGTAATGAGTTCCATCCGCCAACTGAAACTGGATTCCCACCGCAGCCTGCACGGCTTTCAGATCGTTGATCTGCAGAAGGGAGGCATATGCCTGGCCACAGCGTGCGCAAATTGCCTGCTCGCCCTCGGCCCCGGCCTTCTTGTAAAAGTCCACCCCAAGCTGCGCCGGACGCTGAAAGATGTGGAAGAACTTGCCAAAGGGTAGATACAGCAGCGTGAAGATAACGGTAATGGCGTGCAGTTGCGAGAGAAAGACATAGTGCAGGCCATGCATCAGATGCGTGGATGCCGTCAGAAATAACCCGGTTATGGAAATAGCGAACAACATGATGAGCGGCAACAGGTCATTGGAAAACTGCTGCACGGTACGCGCATCATGGTCGCGGCCACGGCGCCACAGGGCAAAGAAGACGCCAGTCAACACCATCACAGCGGCAATGTCCAGAATGTTGAAGGTAAGCTCGGCCATCAGGCTGTTCAGCGGGAAGCTGCCCATGGGAATGCCAAACATGAATGCGCGATAGACGTTCTGGTTGTCGGGCGCCGTCTCAAAGCGTACCCAGCCGAACGAAAGCGGGAAGGTGACGGCCGCGGCCAGCAGGCATCCCCAGGCGAGGAACCAGTGCGCGGTCCAGCGAATGCGCGAGCGGCGTCCGATGAAGCGCTGGAGAAAGATGTTGTTCCAAAGAATCACGGCCAGATGCGCGATGTTCTTGGGCAACTTGCTGGGGGCTAGAAAGAGCTGCCAGCCGCGATACCAGTACAACCGCGTGGGCGGACGGCGCAGCCACATGGCATAGCGGTAGCCAAGCCCGAAGGCGGCGAAGACGGTCGCTCCAGCATAGGAAACCAGCGCCGGATCAAAATCCTTCAGCCCCCGGCTGCCGATGAAGATTCCGGAGATGAGCGAGAGTGCGACGATGCATCCCCATACAAAAGCGTGCACGGTGTCGGAACCTCGTACTGGATACTCAGGCTGTCGCATTCGTCACCTAGGAAAGAACCTCCGCCACGGTAGGACGCAATGGCCGCCAGAGAAGAACGGCAAGGCAGAAGAGGGAAAAGACTCCGAGCAGCGCAAATCCCAGTGTGAAGCCTCCGGTCTGCTGCTTGATGACTCCGAGCAACAGCGGCGGGAAGAAGCCGCCCAGTCCTCCCGCGGCGCCCACCAACCCCGTCACACTGCCCACGGAGTTTGGAAAATACTCCGGCACCAGCTTGAAGACGGCTCCGTTGCCCAGCCCGATCATCGTCGCCATTCCAAGCGCGCCGATGGTAAAGGTCACCATCATGGGACATGCGAGGAAGATCGACATCACGGCCGTGGCTGGGAAGACCCACTTGAGGATGGTTCGCCCGCCAACTTTGTCCGCCAGCGTTCCGCCCACGGGACGCATCAGCGTGGCTAGAACGACAAAGCCCGCCGTTCTGAATCCCGCGTCCTGCGGCGTCAGCTTGAACGTCTCCGTCAAAAAGATGGGCAGGTACACGGCCATGGCAACAAAGCCGCCGAAGGTCAGAAAGTAATAAAGGCTCAGCACCCAGCTGCGGGAATCATTCAGCGGACGCACCGTCTCCCGGAGGGACTTGATCGCCCCACGCCGCGGGGCATTACGCGCCAGCAGCAAGAACAGCACAAGCCACAGTGTGAGCAGGATGCCGAATGTCCAGAAGCCCCAACGCACTCCGGCTGCGGCGGCGATCACGGGAGAGCCGAAGGCTGCCAGTGACTGGCCGATATTACCGGCTCCATAGATGCCCAGGGCGGAACCTTGTTTTTCCGCGCTGTACCAGCCGCTGACAAAACCCACGCCAACGGAGAAACTGGCCAGCGCAATCCCGATGAAGAAGCCGTACAAAAGCAGTTGGCGATAATCATGCGCAGTTCCCATGAGAAACGCCGGGATGATTGAGAGCAGCATCACCACGCTGAAGACCGAGCGGCCTCCAAAGCGATCGGTCAACATGCCAAGCGGAATGCGCCCCAGGCTGCCCAGGAGAACCGGCACGGCCACGGCAATGCTCTTCTGCACAGGTGACAGATGCATCTGCCTGCTGAGGATCGGCATCATCGCCGAAAGTGAGCCGAAGACCGCAAAGCAAAAGGCAAACGCACCGGTGCCGAGGGCCAGTTGTAGCTTGGGAGAGGGTCGGGACTGCATTGTGAGTTCCCCTTTACCGCTAGGTTCACAATCACCGTGGCGGCATACTATATCAGGAAACTACAGTTGGAAGGCGCGCCCTATGACTTAAGTCTCAGTGGCGCGAAGTTTGTTTTCGGCGTTGCCCTGATGATCGCAATAAAACCGCAATCGTCCTCATCGTCATGACGACGCTGGAGCGCAATCCTAAGATTTGAATGAAGGTCTCGCGCAATTTCTTCACGCTACATCTTCATGGGAATTAAAGTCCTGCGGGCGGGGTGGCAGCCAGGGTCAGCGCGGTATGTGTTGGTTGCGGGCCTGCGTCTGCGGCCTGTGCCACATTACGTGCTACCCGCGGCTGGGAGGCATTCACAAAATAGAAAAACGCGCCCGGAGAGGGAACTCCCCTCCGGGCGGAAATGTCAGCCAAGCATCGCGGCCAGGTCCTCTTCCGGAGTCTTGATCGCCATCAGGTTGAACTTCTCATGGAGCAGGTCGAGCACGGCGGGCGACAGGAATGCCGGCAATGTCGGTCCGATGCGAATGTTGCGGACACCCAGGTGCAGCAGGGTGAGCAGGACAGCGACAGCCTTTTGTTCGTACCAGGATAAAACCAGGGAAAGCGGCAACTCGTTGACCCCGCATTCAAAAGCCTTGGCGAGGGCAAGCGCAATTTGCAGCGCGGAATAGGTGTCATTGCATTGGCCGATGTCGAGCAGGCGTGGCAGTCCGCCGATCTCTCCGAAGTCGAGTTTGTTGAAGCGGAACTTCCCGCACGCCAGGGTGAGGATCAGGCAGTCGCTTGGAATCGACTCGGCGAGCTCGGTGTAGTAGCTTCTGCCGGGGCGCGCCCCGTCGCATCCTCCGATGAGGAAGAAGCGGCGAATGGCGCCGGCCTTCACGGCGTCAATCACTTTGCCGGCTACGCCGAGCACTGCGTTGTGTCCGAAGCCGACGGTGATCTCCTCACCGGAGCCGTCTTCGGAGTAGCCAGGCGCCGCAAGGGCCGCCGCGATTACCGGCGCAAAATCCTGGTCGGCGATGTGTTTGACTCCCGGCCACGCCACCGCACCCGATGTAAAGATGCGCTCCTTGTAGGCGACTTCCGGCTTCTGGATGCAATTCGATGTCATCAGGATCGCGCCCGGAAATTCGGCAAACTCCTGCGCCTGGTCCATCCACGCTCCGCCGTAATTTCCGGCGAGGTGCGCAAATGCCTTCAGCCTGGGATAGCCGTGCGCGGGCAGCATCTCACCGTGGGTATACACCTGGATGCCGAGATCCTTGGTCTGTTCGAGCAGCGCATACAGATCGTGAAGATCGTGTCCTGAGACAACAATGGCCTTGCCCTTGCGTGCCTGCAGACGGACCTTCGCGGGCGTGGGATGGCCGAAGGTTTCGGTGTGCGCCTTGTCCAGCACTTCCATGACCCGGTAGTTCAACTCGCCCACAGCAAGAGCGGTTGTCAGGAGTTCTTCGGCGGCAGGCGAAGGATGGGTGAGAGAGTCGAGGATCTCGTGAATCTTCGCGTAGGAGAGCGGATCGCCGGCGCCGAGTGCGAGCGCGTGGACTGCGTAGGCGGCAACACCCTTGACGCCATATAGCACCAATTCCTGCAGATTGGCGATTTCCTTGCCTTCGGTCAGGAAGCGTGCGGGAAGAACTTCCATCTGCCCCTGCGCCAAAAGTCCTTCCAGAGTGGCGGCCGGCAGCCATACGGCTGGGCCATCCAGCTTGACTGGAATGACGCCAGCTTTGGCGCAGGCTTGTTCGTATAAGGCACGTGCTGCATCCCGCGTCGCTATTGCCTGATGAATCAGTTCAACAAGTCGCTCAGGATCAAAATTGACGTTCGTGAGCGTTGCGAAGATGGCGCGGATGGTGAAGCTGTCAATCTCCGGGTCCGATGCACCGTGCTGCCTTGCCCGGTGTGCGTACATGGAAATGCCCTTGGCGGCGAGGATTAAAAGATCCTGAAGCGTCGCCGTGGTCTCGTCTTTACCGCAAACCCCGAGCGTCCGGCATCCGTCGCCCTTGGAGGTCTGTTCACATTGATAGCAGAACATCGTGTGAGCCTTCCTGTATGGATTGGTATCTGGGCTGAGAATACGGTGGGGCCGGAAGTGCCACAGCGACTTAAGTCACAGGCAATCATCGCTGGCTTTTCAGTCGGGCTGGAGTGGCTGAAGTCTCTGTGGGCGAGCCCGCAATCCCTTGGATTGTGTTTCAAGGAGATTGCCATGACCACCACAACCAAGACCGTCCGCGAGATTGCACTGGAATAGCCGTCCTCTATCCGGGTGCTTGAACATTACGGGATCGACTACTGCTGTGGCGGCCGTAAACCTCTCGCCGAGGCGTGTATCGCCGGAGAGCTGGAAGTGGACACAGTGATCGCCGCCTTGGAAGCGGCTGCAAAGGTCACTGCACCCACCGGCCAGGACCGGACGCAGGCATCGCTTGAGAAACTCAGTGGACATATCATCGCCACTCACTCCTAGCTCTTATGTGGCTGCTTACCAGTTTTATCAAGAGTCTTGGACCATCCGATCCATAGCCAGAGAGTTCTAAAATCGTCCGCCAAAGCCAACCATTATTTCTTACGCTTACGTGGATTCCCGGTCATCCTTAATGCCTTGAGTACCCATGGCTTGCTGTCAGTACGCCTGCCGAGAGTTTCACGCGAACAGAGTTGGCTTCGGCTTCCCCTCCCCATGATTCTGTGAGTACAGCTTCGACCACCTCGGGCACGTCATCATCACACTCATCTCACCAGAACTGCAGTTTCGCGTCCGGCCGATGGAGAACACGATCGGGTCCGTCGAAGTTCCCGAGGTAGACAACACGCCTGCTGGTTGGCGGCTACTCGACTGAGAGCGGGCCGACTTCCGCGTCGGGTAGCCTGGCGCCGAGAATGTTTGCCAAGGTAGGCGCGATCTGACGCATGTCAATTTCGCCCAGGGATTTTCCATGCGCCACGTTGGGGCCGACGAGGAAGAACGAGGAGCGCATCTCCGGCTGACTTGGCAGGTAGCCATGCATGCCCAGGTTCGAAGGCGCGCTGATCAGCGGCATCGTGAAACCGTAGCCAAGCTCAAATCCAATCTGGAATGAAACATAGCGATACGCTTCCGGGAAGCCTCCGGCCTTTTGCAACTCCTCGTGGTTGAGGATGCGGTCAATTCCGCTGGCTGGATCGGAAGCCAGCTTGTGCAGCAGTGCGTCCACCTGCCGGGCCGTTGCCTCATCGTTCGGATTGGCGAGCATGACGGCGGCCGCGCCTCCGGCAGGCCACGGTATTGCCTTCCACGAAGCAATTTTGTGCGCCTCATCCAGAGTGAAAAGACCATCCGCCAGGAAAGCAGCGTAGAGATTTACGTCGTGCTGTACCCGGGCGAAGCCGTGGTCACTGACGACGCAAACATAGGCCGCGCCGGGCGAGTTCTTCTCGGCCGCCTGGCGGAGCTGACCGACCAGTGCATCAAGGCGCTGCAGCACCGCGTTGGAGGACTGGCTCCACGGGCCGGTGGCGTGCTGCTCGGTGTCGAGCCCGGTCAGGTAAACGGTCATAAAGGCCGGATGTTTGCGCTCGAGAATCTCAATGGCAAAACGGGTGCGAACTTCGTCGAAATCCACCGTCTCTTCCATGCCTCCGGGGTAACGGCCGAGCTTGGACGTCAATTCCGCCTCCAACCCCGGAGTGGAGAGCGCGCGCTGCAACTTCAGGTCGTCCTCGGTGCCGGTTCGCCAAATCTGCGGCAGGTTGTAGTCAACGTGGGCTCCCACGCTGACGGGCCAATACACGCTGGCCGTGGTGAGCCCCGCGGCGTGGGCGGCATCCCAAAGCGTCGGGACCTTGATGTCTTCCGCGTACCAGTACCAGCCCTTGTCATTCTTGTTGTAGGGATCAAACGTGGTGTTGGCCACGATGCCGTGCCGCGCCGGTGATACTCCGGTCAGCAGCGTGGTGTGGCTGGGATAGGTGACCGTGGGCAGCACGCCGTGCACGCCCGGGGAGTAGACGCCATCCTGCAGCAGGCGGGTCAGGTTCGGCAGCACCAGTCCGTGCTCCTGCGCATGCAGAACGGCCTCCGGCTTCAACCCGTCCACGCTAATCAGCAGTACAGTTGCACCGGTCTTTGCAGTGCCCTGGCAGAATCCTGTATTCATACACGCACCGATAAGAAAGACCAGAGCCAGCGAACGCATGGCAGCCAATTTCCCCTGAAACATGAGTGCTTCCCCCTTAGGCTAATACTTCGTCACCGGATGGGCGACGTTAACACACTGATTTCAACCGTAGGTGAAATGAAACGCAGGGCGCGGACGAATCCGCACCCTGCATGTTAGTGCTCAACAGCAATCGGCTAGAAGCGCGCGGAGAGCGAGCCGACGAAGGTCCGCGGCGAGCCCACCTGCATGGTGTTCACCACACCCGTCGGATCGGTGTTGACGAAGCCGTTGGTCCCAATCGACGAGTAGTACTTCTCATCAAAAAGGTTGTAGACGCTCAACTGGAACTTGACGTCCTGCAACGGACCAACCTCAGACTTCTTGTAGCCAGCGGCGAAGTTCGACAGGAAGCGGCCGTCCACGCTGCCGGTGTTGTCATAGCTGTAATAACGCTCGGACATATAGTCGGCGTCCAGATTGGTGAAGAAGCCGTGGTTGTGATAACCGAGCGACGTCTTCCACATGAACTCCGGCGTATCCACGGCGATTTTGCCCTTGAAAGGCAGAGTGGACTCCACGCCGCCGATATACGCAGTCACGTTGTCATCGTAGGTGGAACGGTTCCAGGTGATGCCGTTGTAGAGCGAGAAGCCGTGGCCGAGCTGCACGGTGGCCGCCGCGTCAATGCCGTTGGTGGTGACACCGGCGACGTTGACCAGCACGCTGGCGTTGCCGGCGATGGACGGGCCCTGCTGCAAGGCGAGCAGGCGGTTGCTGAAGTTGACGTGGAAGAAGCTGGTCTCGGCCGTTACACGGTCGCTGGTGTAACGGTAACCGAACTCTTCGGTCCAGCTGGTCTCCGGCTTGATGGTGTCCTTCGAGGAATCAAAAGCGGCCTGGGTGGTGCCCCAGGGAGCCGGCCCAAAGCCGTTGCCGCCGGCCACGTAGGCGCGCACGTTGTACGCCGCATCGCCGTAGACTTCGCTCTTCTTGTCCAGCTTGTAGTTGGCGCCGAACTGCGGCAGGAAGGGATTGCCGCTGGTCAGCTGGCCCTGCGCATAGCTGGATGCGGGAGTGCCGGTCAGCGCCGGAGCATCGTGGGCAACCAGCGTGCCAGTGGTCGTGGTCTCGACCGTCTTAAAGCCGGCGGAGAGCGTCAGGTCCTTGGTGACCTTGAACTGATCCTGGAGGTGAATCTGGTAAACGGTGGTGGGGAAGTCGTAGGCCCACTGCGTGTAGAAAGGGTTCTTCGGGAAGCTGTCCAGCGTCTGGTCAGGACCGCTGAGGCTGGTACCGTAGTAGCGGCGGGCCAGGGTGAAGTCTTCCTTCTCAAACCACACACCGCCTTCCAGGCGGTTGCGGTTCGTTTCATATTTGAGCGAGCTCAGGATGCCACCACGCTTGATGCCGTACTCCGAGCTGCGCATGGAGATGGGCGAGACGATGCCGGTGTAGCTGGAGTTGTAGGTCGGCGTGTAGGGCGTGAACCACAGTCCTATGCCATCGTTGCCGTGGCCGTAGATGGTCGTCTTCCACGTCAGATTGCTGGTGAGCTGGGCCTTGTAGGTGATTCCGGCAAGGGTGTCCTTGCGGAGACCGGCGCCGGCATAGTAGGCGGCGTCCACCTGGTCGTCGGCGGCCGGCAGGTTCGCCACTTTGCCGGGATAATTTCCGATTCCGTTATAGGCGTTGGCAGCCTGCAAAGAGTTCGCCCAATTGCCGTAGTTGTCCCAGTTGTAGCCCAGGTACTTGACGTAGGCTTTGGAGAGATCCTGGTAGTCGGTTTCGTGGCGGTTGCTATAGTCCACGAAGGCCGTCAGGACACCCTTGCTGCCGAAGTAATGAACGATCTTGGCATTCAGCTGCCAGTAATCCTGGCTGATGTTGCCTGCGCCCTTCCACTTGTCGGTAAGCTGGCTGACGCCGGCGATGTAGAACTTGGTGTTGCCATGCAGCAGGCCGCTCTCATAACGGGCCACGGTGCGGTAGGCGTTGAAGCTGCCGAAGCTCTGGTCCACGGTGACCGAACGCTTGTCCGAGGGGTCCACCGAGTAGAACTGCACGGTGCCACCCAGGTTGCTGTTCGAGGCCGTTTCCAGCGAGCCGGTGCCCTGCGAGAGGACGATGCGGCCGATGTTTTCGTCCATGATGGCGCGGCTGATGTGCAGGCCATTCCAGTTGCCGTAGCTCATGTCGCCCAGCGGAACTTCATCGAGCGTGAAGCCGAGCTGGTTCTGGTTGAAGCCGCGGATGGAGATGCGTACCGCCCACTCGTAGGCGCCGTAAGGGTCGGCCGAGGTGTAGTTGACGCTGGGCAGCTGCGAGACGATCCGGATGGGACTGGTGCCGGGCGCCGCTTCTTCAATCACGCGCTCGCTGACGGTCTGTTCCGTGCGTATTTCGCCGGGAGCGGTGACGGAAATGCTGTCGGATACCTGAATCTTGGCGGGCGGAGTACCGGGATCAGCAGGCGGCTGGGATGGGCCGCCCGCCTGCTGGGCAAACATCCCGAGCGGGGCAAGCAGCAGGACGGCAATTCCGAAGAATGACGAGCAGTGTTTCATGGCCTCTCCATGTAGTGGAAAATTCCTGCCGCGACTCCTCGCATGGGGAACCACTGGCAGGCCCGCACCAATCGGTGCGGGTTGTGTGAGACCGTCCGTGGCATACCAGAGCACTTGCCGTAAGACAGGAGATCACTGCTGGCCATGCTCAACCAGTGATGCAGTTGAGGTTATGAATCAGAGGTAAATAAACTGTGAAACGTGAAGCGGCGCGGGCCATCGTCAGCGGAATTGCCCTGATAGCGCAGCTTGATTGGAGGAATTCCAGCAAGAAGGAGCCGAAGGTCACTCCTCCGGCTCCGCCGATCTACTTTTCCAGTGTGAACTCATCCACCTTGCCGCCCCTGGCGTCGTAGGCAGAAAACTTCAGGCGGTTGGGGGCAACGTCAATGACCTGGTACATCTGCGTGTTCTCCCGCACAACTTCCATCAGTTCGGCGTGGCGAGCACTGACCTTGTACATCTTGGGGCCACTGACGGAGATCACGTAGATGGTTCCGTTTGCTGAAGGCTTGCTGGCGGTGATGCGCCGGGTGCGAGCGTAGCAATGGTCATGGCCCATCAGGACGAGGTCCACGTGATACTTGTCGAAGAGCGGCACCAGCGCGGCACGCATCGCGTCGTAGTCGCGGTCCTTGCCCACGGAGTATGGGCTCTGGTGTTGCACAACAATCGTCCAGCGATTGGGATTCGTCTTCAATAGCTCTTCCACCCATTTCAACTCGGCGGCACTGACACGTCCGCGCTGCTCAGGGCGATAGCTGTCATTGGCCCAGACGTTTGCGTCCAGGGCGATGAAGCGTACGCCCTGGTAGTCCACGTAGTAGCTCTGCCCGGGAGTTTCCGGGATGGCGGGACCGTTGGCAGGGAGAGTGAAGTTCGCCGTCCAGAGGGGCGCGGCGAAGATATTTTTCACCTTGCCGTCCCCGTCGCCGGAGGCCGCAAGGTGCAGGTCATGGTTGCCGACCACGGGCAGGCTGGGCATGGTGGCTGCGATAAAACCAAGACTGTCATGCCACTCGCCCCAGAGCTTGTCGTCAAAGCCCTCGGCCACCAGGTCTCCGGCATGCACCATGAAGCGCGCGTCGGGGGCCGCGGCGTAGGCCGCGCGGACGGTGTGGGACCACATGGAGTGAATGCTGTTCTGCGCGTCGCCTAGATAGAGAAAACGGAAAGGCGCAGGCTGCTCCTGGGCGGTGCGGAAGAAGTTCCACTCGCTCCATGCGCCGTCGGCGCCGACGCGGTACAGGTATTGAGTGTCGGGCTTCAGCCCCTTGAGCACAGCGGAGTAGGAGAGCTTGAGCTCGGTGTTGGCCACGGCCGTGGAAGTGGCCTGCACGGTGGCCGCATCTTTCGGGAAGGTGGGCGCGGGCGAGGCCACGGCGATCTGCACCCCGGCCTGCGGCACGGCCTGTATGCTGCGCCATGTGACCGCCATGGAGTGCGCGGGGTCGGCCGTCAAGGTCAGGATGATGCGTTGCGGCTGCGTGGCCGGCTGTGCCACAAGCGTGGCCGAATACAACAGAACGGCAATGGCGAACATCGGCAGATGGAACCGGCGAATCATGGCCTGCATCTTCATGTCAGTGTTTTTCCCATCTCAGTCTTTCGCAACTTCAGTGACCTGCCCACCCAGACTCGCAGTTGTGCATCACGCAGCGGAGTTCCCACGGCCCGTTGGTGCAGACAAAAACCGGGGCACATGCAATCTTCCGCATGCACCCCGTGGAGCGTTCCATCGAAGGATGCGTGCTACTTGCCGCGGGTGAAGGTGTACTTCACGCCACCGGCGTAGGTGGAGCGGTAATACTCGCGCTGGTTCACAAAGTTCGTGCTGCCCGTGTAGTAGCCGAAGACCTCGTTGTTCAAGTTCAGTCCGTAGGCCATGAAGGTGAGGTGCTGATTGACCTTGACGTTGATCTGCGCGTCAATCTGGGTGTGCGCCAGGGTGTAGATGTCGCCCTGCGGGCCATGCGGACCGAGGCCGCTGACGTCCGCTCCCGAGCCCGATGCAAGCAGCGCGGGCGAGACGTAGGCGTACTGGTAGATGCACGGACCGTTGTAGGTGATGCCCAGCCGGAACGACACATGCTTGCTGTCCCAGGTCGGGCTCAGGTTCCAGGCCGTCGGTGACTGCTGTTGCAACGCCGGGCTGTCCGAGCGCAACAGCAGGCCCTTTTCCTGGCTGACGATGTAGCTGTAGTTGGCCGAAACGCCCAGGTGGCTGAACGGTCCCGCGAGGAAGGTCAGGTGCTGCTGGTAGTTCGCCTCAAAGCCGTACAGATAGGCGTTCTTGCCGTTCAAGGTCATGGTGATGGAATCACCCGGATACTGGGCGATGATGGGAGCCAGCGTCGGCGGCAGATAGCCCGCAGGCAACGATGCAAGGCTGATGCTGCCCGGAATCGCCTCGGTCACCTGGGGCGCGGTCAGCTGCTTGAAGAAGAAGCCCGCCTGGAAGATGCCGACCGGCTTCAGAAACTTCTCATACAGCAGGTCGTAGTTGTTGGCGTGCTCGGGGCGCAGGCTGGGATTGCCGATCGCCACCGTGGTGGGGCTGGCCGTGTCGTCTTCCGTCACGTAGGGCACCAGCTGGTAAGCATCCGGACGGGCGACGCCGCGGGCAAACACCGCGCGCAGTGAGCTGTCCTTGGTCAGCGAGTAGCGGAACTGCGCGCTGGGCAGAACATCAATGTAGCTGGGGTTGTTGGTGACGCTGCTTACCACGCCGCAGCCGCCATAGGCAGAGCTGGGGCATGAACCCTGGCCGGGATTGAGGAGGGTAACGGTGTGGCCCAGGGTATCCATCTGCGTGGCCTCAAGGCGCAGGCCGGTCTGGATGTGCAGCTTGCCCAGGTCAATGGTGTTCATTACATAACCGGCGGTGATGCGCTCAATGATGTCAAACTGGTTGGGCGCGCCATCGGAGGCCGTCTTGTATCCGTCCAGATCGGCCGAGAGGTTCTGCAGAACGTAATTCGCTGACTTCTGGAAGTTCGACACCGGGCCAAATTTTCCACCGAAATAATGTCCCTGGAAGAAGTCGTTGGCCTGGAAGCTATCTTGCAGGTTAGCCATCAACAGTCCCGGATTACCCGAGGTGGACCAGCCGTCGTAAACGTTTTCCGTGGCGTCCTGATACTTGTGTCCGTTGCGGAACTTGAAGCCCGCCTCGAAGGTGCCGTGATGGCCGTCCGCCTCGTAGCGCTTGGCGTAGCTGCCGGCGGCCGTCAGGTTCAACTGCGCCGTCAGGCCCTTGCTGGTCGTCAAGTCCTTCAGTGCCCAGAGCTGTGAGTTCTGCAGCACCGAGCCCGCCGCGTCGCAGAGTCCGAAGGTCGGCGTGTTGGTGACGCCCTGCGGAACGTAGTTGCAATAGACCTTGGGACCAACCCAGGCAAAGTCGGCCTTCGGGTTGCCGGCCGAATCCACTTCATAAGAGCGCGAGGCCGAGATTTCCCAGTTGATGGTGCTGGTCGGCTGCACGTGGTGTCCGCCGAGCATCAGCGAGCCGACGCTGGCGTTGGGACGCTTGCTCGAGGTGTAAAACTTCGGGCTGCTGGAGGTTGCCGTCGGGCTGGGATCGGTTGGCACGCCGCCGACCAGAGAGATCGCCTTGGAGACGGGCTCGTAGTACCACTTGTCGCCCCAGTCCTTCAGATCGCTGTACAGGCCGTGGGCATAGATGCTGCTGAACTCGCCCAGTTTGTAGTCGGCACTGCCGGCAAAGCCGTAGCGGGTGCGGTAGTAACGATATTCTCGGATCGTGTCGTTATCGTAGAAAGGCTGCGCGTAGGTGGAGTAGGGATCAATCGCGGGCTGAATGTTATCAATGCCGCGGCCATTCCAGTCGTAGGTGCCGCCAAACAGCACGCCGAACTGCTTCTTCTTGCCGAAGCGCTGTCCGTAGGTGCCGCCGAACTGGGCCACGTCACGGCCGTTCATGATCTCGGTGCGTCCGGCGTTGCCGTAGATGTTGACCAGAGGCTGGTCGGTGGCCGTCTTGGTGCGCAGGTCCACCGAGCCGCCGATACCGTCGCCGTCCTGGCTGGCGGACATGGTCTTGTTGATCTCGACCGACTCCACGAGGTCAGCGGGAATCACGTCCAGTCGAACCTGGCGGACGGTGGGCTCCGGCGAAGGAATGGTGATGCCGTTGATGGTGACGTTGGTCAGGCGTGGTTCGGTGCCGCGGACGCTAATGTATTCGCCTTCGCCTTCCGTACGCAGCAGCGTGATGGAAGGCAGGCGGCCGAGTGCGTCGGCGACGTTGGCGTTGGGCAGGCTGGTGATGATCTCAGCCGGCAGAATCTGCACGATGTTGTCGGCGGTGCGGGTGCGGTTGATGGCCTCAACCTCGCCGCTTTCGCGCTCGCTGAAGACCGTGACTTCATCGGCCTTCTGCGCCACCTTGATGACCGCCTTCACAAAGACTCGCTGGCCCGGAGCCACCTTGACTTCCTGGGAGAAATTATCAAATCCGACGTAGTGGATGAGCAGCGTGTAGGTGCCCGCGGGCACGGCGGTGAAGTTGAATTCACCCTGCTCGTTGGTGGTGGTCTGGCCGGCGTTTGGCAACAGTTCCACCTGCGCGCCCAGCAGTACGGCGTTGACGGAATCCGCCACATGGCCGCTGACGGAGCCCTTGCCACTCTGCCCGAAGACGGCGGAGGAAAGGACTACCAGGAAGAGAATCGTGATGGCTATAACTCGACGCATGGGATGGTTCTCCAATGGCGCACTTGGCGTGCGCAATCTAGCAAAGTTGCAGGTATTTCTCGCCCCCGGAACCCCGAACACAACACACTCATCAGCGGCGGCACGGAGAGATGGATCCATGAATCGCCGTCTCCGCGACGCGGTTTGATGTTTGGTGAACAATGCGATTAGAGCAGGCGATTCTAAAGCGAATCTAAAGAAGTCCGCTCCAGCACTGGCGTTTCACGAAGAATTCACATTGCCCGCCTAGAATGGACACATGCGGGTCCTCGTCGTAGAAGACAAGCGGAGTATGGCCGATGTGCTGCGCCGCGCACTGGAGGCGGAGGGTTACGCGGTGGATGCGGCCTACGACGGCGAAGAGGCTCTGCGGCTGGCCCTGGCGCGCAACTACCACGTCATCGTGCTGGACGTGATGCTGCCCCGCAAGGATGGCTTTCGCGTGGTGGCCGAGTTGCGTGAGGCGCGGCGCCGCACTCCGGTGCTGATCCTCTCCGCCCGCGACGCCATGAGTGACATCGTCCACGGCCTGGACCAGGGCGCTGACGATTACCTGACCAAGCCCTTTGAACTGGATGTGCTGCTGGCCCGCGTGCGTGCCGCGGCCCGGCGCGTTCCGGCCGCGGAGGCGCAGGAGTTGCGTTTTCAGGACCTTGTTCTGAATTGCGACACGCGTGAACTGCAGCGCGGCAATCGTACCGCCGCATTGACGCGAACCGAATTTGCCCTGTTGGAGACCCTTCTGCGCCGCGCCGGCACCGTGGTTCCGCAGGCAGTGCTGATTGAAGAAGGCTGGGGCAGCGACGCGGAGGTGAATGGGGCCACGCTCTACGTCTTCATCCGCGCATTGCGGTCCAAAATCAGCAAGCCGGGGGAAGCCAACCTTCTGCACACGGTACGCGGTATCGGCTACTCCCTTCGGGCGGACGCATGCTGATCCGCAACCGCTCCATCTCCTTCCGCCTCACCCTCTGGTTCCTGAGTATCTTCTTCCTCGAATGGATTCTCTTCGGTGCCGCCATGTGGCTGGACCTGCGCCATTCCCTGAACACCGTGCGCAGGCAAACGCTGGAGCATCGCGTGGACCGCTTGAGCCAGGTGTTGCGCGACTCGCAGCCACTGCCCATGCCGGAGCGTACCCGCAAGCTCCATCAGTTTGCCAGCGCCACGGGCGACGGCCTCATTGAGGTATTCGACGCTGAGAATAATCGCCTGCACCCTTCGCCATCGTCTTCGGCCCTGGCCTTTCCGTGGCCGAAGGTCAGCTCGCCGGGCGCTGAGTCTTTTACAACCACAACCTTCGCCGGGCAGCCATATCTTGTGCTGGTGCGGCCCTTCGAGCTGGATGGCCAGGTGCAATACCTTAGTGTTGCCGCCTCGCTTACCAATAACCGGGCGCTGTTGCAACGCTTCACCTTCGTGCTGCTCGCCGCCGCGCCGATTCTATTAATTGCCTCTGCCGCCGCAGGTTACTTCATCAGTCGAAAGGCGCTCGTGCCGGTGGACCGGATCACGGCCAGCGTGCAATCCATCAGCGTCTCCAATCTCAGCGAGCGGCTGCCGGCGCTGAAAACCGGCGACGAGTTGCAGCGGCTGACGGACACGTTTAATGCCGTGCTGACCCGGCTGGAAGGAGCAGTAAGCCACATTGGGCAGTTCACCGGCGATGCGTCGCATGAATTGCGTGGCCCCATCACTTACATGCGAATGGTCTCCGAGTTGGCAATGCGCGAGCCCGCCATCACGGAACAGAGCCGGAAGGCATTTCAGGATGTAGTGGATGAAAGCGCCAAGGCGAGCCTTCTGCTGGAGGACATGTTGACCCTGGCGCGCGCCGACTCCGGAGAATGTGATATCCCTCTGGAACCCTCGGACCTGACTGCGATCCTAAGCGAGGTGTGCGGTAAGATCCGCCCGATGGCGCTGACACGGAATCACACATTCACCATGTCCATGGACCATGCCGGGCCTTCCTATGTGCTGGCCAACCCATCGAGCCTGTCGCGGCTGATTTGGATCCTGCTGGACAACGCGGTCAAGTACACGCCATCGCACGGCCGCATCGAAGTCACCCTGCGCCATGAGCAGGCCAACGCCATCGTTGCAATCAAGGACAACGGAAGCGGTATCCGTGAGGAAGAAATTCCCCTGATCTTCCAGCGCTTCTATCGCACCGATCCATCGCGCGGACAGGTGGATGGCAGCGGCCTGGGGCTCGCCATCGCCAAGTGGATTGCCGACGTTCACCACACGGAACTGACGGTGAGCAGCGCACTCAACTGCGGAACCACCTTCCAGGTTTCCTTTGCAACCGCAGCCGCACCACGGCTCTCCATCTCCCATCCATAATCTGAGCTCCTCGGAACGCCAAACAGGCAGAGGCTCATAGAAACCGGCTTCGTGGCTAGAAGACAAACCTGGCTGCCAGTTGTACCTGGCGCGGCGGCATCACGTTGACGATCTGCCCGAAGCCGGCGCTGCTGATGTTGCCGTTGACCGCCGCGGGGCCGAAGAACTGCGCGTGGTTGAAGACGTTAAAGGCCTCCATGCGCAGTTGCAGGCTGCGTCCGGCGCTGAGTACGATCTCCTTTTGCAGTGCCATATCGAAGTTTACGAGGCCCGGGCCGTAGAAGAAGCGGCGGCGCGCGTTGCCCAGGGTTCCTTCGTCCGGCACGGAGAATAGGCTGGTGTTGAAGGCCGGCTGCGAACTGCTGCCCGGCCGGTGGCGAAGCTCTAAATTGCCCGGCGTGTAGCGCGGCGTATCCACTCCATTGTTGTTGATGCCGTTGGGCATGCTGCCGAGCAGCGAGCTATCCGTATTGTTGTAGAGCGTGACTGGGAGGCCGGTGGCGAAGCGCGTGATGCCACTCAGGGCCCATCCGTTGGTCCAGCGGTTGGTGGCGTGGAAGATGTGCGCCACGGGCAGCGCGTAGCGGTAGCTGACCACAAAGTTGTGTCGCAGGTCGAAGGCCGATATCGCCTTGGACATCGCCGCGCCCATCGGGTACACCTCCTCGCTCAGGCTCGACGAATCATCGAGCGATTTCCCGTAGGTGTAGGCCGCCTGCGCGTCCCATGAACGGCCAGCGTGACGCAGGGTCACCTCCATGGAGTTGTAGTTTGAGAAGCCGACGGTCTTCTGGTAGCTGATGCCGTCGAAGCTGGCGCTGAACGGGCCTCGCGCGGTCAGCGTGCTGCCATCAGCGCGGGTAAAGGTTCCACCTTCGGCAAACGGACCACAGGTTGCGGTGCCCGGCGCCACCTGCGACGGCTGGCTGACGCTGAGGCAGAGCGCAGCGTTCCCCGGATTGGCCGAGGTCAGCACCAGCAGGTGATGCGCCTGTGAGCCAACGTACCCCACCTTGAGGAACGTGCCCTTGGCAACTTCGCGCTCCACGTTTAGGTTGTAGCTCTCGGTGTAGGGCGAAGTGTTGCGATAGTAAAAAGCCGGGTCGCCGGTGATCGGCTGGTACTTCGACCAGTCCACGCTGGTGTTGGGATTGTTGAGCGTCGCGCCGCGGCTGGGAATTGGCGACGGAAACGGCTGCCCGTTACTCAGGCCCGTGGTGGCTCCCACAAAGGGCTCGGCAAGGCTGGGCGCGCCGCTGGTGCTGTCGTAGTCATATCCGTATGGCGGATTGGCGCTCATAATGCCGGCCGAAAGCCCTTCAAAGGCCGAGTAAAACATTCCCCACCCCGCATGAATGCTGCTTTTGCCCGCATCGCCGAGCAGCAATTTGGCAAAAGCGTCCTGCGGAGCGGGCGACCAGCTTACCCCCACGCGCGGCGAGAGATTGTTCCACTTGGTTGGCGCCAGGGTGTTCGGAATCCCGTGATCGCCGGGAAAAACGATGCCCTGGGGCGCGCCCGGATAGACACCCGACTGCTGGCCCAGAACAAAGGTCTGCAACTGGTTGTACTTCTCATGCCAGGGGGGCAGCACGTCCCAGCGGAGGCCGTAGTTGATCACCATATTGTGCCGCGCCTTCCAGCTATCCTGCGCGTAGGCGCCAATGTACTTGTTGCGGATGTAGAAGGCCGCCGCATCGCCCTGTTCGTAGGTGCTGGCCACGCCCAACAGAAAGTCGGCAAAGTCCGAGCCGGTCTCCGTACCGTTAAAGACGAAGGATCCGTTGTTAATCGAGTTGGAGTGGATGTTGACCTGGTCGAGATGGAAGGCCGCTCCAAGTTTGAAGGTGTGGCGGCCATGAGTGTGACTGAAGGCGTCGCTCCACTGGAAGGTGTTGTTGACCTGGGTTTCGCCGGTCACGTCTACACCGATGGTGAAGTCGTTGAATGCAACGTTCTCAACGCCCTCAATGCTTTTGTCCAGCGGAACGATGCCCAGCGTCCCAACGCCCTCCACAAAGCCCTGTGACGCCAGTGTCGGACCGACACCGCCCACGGGATGGCCGATCACATTGGCATAACGCATGTAGCTGAAGTGCGCCTCGTTCACCGTGTTGGCGCCGAAAACCTTGGTCAGGCCCAGGCTGTAAAGCTGCGCGCGGCCAGACGAGGTGGCGTTGAAGCCCGGCACATTGGCTCCGCCTTCGGCCGTGGGATAGGGATTGTCCAGCCCGTACTGGTCCAAAAAGTAGTAGGCGGAGAAATTGCCCAGCCGCGTTACGGCATCCACCCGCGCCCCGCCCTTGTTGTCATCCAAAGTCAGGTTGTGGGCCGAGTCCGTAAAGGTCTGGCCACCGGCGTTCGGCTGCGGAATGTATTGCAGAAGATGGGTGGCCGGGGCCGACCATGCCGTCGTGGGCAGGTTGCCATTAGGGAATACGCACCCGGCGCTCGACGTGCATCCCGCGGCGTAGTAGGGCTCGCCCTGCCAAACGGCATGCCCCAGCCGCGAGCTGAGCTGGTTGGCCCAATAGGCGGTGCTGACCGTGCCGGTCAGCTGGCTGGCCAGGCTGGTAAGGTTGCCCTGGCGCGCGTCCAAACTGGGCACCGTGATGTTGCCCGTCTCCTGCCCTTCGGTCATGCGCGTACCCTGGTAGTCGAGGAAGAAAAAGAGCTTGTCCTTGCGCAAGGCTCCGCCCAGGGTTCCGCCAAACTGATTTCGCCGGTAGGTGGCACGCTCGTTGGCAAGGTAGCTGCGCGAATCCAGCGCCGTGTTGCGCAAGAACTCAAAGGCTGAGCCGTGCAGGTGGTTGCCGCCCTGGCGGGTGTTGACCATCACCTGGCCTCCGGCGTAATTGCCGTACTCGGCATCAAAGGCGCTGGTCAGCACCAGCAGGTCCTGAATCGAGTCGAGGTTGGGCACCACGGCCGTTCCGTTGTTGAAGTCTTCCTGGGTGCGCGCGCCGTTGACGCTGAAGCCGTTGCTGGTCTCGCGCTGGCCGCTTACCGAGAGGTTGCCGGGATTCAGGTCGCCCGAGGGCGGCGTGGAGGTGCATCCCGACATGACGACCGCATTCGGCTGCTGCGAGCTGGTGGGCACTACTCCGGGCTGCACGGCCAGCAGATCGGTAAAACTGCGCCCGTTGAGCGGCACTGCACTGATAGCCTGGGCGGAGATTGTGCCGCCGAGCTGTGTATTTTCGGTTTCCACCTGGGCGGCTTGAACGGTGACCGTGAGATCGTCCTGGTGCGCTGCGACCTCCATCATGACATCCAGGTGCAGGCTCTCCCCGTCGGCCACCACCACGGAATCCCGCGTCTGCGTGGAGAAGCCCGCCAAGGCATACCGCACGCTATACGTTCCAGCGGGCAGCGTCATGTGATAGCTGCCATCGGCTCCGCTGGTGGCAGTGGCTTCCGGCTTTGCAGGGCCACTCTGCGCCCGCACCAGGACGCCGGGCAACACCGCCCCGGTCGCGTCGGTCACCGTGCCGCCGAGCGCGGCCCGAGGCGCCGGCTGCGCCTGCAGGGGAACGGCGCCGAAGACGCACGCCGCGGCCAGCAGGAGGCAATAGAAGCGGTAGAAGCGGAAGCTGCGGAAGAGGCGGAAACACTTCGCAACCAAGCGGTCGAAGAGGAAAGGGAAAACTGCGGGAAACAACGTCATGCGATACGGTCCCAGTTCATAATGATTCTGAAATTGAATTTCATTTCCATTATGGTAACAAACCCGCTCCCGCCCGCGCCGTGACTTTCATCACACACCGCTGTTCATCCATTGAGCGGCGAAAATCCCGCGCCCAGCGGTGGCCAAATGCTCGGTAGAAAAATGCGCAAGTCCATCCGCCGAAGTGGCGGGGCTGGATTCAGAAATCTCTGTATGTGATTGAGGAACAATGACTAACGAGACTCTCACGGCTCGTGGCCGAGGCCTTGGCGGTCAGCCCTGCGGCTGGTCTAGCGGGCCATGGGAAGGCTGAAACTGAAGACCGATCCGTGGCCGGGCTGGGTCGTCAGCCAGATGCTGCCGCCGTGTTCTTCCACGATGGCCTTGGCGATGGCCAGGCCCATGCCAGTGCCTTGCACGGTTTTGCGCTGGCCGCGTCCGCGGTAGAACTTGTCGAAGATCATGCTCTCGTCAATGGCCTCGATGCCGGGACCCTGGTCAGCCACACTGGTGACGATCATGCGCCCCTGCTGCTCCGCGCTGATGGTGATGGGCGTGCCGCGCGGCGAGTACTTGGCGGCGTTGTCCAACAACTGCGAGAGTATCTCCTCGGTGTGGCGCAAATCCAGCACCGCCTTGGGCAATCCTTCCGGCACCACCACCCGAACCTGGTGGTTGGCCAGGGTGTTCTGATTGACCGCGAGCGTGGCGTCAATGGCTTCGCGGATGTCGTGCGGCTTGAGCTCAAGTTCCACGGCGTGGGCATCGAGTTGCGCCATGCGCGCCGCTTCTCCCACCAGGCGGTCCAGGCGATCGCTCTCCTCGTTGATTACCGTCAGCAACTCGCGGCGGGCGCCTTCGTCGAGCGTCCCGGACTCCAGAAGAGATTGCGCCGAGGCCTTGATCGAGGTCAGAGGCGTGCGAAAGTCATGCGTGACGCTGTCCAGCAGGATGGAACGCAGGCGCTCGCTCTCACGGCCGGCCTCCGAGTGCGCCAGTTTTTCCACCGCTCCGGCGCGCTCAATGGCGATCGCCACCAGGCTGCCAATGGCCACCAGGCTCTCCAGGGAGAGTTGCCCTCCCTCCAGGCCGAGTGCGCCCACAAAGTTCAATCCAACGCGCAGCGGACGTATGCGCAGGTCCTTCTTGCTGACCGGGTCGCCGCCGCCGCCCACGCGCTTGAGTTCGTCTTCGGTGATGAGCTCGCGCGCCTCCAGGCTGGAGTAGTAGGCCTTGCGGCTGTACATGGAAAACAACGCCGCCTGCCGGACTCCAAAGATGGACACGATGCTGCCGGGAATGCTGTTAATGAGCGCGAGCACGTTGTCGGCCGTCAGCAACTGCTGGCTGAGGGCGTAAAGCTGTTCCAGTTCGCGGCGGCGGCTGTCGGCATTGGCCATCTCGCGGCGGGCACGCTCGCTGAGCTGGCTGGCGATGACGGCCGTCAGTAGGAAGGTGAACAGGGCAATCCAGTTCTGCGGGTCGGCGATGGTAAAGGTGCCGATGGGCGGCAGAAAGTAATAGTTGTAGGCCAAGGTGGCGGTGATCGAAAACAGAATGGCCGAACGCAATCCCCAGGCGGCGGAGATCACGAGCACAACCAGGAGGAAGGCGAATCCCTGCGTGCTGGCATTGGCGTGCGTGTACCGGCCCAGCGCGACCATCGGCGCCACAACCAGCATCGAAAGTGCGTAACGCACGTACTGATTTTTCATGATCCGCAGCACGGCGGAATTGTACCCTATTCGACAATTTCGACGAGTTGTTCAACAATAGGCCGCATATGTCGAAGACTCCCGAGCAATGGCTGGAAGAGACCGCACCGGCGCGGAAGCGAGGGCTATTCAAGCTCTTTCTGGGCTATGCGCCCGGCGTCGGCAAGACCTATGCCATGCTCAGCGAAGGCATCCGCCGCTACAGCCGCGGGGAAAACGTCGTCGCCGGAATCATTGAGACGCATGGACGCGCCGCCACCGCCGAGCTGGCCAGCCGCCTGCCCGCCGTACCCCGCAAGCAGTTGGAGTACAAGGGCACCGTCTTTGACGAGATGGACGTGGACGCCATCCTCGCCCTGCATCCGGAGATCGTGCTGGTGGATGAGCTGGCCCATACCAACATCGAGGGCAGCCGCCACCGCAAGCGCTACGAAGATGTGATGGACCTGCTGAACGCCGAGATTGACGTCGTCTCCACCATGAACGTGCAGCACATTGAGAGCGTGACGCCACTGGTGGGCCGCATCACCGGCGTGGTGGTGCGGGAGACCGTTCCCGACTGGGTCTTACAGCGCGTGGATGAGATCGTGCTGGCCGACCTGACGCCGGAGGCTCTGCAGGCGCGCATGAAACGCGGCGACATCTACCCGGTGGAGCGCAGTGACCGCGCCCTCTCCAACTTCTTCCGCCAGGGCAACCTGATCGCCCTGCGCGAGCTGGCTCTGCGCCAGGTGGGCACCGTGGTGGACCGCAGCCTGGAGAGCTACCGCAAGCGCGAGAACATCTCCAGCAACACGCCGATCACCGAACGCATCGCCGTCTGCATCAGCTCCAACCCGGTTGCGCAGTACCTCATCGCGCGCAGCGCACGCATGGCGGAGCGGATTGGCGCCGAGTTTTTTGTGATTTACGTGGACATCGGCAAGGACGACAATCCCGATTACCGGCGCACCCTCGACGAGAACCTCCGCTTTGCCGAGAACCTGGGCGCACAGATCGTCCGCACCCGCGGCCGCCGGGTGGCAGAAGAGGTGGCCAAGGTCGTGCGCGAAAAGCACATCACGCAGGTCGTCTTCGGCCGCTCGGCGCTCAAGGGCTGGCGCAAGTATCTCTACTGGTCGGCCATCCACGACTTTCTCCGCGAAGCGCCCAAAGTGGACGTGCACATCGTAACCCAGGAGCCGAAATGAGCAGCGAAACCCAACGCATCCTCGTGGTGGATGACGAGAGCCAGATCACGCGCGTGCTGCGCACCACGCTTTCCGCGCACGGCTACCAGGTGCGCACCGCGGGCGACGGTGACGAAGCGCTGGAGGTGATGCGCGACTGGACACCGGATTTGGTCATCACCGACCTTTCCATGCCGAATATGGGCGGCCTTGAACTCTGCCGGCGGATACGAGCCAAAAAGGCCAACCTTCCCATCATCGTGCTCAGCGTGCGCGGCGAAGAGAAGCCCAAGGTGGATGCGCTCGACTCCGGTGCCGACGACTACGTGACCAAGCCCTTCAACATGAATGAACTGATGGCGCGCGTAAGGGCCGCACTGCGCCGCGTTGGCCAGGAGGGTTCCGCCAACGGTCAGGACCCCGTCAGCGCAGGAGATATCTACATCGACCTGCTGACCCGCCGGGTGACCGTGCGTGGCAGCGAAGTGCACATGACTCCGAAGGAGTTCGACCTGTTGCTGCACCTGATGCGCAACCCGGGACGCGTGCTCACCCACCGTGCGCTGCTCACCGCCGTGTGGGGCGCCGGCAGCACGCAGCAGCCGGAATATCTGCACGTTTTCATGAACCATCTGCGCAAAAAGCTGGAGCCCGAGGATGGTTCGGTGCGCTACATCGTCACGGAAAAGTGGGTGGGCTATCGCTTTGAGCCCACGCCGCAGGACTGACGCCCTCTGCCGGAGTGACCGCTTGATTTAGGAATCCTTAAGCCTCTTTTCATCCCAGGTTAAGTCATGGAGTAGTTCAATCTCATTGCGGCCGGTTCGCAGCCGCGGAAGTGAGGTTGCCATGGCGTTCCCAATCTTTGTCGCGCTCTGTGTGCTGGCGCTGGCGTTTCTCCTGTGGCTGCTGGTGGCCCTTCAGTTGGAACATCGTCGCACCGCCGCAGCCTCTGCGATCCAGCCTCTGGTCCATCGCTCCATTCGGTCAGCCCGGCCTCGTTTGCGCCAGCCCATCCCTATGCCCCACCGCCCGTTTGGCGCCCCCCTGCCCCGCGTTTAGGAACTTTTTAGAAAGCTTTTAGCCGGAGTTTATCGCCAACACAATCCAATCAATCTGTGGACCCTCCGGCCTGACCGGCGGTGCTCCGGGAGCCGATTCCCCATGCAGGACCTTCTGTTTGTCGCTTTGACTATCGCTTTCTTCGCCCTCGCAGCCGGCTACGTCCGCTTCTGCGATCGCATCCGCTAGGAGCCTTCCGTGGAAACCACTGTGATGCTGCTGTTGACCATACTGATGATGGCCTACCTGGTGTACGCCTTGTTGCGTCCGGAGAAATTCTGAGATGACGCTGAATGGATGGCTGCAAATTGCCCTCTTCTTTCTGCTGATCCTGCTGGTTACCAAGCCCCTCGGGATCTTTATCGCGCGAGTCTTCGCGCGGGAAAAGACATTCCTCGACCCCATCCTGCGCCCGGTGGAGCGGCTGCTGTACCGCGTGACCGGCGTGGACGAAGCGCGCGAGATGGGCTGGATGGAGTACGCCGTGGCCATGCTGCTGTTCAGCCTGGTCTCCATGCTGCTGCTGTACGTGATGCAGCGCGTGCAGTACTGGCTGCCCTTCAATCCGCAGAAGCTCACCGCGGTCAGCCCCGGCCATCTGGCGTGGAACACCGCCGCCAGCTTCACCACAAACACCAACTGGCAGGCCTACTCGGGTGAGACGACGATGAGCTACTTCACCCAGATGGCGGGCCTGGCGTACCACAACTTCGTCAGCGCGGCCACGGGCATCGCCCTGGCCGTGGCCTTCATCCGCGGCATCGCACGCCGCGAGGCGGAGACGATCGGAAACTTCTGGGTGGATCTGGTGCGCGCCTCGCTCTGGGTGCTGCTGCCGTTCTGCTTCGCCGGTTCGCTGCTGCTGGTCTCTCAGGGAGTGGTACAGAACCTGCGCCCTTATGACACGGTGAAACTGGTGGAGGCGCAGAAGGTTCCGCACCTGAACGCCGACGGCAAGCCGGCCGTGGGCGCCGATGGCCAGCCCGTGCTGGACACCGTCACCGATCAGGTCATCGCGCAGGGCCCCGTCGCTTCGCAGGAGTTCATCAAGGAGTGGGGCACCAACGGCGGCGGATTCTTCAACGCCAACAGCGCGCACCCCTTTGAAAATCCCACGCCCCTCAGCAATCTTCTGGAGATCTTTGCCATCTTCTCTCTGGGTGCCGCGTTGACTTACACGCTGGGCCGCATGACCGGCTCGCCGCGCCATGGATGGGCGCTCTTCGGAGCCATGGCCGCGCTATTCCTCGTCGGAGTACTCGTCACCTACTGGGCGGAGTCGCAGGGGAATCCGCTGCTGCACGGCGTCGAGCAACACGCCGGCCTGCTGCAGCCGGGCGGCAACATGGAGGGCAAGGAGGTGCGCTTTGGCGTGACCGACAGCGCTCTGTTTGCCACCGTCACCACCGACACCAGCTGCGGCGCGGTCAACAGCTGGCATGATTCGTTTACTCCCCTTGGCGGCATGGTGCTGATGATCAACATGATGCTCGGCGAGGTGATCTTCGGCGGCGTGGGCAGTGGCATGTACGGCATGCTGGTCTTCGTCATCCTGACGGTCTTCATCGCCGGACTGATGGTGGGGCGCACGCCGGAGTACCTGGGCAAGAAGATCGAAGGCTATGAGGTCAAGATGTCCATGCTCTTCGCCCTGGTCTTCCCGCTCATCATCCTGATACTCGCGGCCATCAGCAGCGTCAAGCAGTTCGGTACCTGGGCCATCGCCAATCCCGGACCGCACGGGCTGTCGGAGATTCTCTACGCATTCACCTCGGCGGCGGCCAACAACGGCTCGGCCTTTGGAGGATTGAACGCCAACACGGCCTGGTACAACACGGCCATCGGCTTTGCCGCCCTCGGCGGACGCTTCCTGATGAAGGTGCCGATGCTGGCCATTGCCGGCAGCCTGGCGCGCAAAAAGTATGTGCCGCCTTCGGTGGGCACCTTCCCGGTGACGACACCGCTGTTCAGCGTCCTGCTGATCGGCGTCATCGTCATTCTGGGCGCCCTCACCTTCTTCCCCGCCCTCAGCCTGGGCCCAATCCTGGAGCACCTTTTGATGAACGCGGGAAAGGCGTTCTGAGGACACTATGTCGAGCGCATCGAAGAATCGTAAATCCATCTGGGACCCGTCCATTGTTCGCGCGGCGGCCGTCAACTGCGTCCTCAAGCTGAATCCGCGCAAGATGATGGGCAACCCCGTCATGTTTGTCGTCGAGGTGGGCAGCGTCATCACCACCGTGCTGCTCATCCTGCATCCGCATGTGAACTTCAAGTTCAACCTGCAGATCACGCTCTGGCTGTGGTTCACCGTGATGTTTGCCAACTTCGCCGAAGCCATGGCCGAAGGCCGCGGCAAGGCGCAGGCCGACACCCTGCGCAAGGCGCGCTCAGAGACGGTGGCCAACCGCCTGCGGCCCGACGGCACAACCGAACAGGTGCCCAGCAGCAGCCTTCGTGTCAATGACCTGGTGCTGGTCTCCGCCGGAGAGATGATCCCCGGCGACGGTGAGATCGTCGAGGGCATCGCCTCGGTGGACGAGTCGGCCATTACGGGCGAGTCCGCTCCGGTCATCCGCGAGTCCGGCGGCGACCGGTCGGCCGTCACCGGAGGCACGCGCGTGCTCAGCGACCACATACGCGTGAAAATCACCTCCAACCCCGGCGAGACTTTCCTCGACCGCATGATCGCACTGGTCGAGGGCGCCGAACGGCAGAAGACTCCCAATGAGATTGCACTGAACATCCTGCTGGCCGGGCTCACCATCGTCTTCCTGCTGGCGGTGGTCACCTTGCAGCCCTTTGCCATTTACTCCGGCGCGCCGCAGACGATCTTCGTCCTGGTCTCTCTGCTGGTCTGCCTCATCCCGACAACCATCGGCGGTTTGCTCTCCGCCATCGGCATTGCCGGCATGGACCGCCTGGTGCAGCACAACGTGCTGGCCATGAGCGGCAGGGCCGTCGAGGCCGCGGGCGACGTCAACACGCTGCTGCTGGATAAGACCGGCACCATCACCCTGGGCAATCGCCAGGCCTCGCGTTTTGTTCCGGCGCCGGGAGTCAGCGAAGATGAGTTGGCCGATGCCGCGCAGCTCTCCTCGTTGGCCGATGAGACGCCCGAGGGACGCTCGATCGTGGTGCTGGCCAAGGAGAAGTACAACCTCCGTGGCCGTGAGTTGCAGGACCACAACACCGAGTTCGTTCCCTTCACGGCACAGACGCGCATGAGCGGCGTGAACCTGAGCGGCTTCCAGATCCGCAAAGGCGCCGTTGATGCCATTGAGCGCTACGTGCAGGAGAACGGTCATCCCTTCCCGCCCGAGGTGCGCGCGCAGGTGGATGACATCGCGCGGCAGGGCAGTACTCCGCTGGTGGTTGCCGAAAAAGGACGCGGTGCTCTCGGCGTCATCGAACTGAAGGACATCGTCAAGGGCGGCATGCGCGACCGCTTCGATCAGCTTCGCGCCATGGGCATCCGCACCGTCATGATCACCGGCGACAACCCTCTTACGGCCGCGGCCATCGCGCGCGAGGCCGGCGTGGATGACTTCCTGGCGCAGGCCACGCCCAAGGACAAGATGGACCTGATCCGCCGCGAGCAGGCCGAAGGCAAACTGGTGGCCATGACCGGCGACGGCACCAACGACGCTCCGGCCCTGGCGCAGGCCGACGTCGGCGTGGCCATGAACAGCGGCACGCAGGCAGCCAAGGAGGCCGGCAACATGGTGGACCTCGACTCCAATCCGACGAAGCTCATCGAGATCGTCGGCATCGGCAAGCAACTGCTGATGACGCGCGGAGCCCTGACCACCTTCAGCATCGCCAACGACGTGGCCAAGTACTTTGCCATCATCCCGGCCATGTTCGCCGTCACCTTCCCGGTGCTGAACGCGCTGAACATCATGCATCTGAAGACGCCGCAGTCGGCGGTGCTTTCCGCCGTGATCTTCAACGCCATCATCATCATCATGCTGATCCCGCTGGCGCTGCGCGGCATCAAGTACCGGCCCATGGGTGCCGCCGCGCTCTTGCGGCGCAACCTGTTCATCTACGGCTTCGGAGGCATCATCGCTCCGTTTATCGGCATCAAGCTGATTGACGTCTTGATCACCATGGCCGGACTGGCGTAAGGAGCATTGCGATGAAGAAGAATCTGATTACGGCAATCCTGATGACCGTGGCAACCACTCTGCTGCTCGGCATCGTCTATCCGCTGGTGGTGACCGCCGCCGCGCAACTGCTCTTCCATGACAAGGCCAACGGCGAGCTCATCTCGCGCGACGGACACCTCATCGGCTCGCGCATCCTGGCGCAGCCCTTCACCGGCGCGGAGTATTTCCATCCGCGCGCCTCGGCGGCCGGCACCAATGGCTACGACGCAACAAACTCCGGCGGCACCAACCTTGGCCCCACCAACCAGAAGCTGGTGGACCGCGTGCAGCAGGACGTGGCCGCCGCGCAGAAGGAAAACCCGGGGCATCCGATTCCGGCCGATTACATCACCACTTCGGCCTCGGGCCTTGACCCGGACATCTCGCCGGCCAACGCGCTCTTCCAACTGCCGCGTGTGGCCGCCGCGCGCAACATTCCCGTTGGCGTGCTGGACGCACTGGTCACGCAGCACACCCAGGGCAGGCAGTTCGGCTTGCTGGGCGAGCCGCGCATCAACGTCCTGGAGCTGAACCTCGACCTCGATGCCCGCTATCCGAAGAGCCGCTAATCGTCGCCAGTTTTGGCGGCGCACCTGTAGCCGGTATGTGATTCATAAGAAGAGCCACTCGCAATGGGTGGCTCTTTCTGCTTCCATCGCGACAACCGTGAAACGTCTTACCTGCCATCGTGCTGTCCACACCAATGCCAACCATGTGCGCGGCGTGTTAAGTTAATGCTGCACGTTTGTGATCGGATGCGGAAGCGCGTAGTGTCCGGTGATGCTCCCGGTCTTCAAAACCGGTGAGAGGCAGGTTCACCCTGTCTCTGGTGTGTTCGACTCACACACGCTTCCGCCAACTTTCTTTTCAGCTTTCTTCTTCACGCAAATTCTTGCCCGTCCCCTTGCTTTGGGAATAACGTAAGCCTATGAAGTCCGTCATCGTCGGAACCAGCGGGCACATTGACCATGGCAAGACGGCCCTGGTGCGCGCCCTC
>CAVRDQ010000137.1:0-22853 GCA_963719655.1 uncultured Acidobacteriota bacterium | reverse complement strand
GACCACGGCCTGCTGCTCACGTTGAACAAGAACCTGTCGCATGGAGTCTCGTACGACTTCAATTACACTTACTCGCACTCCATCGACAACACCTCGGCCGTTGCCAACTCTCAGGGCGATACCGGCATCGGCGGCATCGGCCTGATCTGCGACATCGTCCGTCCGCGGGAGTGCCGTTCGAGCTCGGACTTTGACATCAGGCATTACATCACCGGGGACGCAACGTACGAGTTGCCGTTCGGTCAGAAGAGAATGTTCGCCAACACCGTGCCCAATTGGGCGAACGAAATCATCGGGAATTGGGATGTCAGCGGCCTCACCATCTGGCACACGGGCGCTCCGTGGTCAACCGTGTCGAACGCCTTTGTGGCCAGCTACTCGAACGATGCGCCTGGCATTCTTGTCGGAAATCCCGCCAATGTTGCCGCGCACCTCACAAAGACGCCAGGCGTCGGCGTGAATATCTTTGCCAACAATGCGGAAGCTTCGCAAGCAATCAGGTCCTCCAAAACATATCCAACCGAAGCGTCTTCTTCGACCATCAAAATCCGAAGCGTCTTCATGCCAATTTCCGCAATTGATTTCCACTCGCTGAAAAGCAACTGGCCCAGCGAGGGTTGGTTGCGGTGACTTCGCCACTATTCAACTTTAAGTAAACTATTTATGAACGCACCCATCGACCATAGAAACATCGGTTTATTAGCCACTCTTCTCGCCTCCTGCGTCGAACGTTGGCAGGAAGGCCCTTAAGCCGCCAGCTGGACGCCGCGACCAAGCTCACGACGGCCTTCTGGAAAGCGGCGAACCATATCCACAAGCATAGCGGGCGCAATGTTGCAGCGAGGCTGCAAATTCTGAGGCCCGCCGATGACGCTCAAGAATTCGTGGGTTGCCAGCTACAACGCTGCGAAAAACGTCCGTACATTCTTCAAAAAGGCCAGAGGCTGTTTTTGTGGGGACATTTGGCGTCCAACAACTTCGACTCTGTCAGTGTCTTTGAAGGTCATTCCTGAAGTTGGGTTTCCGTTGACGATGATAGTTCCCACTTCTACCCATGTGCCATCGCTGTTGTGCTTCCACGCATCGCAGGGAACCTTGTTGAGGTCCTGAGGCCAGTTTTGAATAGTATACGTGACCGCGGATGCGGGACTAAGCAGTCCGATAAAAATTAAGATGGCGACAAATATCCTCATGGCGGCCTCGATCAGGTTTCGCATCGAGATGATAGCACGCACCGCAGGGCGTCGTGGAGCGCTGTCGGGCATGATGATCGCGGACCCCAAACAAAGCCAGCCAAGAGAGGCGGCCCTCCGCGCAAATGAAAGCCTTTCCAGCTTAACAAAGCGTCCTCGTGGTGGATAGCTGCGCGTGCCGAGTCTCCGCTCCCGCTTTATTGCCCGAAAGTCCGACAGGCGAATTCCGCCAACCGCGCCGGGTCGCTTTCGCCGGCTCGCAGGCGGTGCACCGATTCGTAGGCTTCCACCACGCGGTAAATTACCTCCTGACGGGTCCTTCCCGCGGAGGCTTCCACGCCTGCTTCACGAGCGATGCGCGCTTTATCTGGAACTGGGTGTGCAGCGAATCGAATGCGAGCCAGCGCCCGGAAAAGCTGGTATTGAAGTTGCTACTAGGAGTCGGGCGATTGAGGTTGCCCAGACTGAAGTCGGACGCCTGGAAGACCTGCTGTCTCAGCTTGGTCCCGAAGGCATAGACGGGATCGTCTCCACGACTCAGATTCTCGGAGAACTGAATCTGCGGGAGCAGAGGGGCCTTGGATAGCCGGAAGCCTGCGTCGGCCGAGGCCATCTCCGCCGCTGCCATTTTCTGAGAGGGATTGTGTTCCAGCGCGGCTGCCACTGCCTGTCGCAGCGTCAATTTAGGCTGCTCCGCGGCAAGCGGAGAGGCGAGCAACGTCGCCAATATAAGCAGAACTATAACTCGGAGGTAAATTGTCTTTGGCATCGCTAGTCGCGCCACCCGGACGCTTCTGTGCGAATAAATGCAATCTGTGAGCAGGTGTTACAGAATCGCGGAATAAATTTCTGGACCAAGCCTTATCTTGCTTCTGATCCAGGCTCCTGTTGGTTAGCACCTTGCGAGTATTCTAAACAGCAAAAAGACCCCAGCTCGGAGTCTTCTTGCACTTGTGATTCTCCTCGAATCGTGAACTAAACGATGAGTTTGCGACCCTCGTCGACCTGCTTGCGGAGCACATTTCGAATAAGCTCGCAGGCGTTCTTCACCTCTGGCATGGCCAAGGTACAAGACAACTGCTTGCCTACACGGCTAGTCGTGACCACACCGGAATTTCTCAAGATTGCCAAGTGTTGCGAGAGATTGGGCTTGGAGATGCCCAATTCCGCAAGCAGTTCGGAGACGTACCAGGCACGCTCCCCCAGCATCTCCAGAATCTGGATGCGAACGGGATTCGCAAAGGCCTTACATATCTGGCTTTGCCGTTGATAAATGAGCTTGTCGGTCTTCGTCGCACGCTTGACTTTCACAACAGCACACGCTGCGATCGATTCAGCTTTAGTCTTCCGCAACTCTTGCTCCTCCCAAAGGCGAAGCGTTCAATCACTCTTCGGCTCACTTGGTGTAGTTGAATGGAATTCCTGCTGCCAGCTTCTTTGCTCTATTTTAGCCTGTTTCCACCATTTGAAGTGGTGTTTGTATGCGAAGAGCTCATTAACCCTCCCTGTGATCATTGAGAAGAAGGCGGGCCGCTCCTCGGGGAAAACGGCCCCCATATAGGCATGCACCATCAGGCCAGACACCACCATTCCAACAGCGAAGAAGTGGAGCAGCATCGCCCATGCGACCGCTGCGGTTCCAAACAAGTGGAACGTCATGATGATCCCAGTGATGGCAATCACGGGCAGCGCGGTGTACACCAGCAAGGCGAACAGTTTCTGTCCGGCGTTATAGGATCCCTGCTCCGGCAGGGGCTCCTTCGTTCGATTCAGAATCAGCAACAGGCGAATTCGCAGCCACTGCCAGTCGTCCTGATCCAACCCAATCTCGTTGACCAGCACTTCCTTGCGGAGATAGTTGCGGTAGCCGAATACTCCATAGACGGTGAAGACCACAATCCACGTCAGCCCCATTGCGACATGGACGCGAAGGAGATTGGCACGCGAACCGAAAGCGCTGGCGATCATCGTGAGATACCACTGCGGCATGACACGATAGGCTGGGGACACGATCAATGCCAACCCTGTGAGCAACTCCATGAACCAGACCGAGGCATTGAACCAATGCAGGAGCACGATGGCCACATCGTGCTTCTTGATGCTCAACTGCTCCATTGCAGTGGCGGCCTCGGCCGTAAGGGGAACGGGATGCGAAGGAATCGGCTGCTGGTTCATGTTCAGTCCTCAAAACGTTTTTCGCCAACAGCGAGCTGGCGGAAGAATGCGATGGCCTGTCCCGCAAAGCTTGCGCCCACGGCGAGCAGAACCAGTTTCTTGGCAAAAGCTACCCAAATGACGCCCGGAGCGATCGTGCGTGGCGGCACCGGCGCAAAGCTGGCAGCCTGTACTTCAAGGTGTTCCGGCGTTCCCGTGTAATAGACATTAGGACTGATGGAGACGGTGTTGCTCACCATGCGGCGTGCGCCTTCGCGATAGACCAGGCGATAGACGTCGCTGGAAGAATCCTCGAGATCGCCAAAGACCTTCGCCTCTCCAGGGCAGGTCAACACGCAGGCTGGTGCAAGCCCCTGCTCGCGGCGCGGCGCGCAGAAGTCGCACTTATCCGCCTTCCCTGCGGCGGGATCGATGTAGCGCGCGCCATACGGGCAGGCGGCAACGCAGGCGCCACAACCGATACAGAGTGCCCGGTCTATATGTACCGTTCCGTCGTCCGCCTGGTAGGTTGCCCCACTAGGACACGCCGGAACACAGGTGGGCCTGTCGCAGTGATTGCACTGGTTCACGTGAAAGCTGGTGCTAAGGTTGGGAAAGGTACCGCGGGTTCTTGTCTCTGGTACTCGCGTGCGGGCAAATCCATTCGGCACATTCCACTCCGACTTGCACGCGACAGTGCAGGACTGACATCCCACGCATCGTTCCGTTTTGATGACCATTGCATAGCGCGCCATCGTGATTACCCTTTCCCTTCGCTGGTCAACAGCCGGACAAAATTCACACGCATGCCGGTTCCACCCATGATCGGGTCCACTGCCACGCGGCTGAGAAGTTTCGTGTCGGAGGTGCCGCGCCGATATGACTTCTTAAGCTTCGGTGCAACCGCGCCGAAGCCATGAACCATGTACGCGCAGTCATCACGAATCCTCTCCGTGACGCGCACGTGAATGGGATCACTGCGGAATCCATCCTGATTTTCGAGCGTGACCACATCGCCTTCGCTCAGTCGCCACGACGCTCCGTTCTTCGTGCTGATCCATACCTGGTTTTCAGGCATCAGGTCATCGAGCCACGCATTGTTCTGCGTGCGCCCAAACGAGTGCATCGGAGCCCGGCCATAGATCAGCCTCAGATAGCCAGAGGGAGGCTGCTCCGGCGCGTGATAGATGGGCATGGGATCAAAGTGAAGATCGTTGAGCACTGTGGAGTAGAGTTCGATCTTGCCGCTCTGCGTGGGAAACAGTGGGCCATCCTCTTCAACACGGTCCTCGATATAGGGCTTGCCGGGAAACGACACTGCACCCAGACTCATCAATTCCGACTGATTGATTCCCATCGGTGCGATGATGCGTTTCAGGTGATCTTCCGGGTCACTCCACGGAAAATACGCTTCGAGATTGAGCCGCTTCGCCATCTGCTTGGTAATCCACCAGCCTGGTTTGGTTTCATACATTGGCTCGCAGGCGGGCTGTCGCACAGAGACGAACGGACGCTTCACGGTGGTCGAGATTGCAGGAGGATCGTAGCGTTCCAAGTACGTCGCCTCTGGCAAAACAATATCCGCATAGTCGGTCTGCTCGTTGGGGAGCACGTCCACCACGACGAGTAACTCGAGTTGTTTGATCGCCTCTCGCGTCAGGTGCTTCTGCGGAATGCTCTCCAGCACGTTCTGTCCGTAAACGATCCATGCCTTAATCGGATAGGGCTTGGCCGTGAGCGTGGCCTGAATCAGTCCCTGTGTCAGGCCCTGCGCTTCTTCCGACGCCAGCGGGTACTTGTCGCCTCCACCATCGGCTCTACCTTTTTCAGAGTCCGGCATCGGGGGCAACGGTATCTTTCCCTGCTTTAACTTGGTCGGAAGGAAGATTCCACCTTTGCGACCATACGCACCAAGCAGGGCCGTGAGGATCGACATGGCCCGGGCACGCTGTGTGTCATCGCCGTACCAGGTCACATGACGACCAGGATGAATCGCGACCGCAGGCTTAGCCTCGGCCATGGCCCGGGCAGTTTCGCGAATTTGCGCGGCGGAGATATCGGTCAGCGGCTCCGCCCATTCCGGCGTGAAATCCTGCACATGATCGGTGAGTTCCTTTAGTCCGTTCGCGTACTGCTCCACATAATCTTTGTCGTAAAGTTTCTCTGTGATGAGCACGTTGGCCCACGCCAGCAAGAGCGCGATATCGCTGCCTGGCCTGATCGGCAACCACCAGTTCGCTTTCGAAGCCGCGGTAGAAAACCTTGGATCGACGACCAATAGCTTGGCTCCACGGCTCAAACCTTCAGAGAACGCTGTTACCTGCGACGTGAAAACGTTCTCGCCGATGTGGCTTCCGATCAAGACGATGAGTTTTGACTCTTCCAGGTCAACCGGCTCCGGAGAATTCACCGGGCGACCGAAGGTGAGCTGATATCCAACGTCGCGCGGTCCCTTGCACTGCGCAAACGCTGGCTCGGCCGAATTGGGTGTGCCGTAGGCCTTCATCAATGTCGAGAAGAAGCCGGACCCCACTCCGTGCGGGAACATCGCAACCGCCTCCGGACCGTACTTTTGTTTGATCTCTTTCAATCGTGAGGCAAACTGATCGAGCGCTTCATCCCAGGAGACGCGCTTCAATTTGCCAGAGCCTCTATCACCCGTCCGCACCTGCGGATACTTCAGTCGGTCTGGATCGTAGAGCAACTGTGTCCCAGCATTGCCGCGTGCGCAGAGTTTGCCCTTCGTCAGTGGATGATTGGGATTGCCCTGCAACTTGACGACTTTGCCGTCTTTTACTTCCGCCAAAACTCCGCAGCGCCAGAAGCACATTTCACAATTGGTCGCGATCAGTTCAACTCGTTCATTGCCGCGGCGTCCGGGGAGTCGCGAAGGCTCCGCGGTAGCACTAGTCGTTCCGGCGATTGCCGCGCCTGCCGTCGATACTTTTAGAAAGTCGCGGCGAGATATCTTGGAATTCATACTTGCGCTCCGAGCACAGATGAAAAACGTGGGACCAGCCTAAGCCGGTCCCACTCAGGAGGGACGACTAGAACCGCGCTATCATGCTGAGCGCGAACTTGTACGCTGAGTCGAAGGTTGGGAAGCCGAGAACATTCGGAATACCGCTGAGCTTCTGAGGCGCTCCCACATCCCAGCCAGAGCCACTCCACTGCGCGTCGTAGCGGATGTAGTCCGCCTTGGCGATGAAGTGAGGATTGATACGGTGCGTTAGATAAGCCTCGTACACGTTTCCGCGGGTGCTCGTCTTCGGCGCGATGATGTCATCCTGCGCCTGGGCGAAATTGAACCAGTACTTGGAGCCATGATTGAACTCGAAGCCGACCTTGGTGCGATCGTTGTTCGGGAAATTGTAGCGGGCCCCTGCATAGAACATGTACCCGTCTTGGTTGGCAGGAGTGCTAAACGGATCTGATCCCAGGCCTCCAAAGGGTCCGGTGACGTTGATCGGGCGCAGCCCATCCCAGTTCATGCTCGCGAACAGGTCGAAGCGTCCCTCCCGCCGTTGGAAGAGAACTCCGGCCAAGTCAATTGCACCCAGGTTCTTGGTAGGCGTAAAACGCAGCACAGCCGGAGGAAGCCCGGTCTCGCCCGTCAGTGGATTCGTCGAGAAAACGGTAAGTCCGTCGAAGCCGTCAGTAACGTCGAAAGCACGAGCAGCGGTGAACTGAATCAGGGTCTTTTCCGTGTTCCAAAGATCAAAATTGAGACCGATGAAATGCGTGTCGGAAAGGCCGTTGGAGGTGCCATTCGCCTGTACGCCATTTCCCCAACCGGAATCGTATCCCACGCCGTAGCAGGCGCGCAGCGTGGTCTTGTCGCCGATGTGATAGCCAACGGTGATGCCGTCGAACTGGTAGTCGATCAGCGATGCCATCGGAGTTCCTCCGCGGGGTTCATCCTGGCGGAGATTCAGTGGCGGCCCTTCGGTTGATGGACGACGCCCAATCGAGAGATACAGAGGCGATCCAGCGATGTGTGTCCAGTTGAAGTAGGCGCGCTCGACACGCAGGATGTCCGAGTTCGGAACCGTTGCTGTCGTGCCGTCCATATTCACCGATGTCGGATAGCCATTGAAGATCTGGGCACCCGTGGAGTCGCCGAAGACCTTGTACATGCTGAGGCGACCATCGAAGGTAAAGTTATCGGTCATTTTCGCGCCAAAGTTCAAGCGAAGACGATTGGTTTGAAGAGCCTGATTCTGATACTTGGCCGCAGCCGTCACGCCGATCTGCTGCAACAGTCCTTGCTGGAAGGCAGCGAATCCTGCCGCGCCGAACATCTGCTTGAATCCGGCTACTGCAGTCTGCAGTTGCGAGTACGTAACGGCGCCTAGGAATTGCTGGTACAAGGCGTAGTTGTTGCCGCTTGCATTGATGAAGGTAGTTGCGCCCATGCCTTGCGCACCTGCAGGTGCATTCAGAGCCAGCATCGGGTTGCAGCCGAGTGCGGAATTATTGAAGCAGAATACTGTCCGGACGAGAGCGTTCTGCAATTGCATTCCATCGTAGTGCGCAGGAATATGTTCATAAATGGAATGCACTTCATAGCGGTAATCCCCGCTGAAATTCAACCGGTCGAGTGCTGCTTTCAATTCGGTCTTCTGAACGCGCTCGTCAAGATCCTTAACCTGGGTCTGTAGGTCAGCGGTCGTGGGTGCAGGTTCAGTTGCAGCCGCTACGGGCACTGTGGCAGTCGCCGGAGCAACAGCTTCGACCTTTTTCTCCTGCGTGGCAAGTCTCTGTTCTAAATCGGCGAGCGTCTTCTTCAGTTGCTCGACTTCTTGACGAAGCTGAGCATTGTCGTTAGGTGTGGTGGCGGCTTGTTGCCCCAGCAGTGCCGGAGCGCAGGTAAGACAAAGCACTAGAACATAGACCGCAAACTTTGGTCGCATGTATTTCCTCCCTCAAAGTGTTCAGTTGCTCGCTCTGCTTAACCGCAGGTTGCCGGTTGTTCGGAGTCGGCTGCGTGATCAACCGCAAAACGCTGGATTGCTTTCATCTCGTCGGGTGTAAGGGATTCGAGCAGTCTCTTGCCGGTTTTGGGGTGAACTGCACTCTTGTGGGAGGCGACCAGTTTGTTGGAGAAGAACAAACGCCATTGTGCCTGTGTCAAGGTCATCGGGGTGTACTGCTTATGCGCCGACCCCTTATCGTGGCACACTCGGCAGTTATCGCGATAGAGAGCTTTTCCATCCATTCCGCCGGCAAATGCAGTGCCTGCCAGCATGAACAAGCTCGCAATCAAGATTGGAAAGATTCGACGTAGATACATTTAGAGCCTCCGGAAATAAAAAGGCGCTGCGCGATGCGGAGCCGCTTCATGGAAGCAGTTTAAGAAAACGCAAACGCCAGACAGAGACTTTGCGCTAGCCCGAAGTTGCTGTCGGTGACACAAATCACATATTGCTGTATTAATGAACTGCGCAACTATGAAAGTATGCAATCATGGAATTGCTTTGGGATCGGCTGCGAAGGGAGAATGCGATGTTCACATCCGGATTTTCTGACAGGCTGATGCTCCGCAGGAGCATTAATCCCGATTCACAGTTTCATCACTCCAGCAGGAGAAGAACATGAAAGTGTATCTAACCGTCGGAACTATGTTGCTCGCGTTCGCTAGCCTTGCCGCACAGAGCAGTCCGTCCCCGCAAACCAATGGACAGTCCACAGGGATGCCGTCCGGCATGCACATGGGGGCGGAGAAGAAGTCCAGCGATATGTGCCACATGAAAGGCCACATGGCACAGATGCAAGCTGAAATGAAGCAGATGCAGTCCCGGATCGAAAGGATGAGAACGGATGCGGAAAGAGTTCCGGACCAAAACACGAAGGCAGCGCTACTCGATAATGTAGAGATGTGGGAACAATTTATGATCCGTATGCAGTCGCATATGGAAATGATGAATGGTGCTGGCGGGCACCACATGGGAATGACGTCTGAAAAGGAAGGCATGGGCCACTGCAAGATGAATCACTCAGCCCAGGCGGCCCAAGGCGGCGCGGCACCGAAGCAATAACGCAGCGTTTTCCGCGCAGAATGCGTCGGGTGCATGGAAGACGTTGGATCTTCGCTTGCTGAACTCGGCATTACTTGGCTTGGTTGTAGGCTGCCGACTGACGCTTCTCAGGCAGCCTGCAACTCGCTAATTGCCGTTGACCTTGTCAATGGTGAACTGCCGGAATACCCCGGCCAGACCTTCAGGTTTCGGCCCTGCGGGATACACAAGCGAGAAGTTTCGGGAAATTCGCAATCCTTTGATGGTCGCAGTAGCCATCTTGCCGAGCGGCAGCCTCGGCAGGATCGCTGCGCGAGTTACGAATCCTATGCCGAGTCCCGACTCAACGCTGGAAATAATCGCTTCGCTGGAGTCCAACTCCATCACCACTTCCAGATCATCCATTTTCAGGCCGGCCTTCTCCAGTGCCGCTTCCAAAACCCGACGAGTCCCGGAACCGCGTTCGCGCAAAAGGAATGGCGCGTCCTTGAGATCACGCACGGTCAAAGTCGCACGGTCCTTCCAAGGATGATCGGCGGGATAGAGCAACACCAGTTCGTCTTCCATGAATGGCTCAACCCGCACATCCTTCCGCAAAGCCGGTCCCTCGATTAGCCCAATGGCGATCTGTCCCTCGATCAGCCACTCTACGACTTGCTCGGTGTTGCCACTCCGAATCTGCAACTTCACCTTAGGATGCTCGTGCTTGAAGCGCCCTAGCATTCGCGGCAATACGTATTGCGCGATGCTGGTGGAAGAGCCCGCACGCAAGAGTCCGTGATGCTCGCCGTTCAGCGAGGCCAGTTCTTCTTGGGTTAGCGCTACCAGTTCAGCGAGTTCGTTGGCGCGCTTCCTTAGTATCCGGCCAGCGGGAGTCAGAACCACCCGCCCCCCGGTACGGTCAAGCAAGCGCATGCTGAGCTCGTCTTCGAGAGCTTTGATTTGTTGCGTTACGGCAGGTTGACTCAGGTGTAGTTCCTCAGCCGCGCGCCGAAAGCTCAAACAATCACAGACAGAGCGAAATACCTTTAGCCGGAAGTTTTCCATTTCAACGTCCTATAGGTTTCAAAGTTCATCCTACGCAATTGCCCGCACCTCGCCGGGTGACCGGCATCACAGGCAGGAGGTAGGCTCGATAAGCTCTGCTAATTCGAGATTACTTATTTGATATGGACAGTTGAGCTTTTCTGGAGCACCATGCTCTCGGTCGCACTACCGTTTCCGTTCCGCGCCAGTTGCGAGCTTCGAAGCCCGCGGCGACAGACATCATTCTTATATAAGCAGTACCAGCGGGCTGGAATTCGGCGGCGACCCTGAACGAACTCGAGGAGTCGCTATGCGCTCATCCACCTGCTTCACCGTCGCTCTTGCGGCGGCGCTTACCGCTGCCACTGCATTCGCGCAGTCACCCGCCAAACCCGATGCCAAGCCTGCGGAAAAACCGGCTGCACAATCCGCTGCCAAGCCCGCTGCGGAAAAAGACAAGAAGCCCCGCACCCTCGAAGGATACGTCGAGCAGGAGAAAGACTTCTACCATTTCCTGATGGCTTCCCACCCCATCTTCCAATACGAAAAAGAAGGACGCATGGTCGGCAAATACCAAATCTCCGACCGCGAAGAAGAGTTCGTCGAGTTTGGCGGCGGCAAAGACTACGCCAAGCAGAACAACCAGCAAGTCTCCATGACCTACCGCCTCGGAGCTGAGTCTATCCTTGATCTCCCCAACAATTTCGTCGGAGCCAAGAAGTGCGGCGAGTGCCATCCCGCGCAGTACCAGAAGTGGCAGAAGTCGCGCCATGCCAAGGTTGTTCGCTTTCCTGACGAGATGGATGAAATCCCGAACAAGGATCTCAACAAGCCACTGTACGGTTCGCAGGCTGCTGTTCTTCCCGAGGGCATCACCGCCGATGATGTGTACGTGATCATGGGTACGCCGCGTACCAAGTACGGCTTTGTGGATAGCTACCTCGTTCGCGGCTCCTACCACGTGGAAGGCGGCATGTTGAAAGATCGCACGGGCACACTCGTCGCTGGAGGCAATCAGCACTCGCATCACTGGGCTGAGTCGCTCACTCCCGAGATGGCACAGAAGATCGCCGGATTCGTCCCTGGCTTCCCCACCAAGATTGAGGACTTCGGCGATAACGGCTCCAAGGTTTGGGGTATGACCTCCTACGGAGCCAAGAATCGCAAGGCTTCCTCTTTCAGCCTGCCACGTCTTACTGCGAGGTCTGCCACACCTTTAAGTTCGACTTCAAGAATGAAGGCGAACTCGTTGCAGCCCTCGGCCATCCGCAAGAACTTCGCAAGCACACCATCAGCAAAGGCATCACCTGCGAAGAGTGCCATGGCGCGGGAGCCCACCTCTACGGCGCGCGCGGTGCTGGCATGCCGTCCAACTGCGAACGCTGCCACCAGCGCTTTGCCTGGAACGCCGACGAAGCCAAGGCCAATCCGGACAAGCCTTTCAGCTCGTTCTTCAAGACCAAGTGCCCCGCCTGCGGAACCGAAGGATCGCAGTCCTACAACACCGCTCACTATGAAAAAGGCATGCGCTGCGGAACCTGTCACGATCCGCATGAGGTCACGCAGAACGATTGGAAAGACAGCTTCACCAAGCCTGGTCTGAAAAAGAACTGCCAGGACTGCCACACCGAGCAGGCCGCTTTCTTCAAGGAAAACAACATTCACGGCAACAATGACTGCACCAGTTGCCACATGCCCGTCATGATGAGCTGCGAGAACTTCGGGACCATTCAGTTCCCAGACAATGGTGGCTTTGACGCAACCCGCGCCGCGCACATCTGGAAGATCAACGTCGATCCCGGAGGAGAAGTCGCTCAATCCGCCTCCCGGCAAAGACCGCAACTTCAAAGATGGTGCATGGCGGTTGACCAAGAAGAACGGCAAGCCTTACATCGATCTGATGTGGTCTTGCGGACGCACCAGCTTCTCTGACGGCAACGTTCTCGCGGGTGGTGGTTGCCACAGCCCCGCGCAGAGCTCGCAGCCCAAGGAGCTTCAGTTCACCAACCAGAAGATGATCTATGACAAGGTCATCATCTGGCAGAAACCCGTGAAAGATGGCGTCACTGAGGTGAAGACCGCACTAACGCTTGCGAACTCTCGCATGATGTCCGCTCATCTCTCCGATACACAGAGAGCGCAGGTGCAACTGATGCTGAACCAAGCGGGGGCCATTATTGACTCCGTTACGAAGGATGGCTCGTGGGGAGTTCACGCACCGGAATTCACCTTGCAAAAAGTAAAGGAAGCGAAGGTGCTTGCCACTGGTGCCAACGCAATCCTTCTTGGCGGAAACAAACAGGTCGCAAAGAAGTAACCTCCTGATGGGGCAGCGCAGGATCGCACCTGCGTTGCCCCACTTTCAATTGAAAGGTTTCCATGCGCACGCTTGTCGTCATTCTCATGCTTGCATCATTCGCCGCCAGCTCACCTTGCTCCACTTCAGTGGAAGGTGAAAAGTATTCGTGGGTCAGTCTGCGGGAAGCCCGCGAGCTTTATAGCAAGCCCGGCGTCTTCTTTATCGACGTCAACGAGCCCGAGGTCTACGAGCGCTATCACATCCCCGGAGCCACACCGGTCACCGATGAACACCTCCAGCGCTTCCTTCCGGCTGAGAAGCAAGCCATCCTCGTCTTCTACTGCGCAGAGCGCCGCTGCAGTGCTAGCCATGCCGCCGCGCGGGAAGCCATCAATCTCGGATACCGCAATGTGCTGGTCATGCCGGAAGGAATGTTCGGATGGGTCAACGCGGGCCTTCCCACCTCAAAGGGCACAGCAAAGTAATTCCTATTGGCCCAGAGCTAATGCGTCATCATCATTTGTGATTGGATTCCGGCGGGCATAAACGTTCACAATGGCGTTATGGCAAAGAATGCATTCTTCCTGGGCTTGATTATCGCAGCCAGCGGACTTGTGTCTCCACCAATTGCCCTGGCATGCGGCCTCGCCTACGGATTCAGTGTTGTGCATCCCTATCACGTCGACTCCAGAAGATTATCGAAGTTCCTGCTGCAGATTTCAGTCGTGGCATTGGGATTTGGCATGAACCTGAATCAGGTATTGCAGGCAGGACGTTCCGGGTTTATTTACACGGCGGTAAGCATAACTGCGGCGATGGTAATTGGATTTCTTCTCGGCAGGGTAATCGGAGTCGGGCGCGTGGCCTCGTTCCTCATCTCGACGGGCACAGCGGTTTGTGGCGGCAGTGCAATCGCCGCCGTCGGTCCCATCGCTAATGCAACAGATGAAGAGATGGCTATCTCACTGGGCACGGTATTTGTGCTCAACTCAGTCGCACTTCTGGCCTTTCCGCTGATTGGTTCTGCACTTCACCTAACGCAAACTCAGTTTGGTCTCTGGTCAGCCCTTGCAATTCATGACACCAGTTCAGTTGTTGGTGCGACCGCGAAGTTCGGTGCTGTTGCTCTTGCTGTAGGTACAACCGTGAAGCTAGCGCGGGCGTTATGGATTGTGCCACTCTCTTTGTTCACAGCGATCGCAACCAAGAGCAAGGCACGCATTCAGTGGCCGTGGTTCATTGTGTTCTTTTGTCTTGCTGCAGTTGCGAATACATACTTGCCGCTATTCAAGCCTATCTATCCTGCTCTGTCCCACTTGGGCGTGACTGGCCTTACGGTCACTCTTTTCCTGATTGGAACGGGGCTGTCCAAAGCAACACTCCGGGAGGTTGGAATCCGGCCCCTCTTGCAAGGTGTCTTGTTGTGGGCAATTGTTGGGCTGGCTTCGCTTCAGTTGATTCGGCTGGGGTGGATTCACCTCTAATTGAGAGCCGCCTCTTTAGTCGCTCTCGCTGGGGCCTCTCGCAATATTTCGCAATATTTGGTGAAGACACGAATTACAGAAGAGGCCACCAGTGGGAGGAACAGACGTCAACATTAGTGCTGACAGTTGCAGAAGCCGGAAGCTGTGACAGGGATACTCCCGCTCATGTAGGTAGCCACGGCGTCGTCTGCGGAACGCGCACCCGCCAAGATGACCGGTTTGATTCCATTCGCCATCATCGACTGGGCAGCGCCCGCCCCCATACCTCCGCACAGCACGACGCCACAGTCACTCAGAAGATCAAGGATGCTCGCGTGACCTTGTGTTCCCTGCTGCTTCGGATCTCCGTGATTGCAGATTCCTTGGTTGTGAGGCGTATCGTCATTGGTGCGGAGTTCCCGATTCTTCACAGTCAAACCGTCTACTTCGAACACCACGAATCCCTTACTCTGACCAAAATGCTGCGATAGGGAAACTCCGTCAATTGTTGCCACTGCTATTTTCACATTTCCTCCGATTAGTGATCCCGCTAGTTGTAATATACATCTAGGTGCTAATTACGAAACAAGAAATTGCGCCAATTCAAATATTCGAAGGACGCTAGTGCGGAGGCTCTCATCATGATCAAGGGATCCTGCCCAAGGCATGGGGGCGGACACCCGTGCACCTGTGCAATGGGCAATGTCTACCGGTTCATCGAACCAGTGCTGCTGCTCATGTTGCGGGAGAAGGGGCATTCGTATGGATACGAGCTATCGGAGACCCTTGGCGAGTACGCCCTGACGGATGCACAAATTGAACGTGCAGCTTTGTATCGAACCTTGCGAACACTAGAGGAAAACGGCCATGTGACTTCTAATTGGGAGACGGACAGTGCAGGTCCGGCACGTCGAGTGTATTCCCTGACCAAGTCGGGTCATGTACATCTGCAAGAATGGTCAGAGGTCATGGGACGATTGGGAAAGGCAATGGATTCGTTTGCAAAAAGAGCTCGCAGGGCAAGCTTAGCCGCAACGCCGGCGGTACGCTAAGGTAAGATGCGTTGCATTGTGAAGGCTCAACGTACCTTGGGGCAGCTCACCACTGCGAACGTGGACTTTGCGAGGGCAATGTCGCTGATCCAGTCAAACTTACACACCCACATGGACGGACAATAGAACAGCGTAGGCTTGAAAACTATGAATTGGACAATCGCTTTAGTCATCGCCGCAATTGTCGTGGTGAGCTTTATCCTAAAGCTCGCCGATCAGATTTCGTCTAAGGACGCGCTGGCACATCTTAGAAACGGCGCGCTGGTGATTGACGTGCGCAGCTCCGGCGAATTCAGTTCTGGCCATCTGGCGAACGCGATTAGTCTCCCATTGGGAGAAATTGAAACCGCTTTGCCGCATCGCATAAAAGACAAGAACCAGGTGCTACTGCTGCATTGCCATAGCGGCATGCGCAGCGGGATGGCTAAGAAGAAATTGAGGATTCTGGGTTACGCCAACGCGTTCAACCTTGGTTCCTATAGCAGGGCGGCAAAGATTGTGAACAGCAAATAGTCACGGGAGGACTATCCTCCTACGCGTCCGGCAAACTTCGAGACATCGAGAACCAGATATGGGATATATGAACCATGAGCTGGAGGACGGACCCAGTTCACAGGGTTACCACTTTGCACCAATCGGGACCATTCACAGCCCGTTTCATCAGCCAGCGGGAACGCCTATTCAACCCTCCCGTGCGAGAGGGGCAAAAGGTGTCGTAAGCCTTGAAGCGGCTTTCCATCAAGGTCTACGGGACATAGAAGGTTTCGAACGAATCTGGCTGATCTATTACTTTCACGAAGCGCCGCCGGGGCAGTTGCTAGTCAGGCCGTTTCTGGACACGACGGCGCGTGGAGTATTCTCCACTCGTTCTCCGGCTCGGCCCACTCCGCTCGGAATTTCGGTTGTACGACTTTTGAGCGTTCATGAGAACTGTCTTGAGGTGGCGGATATTGATGTTGTCGACGGAACCCCGTTACTTGATATCAAGCCTTACGTTCCTGAATTCGACAGCTATCCTGGCAGCAAGGCGGGTTGGTTCGACGAATCCAGTAGCAAAATTCGGCACGCTGACGACCGCTTTCACCTCGGGAACCACCAAGAGAGAGAAATTTAGAGAATTTGCCAATGAGTTCATTTGATGAAATGAGTCGCGAAGGCCTGCAGAAAGCCCTGGAGATGTTTGCCAAGAACTGGCTAGCCCACGACGGTTGTTGGTTTCTGGCAGCGGAAGAACAGTTCGGCTTGTCTACTGCGATAGAACTGGATGCTGGCTCATGGGCCCGTTTCGCCGCAGTCGAGGCTCGCCGCATCCTGACGACGTTCAACATCGCGGAGAATGGCGGCCTCGCTGCCCTCGACCAGGCGCTTGGACTGCGCATGTATAGCCTGATCAATGCGCAGCGTACGGAATGGTCAGAAGACCGGGAGCGTTTGCGCCTGATCGTGGATGTTTGCCGCGTGCAAGAGGCTCGCCGACGCAAAGGGCTAATGGATTTCCCCTGCAAGAGCGTTGGTCAGATCGAGTTTGAGATCTTTGCGCGCACCGTTGACTCGCGAATCCAAACCCGTTGCCTGCACTGTCCGCCCGATGCTGTCTCCAATCAGTATTGCGGGTGGGAGTTCAGTCTCGATCTGTCGAAGTAACGCCAGTCCACGTTCGAGGAGCTGTGGCAACGACTAGATAGCTGTACTTTCCCATTCCAAACGATGGCCACGAAGAGCATCAGCTACGGCCACGGGTAAGGGAGTTTTCCGCAAATTCTAAAGTTATGCGTGGTAGCCTAGGGGCCAGTGATGCGATCAGATCTCACAAAAGCGTTCGAGCTGTTGCGATCCGGCGATCCCGTAAACGCGGAACGGGCGCTGGAACTTCTCCAGAATACGGTGTTCTCATTCAGCATGACCGTCTGTGGTCACCGCGAAGACGCTGAAGACACCATGCAAGATGTGCTACTTAAGGCGATTCCTTACCTTGCAAAATTTGACAGCCCAAAGGCGCTCACCACCTGGCTTTACACTGTCGCCCGGAATCGCTGTTGGATGTCTCGCCGCAAAAGTAAGTTCGCGCCAAAAGAACATTTGTCGCTGGAAGAACTCATGCCCGATGCCATGGAACTCGATCACCTTGGGGCGATCGCCGCCGCGGGGCCATCTCCAGAGAGATCGGTGATCGCCGGCCAAGACTCAAAGCAGTTGCAACAAGCTATTTTGAAGGTGCCCCCGCCGTACCGCCTCGTTCTGGTGCTACACGATGTCGAAGAGCTCTCGACGGATGAGATCGCGCGTATCCTCAACCTAAAGGAAGGAAACGTGCGAGTACGTCTGCACCGGGCACGGTTGTTTGTACGCAAGGAACTTTCCCAGCTCGCGCCGAGGGCCGCCGATCAGACTAGGATCGCGCAATACAGTTCAGGTCCAATCTCTCCCCTAGTAGCAAAAGGGATGCTAGCTCGTTCGCGCCATTGCAAACAGATATTCGCGAACCTTTCAGACTATCTGGACGGCGCCCTGGACGACACGCTGTGCAAGGAGCTGGAACGGCACATGGGGGGCTGTGAGCCCTGTGTAGCTTTCCTCGCCAGCCTTCGAAACACCATTGAGCAGACGCACTCGCTGCCCAGTCAGCGGCCTGATCCGCATGCCGCAGTTCGAGTCCGCGACCGTCTCTCCCGACAATTGCGGACGGCGGCATCGGACAAATAGACCAATTCAGCATCGCATCGGCGCGCTGAACGAATAATTCTGATTCCGCTTTGTAACACTTGAGCCGCTCGCTGCATTCTTTCTCAGAACCAAAGCCGCGAAACGGGAAGGCCCGCCTCGTGTGAGCAGTTGGAATGCCGATGCTTCCCAGGTCGGCGAGTAGGGTGCAGGGAGAGATCAAATGGCAAAGAGAGTTTTGATAGTTGGCGGCGTTGCAGGAGGCGCGTCTTGCGCCGCACGATTGCGCAGACAGGCGGAGGATGCCGAGATTGTGCTCTTTGAACGCGGGCCTTACGTCTCGTTTGCAAACTGCGGCTTGCCCTATTACGTGGGCAACGTTATTCAGGACGAAAAGAAGCTGCTTGTGGCCTCTGCGGAGCTCTTCAAGACCCGATTCAATATCGAGGTTCGCACCGAAAACGAGGCTGTGTCCATCGACCGAGAGCGGTGTGAAATCGAGGTGAGGCGCCTACTCACCGGCGAGGTCTACCGAGAGAAATATGATGCCCTGGTTCTGTCACCGGGCGCCACACCAATCCGTCCAGAACTTCCAGGAATAGATCTGCCGGGAATTTTCACTCTCCGCAACATCCCGGACAGCCGACGTATCCGGTCGTGGATAGAGGAACAAAAAGTCGAACGCGCTGTCATTATTGGCGGCGGTCTCGTCGGCCTAGAAATGGCTGAAAATCTGGTGACGCGAGGAATCTCCGTTACGGTTGTGGAAATGCTCGACCAGGTCTTGCCACCGCTTGATCCGGAGATGGCGGAACCGGTACAGGAGCACCTCACCAAGAGTGGCGTATCCCTTCATTTGTCGGATGCATTGGCTGGTTTCGAGCCGTCCGCCACTGGTGGATTAGTCGTCCGAACGAAATCCGGCAGTCGGCTTCCAGCCGATCTGGTGGTCCTGTCCATCGGGGTACGGCCCGAGATCAAGCTAGCTAAGGATGCAGGGCTGACGATTGGGGAACGCGGAGGTATTCGCGTCGATGAGCAGATGCACACCAGCGATCCGAATATATGGGCGGTGGGCGATGCCGTAGAAACGCGCAATTTCGTAACGGGTGAATGGGGCTTGGTACCTCTGGCCGGACCGGCAAATCGCCAGGGACGAGTGGCCGCCGACTCCATATGCGAACAGGAGGCGTACTTTCGCGGCGTCCAAGGCACGTCAGTATGCGGGCTCTTCGGCCTGACCGTCGCCACCACCGGAGCCAATGAGAAGACTCTTCGCCGCATGGGAACCACACAATATCAGAAGATCTACCTGCATCCGGGACAGCACGTGGCCTATTACCCCGGCGTGAGTCCCATCCACATGAAACTGTTGTTTGCGGTGGATGATGGCCGCATCCTGGGAGCCCAGGCTTTAGGACAGGACGGCGTCGAGAAGAGGATCGACGTCATCGCTATGGCGATTCAGAATGGCGCGAGTGTATTCGACCTTGAAGAAGCTGAGCTTTGCTACGCCCCCCAATTCGGTGCCGCCAAGGACGCAGTGAATATGGCTGGAATGATTGCCGCCAACGTGCTGCGCGGGGACCTTCCGCTCGCAGAATGGGAAGAGTTGTCCAGCACATCCGCATTGCTGGTTGATGTGCGACAGCCGGAAGAATACTCCGTTGGACACATTGAGGACGCCATCAACCTTCCGCTTCCACAGCTGCGCAGCCGTCTCGCAGAACTTCCGCGCGACCGCGAGATATGGCTGAACTGCGGCGTAGGCCAGCGCTCCTACTATGCCCTGCGTGTGCTGCTGCAGCACGGTTTCAGGGCGAAGAACCTCTCCGGCGGATTCACCACCTACAAGGCCCTCCGCCCTCCGCTGCGCGCTGCAGTTGGACAAGAATCCAGGGACTGAACCCGAGGTAGAACAATGGTGACGATTCTATGAACGACCGCGTCTTTTCGCACACTCAAGCCAGTAAGTTGGACGACCCAGCTCGGCTCAAGTGGCTTCCGCCCAGTGACGTCATCGCTGCTTTGGATATCCATAACGGGATGGCGGTGGTGGATGTGGGCGCGGGGACCGGATACTTCACGATTCCCATTGCAGACTGGCTAGGGGCTCCAGGGATTGTCTATGCGGTGGATTTGCAGCTGGAAATGCTGGAGATTCTAAGAAAGAAGCTGCACCATGGGAAGAGGAAGAATCTGTGCGAAATTGAGTTGTTCCTGGGAAAAGCAGACTGTGTACCTCTTCCCGACAGGAGCGCTGACCTTGTTCTCCTTGCCAACATGTGGCACGAGTTGGATGCACGCGAGGCCGTGCTGAAAGAGACACGTCGGTTGCTCAAATCTGGAGGCAGGCTCGCAATCCTTGACTGGCGAGCCGACCTCCCCGGCCCCCCGGGCCCGCCGCTGCAGCATCGCATATTCGATGCTGCAGTCTGCGACATGCTCCGCTCGGAGAGCTGGGTTGTGCAGGTAAACAAAACCATTGGTGCCTTCAGCTACCTTGTGGTCGCAACTCCCGCAGGTTGAATCAATGGAGATCCTCCTGTCGGGCTAGCTAACTGCACATAGGCGTTTTCTACATCTATGTACCTGCATGGCATACTTCTTGGAGATGATTTCGAGGAGCGCACCCGTGAAGCACGAAGTTTGTCCCCACCATCCCAGTGGGTATCCATGCACCTGCGCCATGGGGAATGTTTACAGATTTGTGGAACCGGTGGTGCTCTATATGCTCCGGGAAAACGGCGCAACGCATGGTTACCAGCTGGCGGCCAGCCTGCGGGAGCACGCTCTGACCGACGCTGAAATTGAAGGCGCAGCTATGTATCGAACGTTACGCAGGCTCGAAGAGCACGGTTACGTTTTGTCAAAGTGGGATATCCAGAGCAGAGGGCCTGCCCGACGCATTTATTCGCTGACCAAGGATGGCGAGCAACATCTTGAGGAGTGGGCACAGGTGCTCGAAAACTTGTCGAAGTCGATGGCAAAATTCGTCAGAAAGACGCGGAAGGCTCCTGCCCACCGATAGGCCGAGCCAAGCTAACGCGAAGCAGTTCTGCCAAGTGAACCTTCAATATCGCAGCTCAGTTCAGAAGTTAGAGGAGCATGTAGTGATGTTTCTATTCGTTCGCCAAAGAATTACTTGGGCTCTGTGCTGCATCGTGGTGGCAGCATTGCCGCAGATACTATTCGCGCAGTGGAACGCTAACCAAGTGCAGCCCGCTTCAACATTAGGCCAGTCACAGTTGATCAAACCCGAGGAACTCGTCAAGGTACTGCAATCCAGCAAGAGCAAACCTCTCATTCTCAACGTCGGGCCTCGAATGCTCTACATGCAAGCTCACATTCCAGGTGCAGAGTTCATCGGCGCAGGATCGGACCCAGAAACGATCAAGCAATTGCGTTCACGCGTACAACCGCTGTCCCGCACCACGTCGATCGTTCTGTATTGCGGTTGCTGTCCCTGGGCGCACTGTCCGAACGTCAGCCCGGCTTACGGCGAACTTCGCAAGATGGGTTTCAGCAACGTCAAAGTACTGTACATCGCTGATAATCTCGGAACCGACTGGGTGTACAAGGGCTATCCGACCGTCTTGGGTAAGCAATGAGTCGCACGGCTCGCATACAATTACTTGCGATAGCGGCTGTAGCATTGGCCTTTGTCGCGCTGGCCGTCGTCACACGTCACCATCAGTCGACACTCCGTTCGCGAGCAGGGTTGGGAGCTTTATCTGCACCTGATTTCACCCTGAAGCAGCTGAATGGCACTCCGCTTCGTCTCTCCGATTATCGGGGCAAAGTCGTGCTGCTTGATTTCTGGGCCACCTGGTGTGCACCGTGTAGGGAGGAAATTCCGCGTTTTGTAGAATGGCAGAGAAAGTATGGTGCGCAGGGACTGCAAGTGATTGGCGTCTCGATGGATGATGACCTCGGACCTGTGCAGAAGTTTAGTCGGGAGTTCAACATGAATTATCCCGTCGCGCTTGGAACTCAGGAACTGGCATCCCGGTACGGGGGAATTCTGGGGCTGCCGGTCAATATCGTGATTGGGCGCGACGGGAGAATAGTATCGAAGCATCTTGGACTGCAGGATCTTTCGCTTCTGGAGCAGGAGATGGTCGCTCAACTTCCAATCGACAAAAAGGGACAGTAGCTAGGAGACGGATTGATTCGTGACTCTTGCCTTGGAGTTGGCTTCACAAGAACATCAAAGCGATGCGGAAATCCGAAGGATGGCGGAGTCTCCCTGGAGTAGGGAGAGTATTTTCCGGACAACAAGCGCTGGCAGGTTGTCAGCTTTTCGAATTTGGATGCGTCAAACTCTCATAGCTCTCAACCTCTTCCCTGAATTGAAGGAAGAAGGATTCCATCGGGTCCATAATGCGCTTGATTTCCTCGTCCGAGAGGCCGTGCCCTTTCAGGCGAGCACGATGTTCACCAAGGCGCGTTTGCTCCTCAGGCAGGCGCCTCACCGCCTCTTGATATTCCACCTCATTCCGTATTATTCCCAGGCTCCTCTTCGTCAATGGGCAGCTCTTGACGCCAGTTCTCCCGGGGCCAGTTGAAGCTAGGACCGCAAGATCCAAAGGTTTGGTTTACTTCAACGGAGAGCATGGCTCGCGTGCTCTCCGCGAAGAACCGTGAACGGTTAGAGACAATCCGCCTCAAAGCACCGCAGTCGCTTTCTGAGCTTGCGGATCAGACCGGACGGAAGAAGCCAAACTTATGCGTACGCTAAAAACCATGCAACGCTACGGCCTGGTTCAAGTTCACCCAGAGGGCGCGGCCGGCTGGTGGCCAAAGTGCTACACAAGCGGGTGGCTATGGTCCTGAAACTTGGCCCGGCGGCACACTGACTGGAGTTTCTTGCCATGAAGTTGCAATCAGCACGTTGAAGTCATGGCGCCAATTATCGGCGCGGGTCCTGTTCGTGAGTTCTTTGATCTGGCGGATAACGACTTAGTCATTTCGTCCTCCCTAGAGTT
>CAVRDQ010000136.1:0-56723 GCA_963719655.1 uncultured Acidobacteriota bacterium | reverse complement strand
ACTCATCAACCGAGAGATCCAAAGGGCGGCACGGCTTTTCGCGCCACACTCACAGAAAATTCAGAAGGGCGTCGGTGGTCTACTTTGGCCGCTCCTCGAGGATCCGCTCTTTTCGAGGAAAAGATTCCGAACGGGCATCAGCGGGCGGCCAGCGCTTTCGCGAGAGGTGTGTTCTCGACGCAATTCTGCGTGCGGATCGCCTGGAGCATCTGCGCCATTCCCTGCTCGGCAGCGGCTCGATCGGGCTTGCCGCTAAGCCATGCGCCTACGAGATAGCGGAAAAGCTTCTCCCAGGCGTCCGGCATAGTGATGGTCTCGATCGCCGGATGATTATTCCCGAAATCGATGCGCTTCCACGGCCAGACGGCCCAGCCGATCTGATTGTCCTTCATCAATTGCACCATTTGCGCCTGCCAATCGAACGTGTCCTCGCCGAATTCGCCGAGCCAGAGAGGCATGTGCGTCGTGGCGCGCAGCTTCAGAAAAGGCTCCAGCGCTTTCTGGTTGGGCGTGCGCCAGGCCGAATTGAGCAGCGAATATTCGTGGAACTCGTACATGACGTTCGCGTCCGGCGGCGAAGGAAAGAACGAGAAATCATAAGCTTCGGATGCGTAACCGTACTAGTCTGTAACCGACTATTTTTAATTGCAGACGACGATGATGATGGAGAAACGGAAATGATCGCAATCTTTCATCATCATACCAGTCTACATTCGTGAGTCGTTGGTGCTGATGGTTACATGGTGGAGGCGGCGAATTGACGCAGACTCCGATGTCGGCGCCGGAAGGATAGTCCGAGCGCCAGCGTGCCGCCTCGTTGCAGGCCTCGCGCAGGGCCCAGGCGCCAACGGGAATCATCAATCCGGTCTCTTCGGCAAGCGGCAGGAACTCTTCCGGGATGAGGATGCCGCGCTCGCGGGTGCGCCAGCGCAAAAGTGCCTCAATCTGCTCCACGTGGCCGTCACCGAGCGAGGCGATGGGCTGGTAGCAGACGAAGAACTCCTGCCGCTCGAGCGCCTTGCGCAATTCGAATTCGCGGTGCAGCCGCTCCAGTGCCTGCGCGTGCATGCTCTCGTCAAACAGCACGCAGGCGTCGCGTCCGGCGGCCTTGGCGCGATACATGGCAATGTCGGCGTCACGCAACATGCTGTCGGCGCTGTTGTAGTGGCTGGCGCTCAGGGCTATTCCTATGCTGACGGTGACGGCCACCGGAGTACCGCGCAGCACGATGGGCGTGCGCAGCTTTTCGGAGATGCGCTCGGCGATGCGCAGGGCGTCGCTGGTGTCGCGGATGTTGTCCAGAAAGATGGCGAACTCGTCGCCGCCGAGGCGCGCCACGATGTCCTCGCTGCCGACGCGGAAGCCGGGGTCGGAGTTGCGGCGCAGGCAGTTTTCCAGCAGCTTGGCCACGCCCACCAGCAGCTCGTCTCCGGCCAGGTGGCCCAGGCTGTCGTTGATGATCTTGAAGCGGTCAATGTCCAGGTAGAGCAGCCCGCACAGATAACCCGGCGTGCGCTCGGTATGTTTGATGGCCAGGCTCAGGCGCGACTGGAAGAGGCGGCGGTTGGGCAGCTTGGTCAGCGGATCCTGCAGCGCTGCGGTCTCGGCCTGTTCCTTGGCGGTGGCCATCTCCAGCAGGGCAGCGCGAGTCTCGCGCAACTCCTCGGCACTTTTAGAGGCCGCCCGCAGGGCCAGCCAGCGGGCATGCAGCAGGCCCAGGCACTGCTCCTCAACGGCGGGCGCTACGGACTCGCTGAGCAGCATCAGGCTCTCGGCGCCGCCCAGGGACTTCTGTAAGGCGGCAAACTCGCCATCGGTGGACGCCGAGCGCACCAGGATCTGCAACTCTTCGTCGGCCTTCCAGAGATCCTCCAATTGACGCCGCAGGGGCTCCATCGCCAGGGCGCCGGAGTGCAACACCGCGACGGAGTAGGGAACGCCGTCGAAACGGGCCTCCGCAACCCGGTCGTGGGCTTGCGAGGCAGTGGCGTAGTCCTCCCCATCAGCGGGAGCACGGGAGAGAGAAACCTGGCTCGCGCCCTGGTCTTCCGCGCCGATGACCAATATGCGCCGGACGGTCATCTCTCCCAGATCTTTCACGTGGGCCATGGCTTGCTCCTGCCGATCCTCTCACTTTGTGGCAGTGCCGGACGCTAACCAAACGCACCGCCGATCCGCAACGCTCGTACTGCGTTCTACGGATGAATTCCCAGACTTCTTTACGGAAAGGTCTCCAGAACAGCCAACGCAGAACCGGGAGACAAAAACTTCAGGGGGTCCCAGAATGGGTCCAGAGGAATGCCATCCACTTCGGGGGACTGCATGCATGTGTTCACCACGCGAAGGCATATGCATGGCTTCCAGCTTGCGAGCATTCTACGCAGAGGTTTTCTCAGGCGCAACGGCCCCTTGGTGCTGCCCCGGGAATGGCCGTAGCGCACTTCCGGTATCATCGCCGGGAGGGCCGGATGCAGGCCAATAGGACAACATTACACGGTGGATATTAGCGTAGTAGTACACAGCTTTCGACGCCTCGCCACCGCGGCCGTGCTTGCGGCCACGTTTTGCTCTTCCGCGGCCTGGGCGCAAGGCGAACCCGCCGCGCAGACCCCGCCGCCTGCGACCTCCGCGGACTATCACATCAGCGAGGCCGAGGCGAAAGAGCTCTTCCGCTCGGTGGACCTGATTCTGAAGTTCGCCAGCGATCACTCGGGGCTCCCCATCCACCACGAAGTAAAAAAGAAGCTGGCCACGCGCGAGGAAGTGCAGAGCTATTTGCAGAAGCGCATGCACGACGCCGGCAACGAACGCTTTGACCGCATGGGACGGTCGCTCGAAAAGCTGGGCCTGCTGCCCAAGGGCTTCCAGCTGCGCGAGTACATGCTTTCGCTCTACAAGGAGCAGGTGGAGGGCTGGTACGACCCGAAGAGCAAGACCGTCTTTCTGCTCGACTGGGTTCCACCCGAGGCGCAGAAGCCGGTGATGGCCCACGAGCTGACGCACGCTCTGCAGGACCAGAACTACGATCTGGACAAGTGGCTGAACGTGGCAAAGGACACCCACGACGACACCGCGCAGACGGTAATTGACGAACAGCGCGAGGCGCGCCAGAGCATTGTGGAAGGCCAGGCCATGGTGGTGCTGTTTGACTACATGCTGGCACCCAACGGGCAGAGCGTCGAGGACGATCCGGCCGCGGCCGGACTCCTGCGCCAGGGCATCACCGAAGAGGGTTCCGACAACGCTTACGCGCACGCGCCCATCTGCCTGAGGGAGACCATGCTGTTCCCCTACACCTTCGGCACGGACTTCGCGCTGCACGTGCTGGCCCGCCGCGGCCGCCAGGCGGCCTTTGCCGGAGTGATGGAGCACCCTCCGCTGGACACGCACCAGGTCATGGAGCCGGCGGTCTATCTCTCCGGCGAACCGCAGCGCACCATCCGCGTGGTGCCGGTGGAAAAGGTTCTGGGTGCGGGCTGGCGGCGCGAGGATTTCTCCGGCTTGGGCGAAGTTGATTTGCGCGTCATCCTGCGCCAGTGGGCGAATGACGAGGCGGCGAAGATGGCCTCCAGTTGGCGCGGCGGCTACTACGCGGTGCTCTCGCAAAAGGGGCACGCGCCAGCCCCGCAGGGCCAGGGAAGTGCACCGTTGCCGATGGTGCTGGTGCTCAAGCTGGATTCGCCGGGCAGCGCGCGGAAGTTTGCCGCCATCTACGAGGCCGAACTTCCACGCCGCTATCAGAAGGTGCAGCCGGCTCCCGGCGAGTGGGAGACCGAAGAGGGAACGGTGCGGATGGTCGTAGAGGGCTCGGCGATCATCGCTCTGGAAGGCTTTGCCCCGGCCGATGCCGCGCGGCTGCTGCCCGCGCTACGGGAAAGCGTGCATGAGGATGTGGAAATCCCCGAGGCCGTGCAGTAAGCGGCCCGCGGCCTCCGGTATAATTTAGCTACTCGTATCCTTTTGCATTTGCAGGAGATTCACTTGGCACAGGCAGAGATTGGCATCATCGGCGGCAGCGGCCTTTATTCGATGAAAGGCCTCACGGATGTTCATGAAGTTCAACTGGAGACACCCTTTGGAGCGCCCAGCGACCCCTACGTTCTGGGCACCCTGGCGGGGCGCAAGGTGGCCTTTCTGGCGCGCCACGGCCGCGGGCACCGCATCCTGCCCACGGAGCTGAACTTCCGCGCCAACATCCACGGCTTCAAGCAGTTGGGAGTGGAGCGCATCCTCAGTGTGTCGGCCGTCGGCTCGCTGAAAGAGGAGCACAAGCCCACCGAATTCGTCATCCCCGACCAGTTCTTTGACCGCACCAAGCAGCGGGTGAGCACCTTCTTTGGCGAAGGTATTGTGGCGCACATCGCATTCGGCGATCCCATTTGTCCGGAGCTGGCGCAGATTGTCGCCAAGGCCGGAGTCAAGGCCGAAGTGGTGACCAAGAGCGGCGGCACTTACGTCTGCATGGAAGGTCCGCAGTTTTCCACCAAGGCGGAGAGCAACGCGTATCGCGCCATGGGTTTTGATTTAGTCGGCATGACCAATCTGCAGGAGGCGAAGCTGGCCCGCGAGGCGGAGATCTGCTACGTCACCATCGCCATGGTCACCGATTACGACTGCTGGCATCCGGCACACGACAGCGTCACGGTGGATCAGATTATCGCCGTGTTGAACAAGAACGCCGAGAACGCCGCCAACGTGGTTCGGGAGGCCGTCGGCCTGTTGCCCGCAGGGCGCGGCTGCAAGTGCGGAGAGGCTCTGGCGATGGCCATCATGACCGCTCCGAATGCAATTCCCGAGGCAACGCGCAGCAAGCTCGAACTGCTGGTGGGTAAATATCTGAAGAAGGCGGGAGCATAACAATGTCGATTTTAGTAGTAGGCTCTGTGGCCTTCGATACTTTGAAAACTCCTTTTGGCGTGCGGGAAAAGATCATGGGCGGCGCCGCGACGTACTTTTCGCTGGCGGCCAGCTTTTTTACCGATGTGCGCGTGGTGGGCGTGGTGGGCGAGGACTACACGGCCGAACACGAAGCCGTGCTGACCGGCCGCGGCATTGACACGCGCGGCATTGAGCACGCCGCCGGCAAGACCTTCCACTGGGGCGGCGAGTACGGCGAAAACGTCAACGAGGCGAAGACGAACTTTACCGACCTCAACGTGTTCGAGAACTTCCAGCCGAAGATTCCCGAGGCGTATCAGGATTCGAAGTTTCTGTTTTTGGCGAACATCCAGCCGGAGCTTCAGCTGGACGTGCGCCGCAAGATGCCGAACGTGGCGCTGGTCGGTGGAGACACCATGAACCTGTGGATCAACATCAAGCGCGATGCGCTGATGGCGACCCTGAAGGAAGTGGGCATCCTGCTGATTAACGACACCGAGGCCAAGCTGCTGACCGGCGAGAACAGCCTGGTGCTGGCCGCGCGCAAGATTCTGACCTACGGTCCGCGCTCGCTGGTCATCAAGCATGGCGAATACGGCGCTACCATCTTCTTCGGCGACGGCTCACATCCCTTCCGCGCGCCGGCCTTGCCGATTGCCGAGGTGCAGGACCCGACCGGGGCTGGCGACACATTTGCCGGCGGATTCATGGGCTACATCGCATCGCAACCCAAGCTGACGCGCTCGGTTCTGAAGAGCGCGATGTTCTACGGCGGAGTGATGGGTTCGTTTACCGTGGAGCGCTTTGGCCCCGAGCGTTTGCTGACCCTGACGCGCGCGGAGATCGAGGAGCGCTTCAAGCTCTTCATCAGCCTGACGCACCTGGACTAATTGCAGCAACAACCAGCAGGAGTGAAGATGAGCCGCGGCACGCTGACACACGACGAGCAGGAGCACGGCGAAGCCGGATTGGTGACGGCCGCGGCCATCCTGGTATCGCTCGCGTCGTTTCTGTGGTTCTACAGCCGCGGAGACCTGCTGCTGTGGGGCGACGCCGTGGGCCACCTGAACATCGCCCGCCGCTTTCTGGATGCGCGCGATCCCGGCTGGGACATGCTGGGCTCGGTGTGGCTGCCGCTGCCGCATCTGCTGATGGCTCCGTTTGTGTATTTCGATGGCCTGTGGCGCAGCGGCATTGGCGGCTCCATTCCATCCATGGTGGCCTATGTGCTGGCCGTCGGCGGAATGTTCCGCATGGTGCGCGCGCGCACGTCACTGGGCACGGCGTTCTTCGCCGCGGCGGTCTTTGGGCTGAATCCCTCGCTGCTGTACATGCAGTCCACGGCAATGACGGAGACCATCTTTCTGGCCGCCGTCATCTGGGCCGTCGGCTACTTTGACGAGTTTCTGCGCGGGCTGAGCGAAGAGCGGACGGAAGGCGAAGAAGCGGCCACGGTCCCGGCCTGGGTGGCACTGGAGCGCTGCGGAGTTTGCCTGGCGGCGGCCATCTTTACCCGCTACGACGGATGGATTCTGGCATTCATCGTCGGCCTGTGCGCCATACCCGCGGTGCTGCTGTGGCGCGGCCAGCATGACTCTCCCGGTGAGGCTCTGCGCCTGCGCCGTTCGCTGGTCAGCTTTCTGCTGCTGATGGCTCTGTGCCCCACGCTCTGGCTGGCGCACAACTACAAAGTCAACAAGCATCCGCTGGACTGGCTGAACGGGCCGTACTCGGCCAAGGCCATTGAGCAGCGCACCACGCAGCCCGGCGCGCCGCCGTATCCCGGCAAGGGGCATCCGGTGGTGGCCGCCGAATACTTTCTGAAATCCGCGCGCATGAATACCGGCGAAGGCCTGCGCGAAAGCTGGATGATGATCCTGGCCGTGGCCGGAGTCGTGATCTCGCTCGTCCGCTTCCGCCGCTTCGGAGCCTTCCTGCTGCTGTGGGTTCCACTGCCGTTCTACGCCTGGTCCATCGCTTATGGCAGCGTTCCCATCTTTGTGCCGGAGTGGTGGCCGTATGGCTATTACAACGTGCGCTACGGATTGGAACTGCTGCCGGCCATCGCCATCTTTTCCGCCCTGGTGCCGTGGAGCATTGGCAGGCTGGGCCGCCGCGGAGTGGGCTCCGCCGCGCTGGCACTGTGCTGGCTGGTGGCCATTGCGGCTTATCTCAGCTCGGCGCACGGCCTGGGCGAGCGCTCCCGTCAGCATGAGTACGGCCGCAAATGGATGATTCCGCTGTGCTATCGCGAGGCCTGGGTGAACAGCCACAGCCGCATGCAGTTGGAGCACCAGGTGGCCGAGGTGCTGGAGCAGATGCCGCCCGATGCAAAGGTGCTGCTCTACACGGGTGAGTACGTGGGGGCGGTGCAGGACGCCGGGCTGCACTTTACGCACACCGTCAATGAATGCACGCGCTATGCCTGGGATGCCGGACTGAGCGCGCCATGGGCGGTGGCCGACTACGTGGTGGCCGTCAAGGGCGATGCCGTGGCGGATGCCGTCGAGCGCAATCCGCGCGGGTTGACCAAGCTGCGCATCATCCACGTGATGGGCAAGCCCGAGGTCACCATCTACCGCAGCCAGCGGCGATAGGCTTCAGTCGAACTTTCGCTGAAAAAATCTATTCCGAAATTCTCTCCGGCAGGATGTTGCCGATGCGCTTGACCTGCGCGCCGACGCCGCGCAGTTTCTCCTCGATGTGCTCATAGCCGCGATCAATGTGATAAACGCGGTCAATGATCGTCTCATCGTTGGCGACCAGCGCGGCCAGCACCAGACTGGCCGAGGCGCGCAGATCGCTGGCCTGCACGGCGGCTCCGCTGAGCGGCGTTTTGCCGCGCACGATGGCCCGGCGGCCTTCAATGCGAATATTGGCGCCCATGCGGCAGAGCTCCTGCGCGTGCATGAAGCGGTTCTCAAAGATATTTTCCGTGATGATGGAGGTGCCGTCACACTGCGTCATCAGTGCCATGTACTGGGCCTGCACGTCGGTAGGGAAGCCGGGGTACTCTTCGGTGGCGATGTCGGCGGCCTTGAGCGGCGCGGCGTCGCCCATGACGCGCACCGAGCTCCTGCTGACCTTGATCTTCACACCGACCTCTTCCAGTTTGTTCAGCAGGCTGGTCAGGTGGGCAGGCTCGCAGCCTTGCAGCATCAGGTCTCCGCCGGTAAGCGCGCCGGCCAGCAGGAAGGTCGCGGCCTCGATGCGGTCGGGGATGATGCGATGGCGGGCGCCTTTCAGCTTGGCCACACCTTTGATCTTGATGTTCGAGGTGCCGGCGCCTTCGATCTTCGCACCCATCTTGACGAGCAGGGCGGCCAGGTCCACCACCTCCGGCTCGCGGGCGCAGTTTTCCAGCACGGTCTCGCCCTCGGCCAGCACGGCGGCCATCATTACATCCTCGGTGCCGGTCACGGTAATGCGATCAAAACTGTAGCGCGCGCCCTTCAACTTTTTCGCCCGCGCCTCAATGTAGCCATGCTCCTGCACAATCTGCGCGCCCAGTTTTTCCAGGCCCTTCAGGTGCAGATCAATGGGGCGCGCGCCGATGGCGCAGCCGCCGGGGATGCTGACCCGGGCAAAGCCCGCGCGTGCCACCAGCGGACCCAGCACCAGCGAGCTGGCACGCATGGTCTTCACCAGTTCGTAGCTGGCCTCGGGATTCTTCGTCAGGTTGGCGGCGCAGATGGTGGTGCGGTGCTGCGCGCGTCCGTAGCCGAGTTCGACCTCGGCGCCCATGGCAGCCAGCAGGCGGCGCTCGGTCTCAATGTCGCGGACCTGCGGAATGTTTTCCAGAATGACGGTTTCGTCGGTGAGCAGGGCGGCCGCCATGGCGGGCAGGGCTGCGTTTTTTGCGCCGCTGATGCGGATGGTGCCCAGCAGCGGATTGCCGCCGCGAATTACCAGCTTGTCCATTGCCAACTTTCCCAGGTAACAGTGCTGCGCCCGGCCATTCTAAGACCCGGCATATGAATATTTTACACGCTCGGCTTTGTACATTCGACGACACATTCCACGATCTTGTCATGTAGCGCGGGGCGGAACTGCTTGATCGCCTGGTTCGACGCGTCCGGCCAGGTGCGGTTGCTCAGCAGGGCCACGCTCAGGCGGCGCTCGGGATCGCACCAGAGTGAGGTTCCGGTGTAGCCCAGATGGCCAAAGCTGCGCGGGGAAAACAAGTCGCCGGATTGCGACGGCGCCGAGGGGGTATCCCAGCCCGGAGTGCGGCTGGTGCCCGCCGGATGGGTGGCGCGAGTGGTGAAGAGGCGGACGGTCTCCGGCTGGAAGAGCGGGTGGCCGCCGCGCAGCATGAGGGCTCCAAAGCGCACCACGCTGAGCGCGTCTCCGAAGAGCCCGGCGTGGGCCGCGATGCCATCCATGGCGCTGGCGTTCTCGTCGCCCACCTCGCCCTGGATGATGCGCCCGCGCCAGAGAACGTCATCGCTAGTGGGTGGAAATGCAATGATTTGGCGGGGATGCGGGCAAAAGCGAAAGTTAAGGTTGAAGCGGTCGAAGACCTCACGCTGGCAGAAGTGATCAATGCGCTCGCCGGACAGCCGCTCCAGAACCTCACCCAGCAGGATGAAGCCGATGTCGCTGTACTCGCAGCGCGAGCCGGGCGTGGCCTCCAAAGGAACGCGCAGCGCGGCCTCGACCATCTGCTGTCGGCCGGTGGCCGTGAGGTAGAGCTTGCGATGCGCAGGCAGACCGGAAGAATGCTCAAGCAGCATCCGCACGGTGACTTCGCGGCGGCGGGGATCGCTGGCATCGGCGCGCACAAACTCCGGCAGCAGTTCGACCAGTGTCGCGTCCAAAGGCAGAAGCCCGCGCTGGTAGAGCAGCATGGCCATGCTGACGGCGGCGATGGGCTTGGTCAGCGAGGCCAGGTCCCAGACGGTCTCCGCCGTGGTGGGCTCGGCATCCTCGACGTAGGTGTGGCGTCCAAAACCGCGCAGCGCCAGCAGATCGTCTCCCACGCTGACCGCCAGCGACGCGCCGGGGAAGACCTTGTCGGCCACTGCCTGCTGGCAGAGCGCAAAGGCCGGAGCGAAGGCAGCACCCAGCTCCGCCGTGCGGTCGCGCAACTCGAAGGTTCTAGCCATGGAATCTGCCAACGGACGGTCCCCGCGCGTTTCTTTTACTTCAGGAAGGGCAGCAGTTGCTTGAACTGCGCCGTGCCGCTCTGCCGCAGCAGCTCGTACATCATCATTTCTGTACTGGAGATGACGGCCCCGGCGGCGCTCATGCGCTCCATGCCGAGCTTGCAGTTGCCCTCAGTGCGGCTGCTGACGGCGTCGCTGGCCACGTGCACCAGGTAGCCGTTCTGCAGGGCGCCCAGTGCGGTTTGCATCACGCAGATGTGGCTCTCCATGCCGCAGAGCAGAAGGGTATTGCGCTGGCCGGGCAAGTCGCGCAGGCGGGTGCGGAACTGATCGCGGCCAAAGCAGCCGAACTCGAGCTTATCAATGGCTTCCGCGCCGGGCAGCAGCTCGGCAATCGGCGGCACGGTGTGGCCAAGACCGCGCGCGTACTGCGTGGTCAGCAGTACGGGAATTTCCAGAATATGCGCCAGGCGGATGAGCAACTGGCAATTGCGCACCAGTTCGTCTGCGCGCACGACGGCCGGCAGCAGCTTCTCCTGGATGTCAATCACCACCAGCGCGCACTGGTCGGGGTCGAGAGTGCGGCGCGCCACGGGATCGCAGGTGATGCTGGCCAGCGTAGGCAGGCTGGAAGGATTCATGATGGCTCCTCATGGGCGAAAAACTCTCGCCGCTTCCACTCGGGCTGCACCCGGCAGAAGACTCACCGAACAGCCTAACCCAGTGCAGCCCCGGGTGCCAGCGTTTCGCTTGCTAAACTGGCTCGGCATCCGTGATACAAATGACTGCATGGCTCCCCGCAAGCTGACTGCAACGGCCTCCATTGAGGCCACCGCCGCCTGCCGCGCCGACCTGGCCGGCGGCACCATGGATATGTGGCCGCTCTACCTCTTCCACCAGAGCCCGGTGGTGGTGAACCTGGCGCTGCAGGTTTGGACGCGCTGCCGCATTACGCCACTCACGACAAAGTCCATCGAGCTTGCATCGTTGGATACGGGCCTGGCCGACCGCTTTGCCAGCATGGCCGCCCTGCGCGAGGCCAAGACATTCCGCCACGCGCTGGCCGTGCGATTGCTGAGGTTCTTCTATCCTGACAACGAGCCGCCGACAGGCTTTCGCCTGGAGACCCACTCGGAATCCCCGGCCGGAGCCGGCATCAGCGGCAGCTCGGCCCTGATGATCTCCAGCACGGCGGCACTGGCGAGGTTTACCGGCCGCAGGCTTTCACGCGAGGCCATTCGCGAGATTGCGCAGAACGTGGAGGCGCAGCTCATCAAGGTTCCTACCGGCTGCCAGGATTACTACCCGGCGCTTTACGGCGGCGCCAACGCAGTTCATCTTGACGTGGACGGAATCCACCGCGAGGCCATCGCCTGCGACCTGGACGAGGTGGACCGGCGCTTTCTGCTGGCCTACACCGGAGCGCCGCGGCAGAGCGGCATCAACAACTGGGAGGTCTTCCAGCGCCACATCAACGGCGACCGCCAGATTCATCGCAACTTCGAGCGCATTGCCCAGATCGCAAACGCCATGCGCGCGGCTCTTGCCGCCTCCGATTGGACGGAGACCGGACGCCTGCTGCGCGAAGAGTGGAAGCTGCGCCGCAGCAACGCTCCCGCCATCGCCACTCCACTGATTGACCAACTGATCTCCACGGCGCGGGAGAATGGCGCCGCGGCGGGCAAGGTTTGCGGAGCCGGTGGCGGAGGATGCGTGTTGTTCATGGTTCCTCCGGAGCGCCGTGAGCGCGTGCGGCAGGCGCTGGAGGCCAACGGAGCGCAGATGCTGCTCTTCGCCGTGGCGCGCCATGGCGTGCGCGTGCGGGTGGAATCCCGGTGATAAGCGCAAGCAGCGCGTCAAGGCTCCCGGCCTTTGTGCGCTTCCTCATCGCCGCCGTGTGGGTGGCTGCGGTCTTCTATGGCAGCGGAGTGGTCTTCGGCCTTTTGCACGGACACAACCTTTTGCCATCGCTGCTCTACCGGCTGCTGGGATGCGTGCTGGCGCTGGCCGGATTTGCATTCCTGCTGCGTGTGCTGGATCTCGACACCCGTCCACTGGATGTTGCGCTGGGCTTGCCGCTGGGCGGTGGTGCCATGCCAGGCTGGCTGCGCGGACTGGCCCTGGGCGCCGTGCTGATGAGCGCGGACGCCGCGGCCATCGCCATCTTCGGCTCACTGCGATTGCATCTGCACCTGAGCATGGCACTGCTGCTGCGCGCGGCGATCATCCTCGTCACGCTGTTCTTTGCGGCACTGCTGGAGGAGATCTGCTTCCGGGGCTATCCCTTTGAGAAGCTGGTGGAGAGCCTTGGCGCACCCGGCGCGGTGCTGGCGCTTTCGGCGCTCTTCGGAGCGCTGCACCTGGGCAATCCTAACGCCGGTGGTGTGCTGAGCTACGGTTTCTGGAACACCCTGCTGGTGGGCGTGCTGTTTTCCGTGGCGCGGCTACGCACCGGCAGCCTGTGGTTTCCCTTTGGACTGCACCTGGGATGGAACTTCTTCCAGGGCTCGGTCTTCGGATTGCCGGTCAGCGGCCTCACGGAGTTTGACACCATCGTCACGGCCACGGTGAAGGGCAGCCATGCGCTCACCGGCGGCAGCTACGGACCAGAGGCCAGCGCCACCTGCTGTGTTCTGCTGATCGTCAGCCTGCCCGTACTTTGGAAGTTGACCGCGCGGCGCACTGCGTAATCCTGCAAATCCTACAATCTACCTTGGTACCAGTTGCAGACGATGCTGGGCCGTGGCCTCCACGGTTTGCGGTTGATAGGCCAGGCGGAAGCTGGTGCCGCGATACCATGCCTCAAACTGATCGTCAAAGTATGGACTGAAGATGTTGCCGGACTGCCCGTTTACGATGTTCAACGTGGACTGGTCGAGGTCAGCGAGATCAGCGGTGAAGCGCTCCGAGGGGGCAAAGACCGCTCCCACCTGCTTGATGGTGTTGGTGTTGCCGGACTGCGGCAGCTTCGGCGTTTCGCCATAGGCGCGCAGTCCCGGAATCTGGCTGTAAATCTTGTGTGAGATCTGCATCGTCGCGTAGTCGCCGTACTTCCAGCGAGTCAAATCCGCGGGCGCGTCGGGCTGCTTGACGGCGGCCTCGACCGAAGCCAGCAGAAGCTCTCGCCAGCTCTTGTAGTTTGCCGGAAGCCAGCGCGCGGGCTGAGTGGTGACGGTGTTTTCCAGCCAGGTAGCCTGCATGTACCAGTGATACTCGACGGCATCCGAGCCCAGCTTGCTTTCCAACAGAGTCTTGCTCAACCAGCGGCGCGCCTTCTGCTCGATGGCCGCCGAAGTGGAATCGAAGTTGAGGTCGCCGTTGAAATCCTTCATCAGCACGGCGGCCTGCTTTGCACGCGCACTGGACTCGGGCGAGTTCGCCACGGCCTCCACCAGCAGGCGGGCAATGCGCTCATCAAGATTGCTGTGGATGTCGGTCTCCAGGGCGAGCATCTCGGCGGCGGTGAACTTCTTGCCGGGCTGACTCAGCACCTGGTAGATGCGCTCGGTGCGGTCCGGCGAGCCCCACTCGCGCGTGATCAACTTCGTGTAGCCGTCCGGAGTGGTGCGTCCATTGGCGGTGGCGATGATGCCCGAGGGCGGATTGTAGACCATGGGCAAGTCGTCAAAGGCAATCCAGCCCGTCCACTCGTGCGCGTCGTCGGCGCCATCCACCGGCAGCGAGCCGTCGCCCGAGCGCCGCACCGGGACGCGCCCCGTGGCCTGGAAGCCGATGTTGCCATCCACGTCGGCGTAGACCACGTTCTGCCCGGGGCCGTTGAAGGTGGAAAGCGCCTGGCGGAACTGCTGCCAGTTGGCGGCCGCGTTCATCTCGAAGAAGGGCATGGTCATGCCGGTTTCGAGCATGGCCCAGCGCAGGGCAAGCTGGCGCTGGTCGTTGCCTCTGGAGTCCGCAGTCATCTCGCGGCTGATGAGCGGGCCGTGGCGGGTGACCAGAACGTCAAACTCCACGTCGCGGGCGCGCTTAACGTGGATGACCTCGTGGCGCACCTGGGGCTTCTGCCATCCCTGCGGCGTTTGATATTCACCTTGCTGGTTGAAATGCTCGACGAAGATGTCTTCGACATCCGGGCCGAAGTTGGTGAATCCCCAGGCGATGCGGCGGTTATGGCCCACCACGACCATGGGCGCGCCGGGCAGGGTAAGGCCGGCCACGTCAAAGTCTCCGCAGCGCAGGTGCGCCTCATACCAGGTATTGGGCAATTGGTGCGGCAGGTGCATATCGTTGCTCAAAAGCGGCTTGCCGCTCGCGGTGTGGGCTCCGCTGACCACCCAGTTGTTGGAGCCCGGACGAATGCCATCCGGACGCTCCTGCATGGCGGAAGCCTCCAGCAGCGCGTAGGGAACGGGCAGCCAGTTGCGCTCCGACGGATGTAGTAGCGTGGCCGGAGCGTCGTGCTGGGCACGGTCACTGGCTGCGGGCGCAGGCGCAACGGCCTTCAGAACTCCGCCGGGGGCAATGTCTCGCGCGGAGTGATCGGGATAGAGGTCGGCGGTCAACTCCGGGCCCAGGCGCGCAAGGATGAACTCCTTGCCAAGGTCATCCTTGTAGCTGCCATGGTTCAGCATCTCGGCCATGCTGAGGCCCACCAGCACGCTGTCTTCGGCGGTCCAGGCGCGGGGGAAGTAGCGCAGGATGTGCATCTCCAGCGGCAGGCCGTACTGATGGTCGGCGATGTAGGCGTTGACGCCGCGGGCGTAGGCCTCCAGGGCCGCACGCTGGTTGGCCGGCATGTTGGCCAGCGAGCGCTGGGCAACCTCGCGCAGGCCCAGCAGGCGTTGCTGGCGGTCGAGTTTGACGTAATCCGCGCCGAGGGCTGCGGCCAACTCTCCTGCGGCGTAGCGGCGAGTCATGTCCATCTGCCACAGGCGGTCCTGCGCGGTCACATAGCCCTGCGCGAAGAAGAGATCGTCGAGCGAGCTGGCCGTGATGCTGGGCACTCCATGACCGTCGCGAATGACCGACACGGGCCCGGCGAGGCCGCTGATGGCCAACGTGCCATCCAGTTGCGGCATGGAGGAGCGCACGGCCCAACGCAGGTAAATCCAGCCTCCGGCGAGGGCTCCGATTACGGCAACCAACACGAGGACAGCCAGGGTGGCCAGCAGCTTCCGCCAGGTTGGCCGCCAGGGATTCATCTTTGTCTCAGGCATGATGCCTCGATTGTAAACCGGGGCGTAAAACCGCTGTCCGGCGGGTGGTTGCGATGTGGGTGCGAGGAGAGGGATCTGGCACATTCGTGCCGGGTCGAGGCTTGCGATACATGGCGTATCGTTTCAGAAGCTTGAAAGAACCGCATTCTATGGGTCTGGAGCACGTTGCGATGTGACAGACCTCACCGTTGTCAGGAATACATCAGGTTACTATCGACCCACGGCAATAGGACATGTCCCTGCTCTGGAGATGATTCGCGGTTTGCCGTGTAAGCACGTCCGTTTGAACGGAGTCCGTGTGGAGAGCAACAATCAAGTTTCGAAGTCGAGGCACCAGAGCTACCGCAATGAGAGCCTGGCTCGCCAGCTGAGCCATGTGCTCGTGGTGCGGCCGGACTTCTTTTCGCTCGACGAGGTGCGCAACCCCTTCCATCGTCTGGGCGCGCAACTGGACCAGCCCCTGGCAATCGAACAATGGGAGGGCCTTTGTAAGGCCTTCCGCCACGTTGGCCTGGACGTGCAGGAGATGCCTGCGCACGCCAGCCTCTCCGACATGTGCTTTACCGCCGACCAGGCCTTCGTGGGCGTGGACCGCGACGAGCGCTCCTTTGCCGTGCCGTCGCGCCTGTTGCACCGCAGCCGCCGCGACGAGGTTCGCTACTTCACCGAGTGGTATTCGCAGCAAGGCTACAGCATCCTGGATCTCGACCTGAAGGACGAGGATTTCCTGGAGGGTGCGGGCGACCTGCTGTGGGACTGCGACTGGCAGACGGTGTGGGCCGGCTTTGGGAACCGCTCGACGCAAGCCGCCGTGGAGCTGTTCTCCGCGGCCATGGATGAGATGGGCTTCGCCGTACGCAAGCTGGAACTGGTGGACGCCTACTTCTACCACCTGAATCTTTGCCTCGCGCCGCTGACGCCGGATTCGGTGATGATCTACCCCGGAGCCTTCGCGCCGGAGACCCTGGCCTCCATTCGAGCCTGCGCCACGGTGCACGAGGTCTCACGTGAAGACGCCATGCACTTTGCCTGCAACGGTGTGTCCATCAACGGCTACTACATCACGCCGCACATCAGCCGCAGGCTGGAACAGATTCTGGGCGCGGAGGGACTTGAGCCGCTGCCGGTACAACTCAGCGAGTTTCATAAGGCGGGCGGCAGTGTGGCGCAGCTGAAAATGCTGCTGCCCTAAAAAGGTTTTTTATTGCACCACTGTACTAATGCCTGACCGGGCGGCTCCATTGGGGCCGCCCGACTTTTGCTAGCGGGCGCTTTTATTTTCGCGCAATGGCAGCCAGTCGCAGTTCTTCGGCGAAGACCCATAGCCACTGCCGCAGGCGGTTGAGCGTGGCCTCGGTCGGTGCGGCGGGGAATGGTCTCTGCATGGGCTTCCAGCGGCGCTTTGCCAACAGCACTCGGCGTGCGGCTGTCTCGACGCGGGCGCGAAAGACCTTGCTGCGCTCGGCTTCGGCCACCACGGCCTCGGCGGCACGGTGCACCAACTCGGAGTTGTGGCAGACCAGGTAACAGTCGGCGCCGGCCAGGATGGTCCCAATGGCAGCCTCTTCGACCGTCGAGCCGTTCATCACGCCGCCCATCTCCAGATCATCGCTGATAACCAGCCCCCGGTAGCCAATCTTCTTGCGCAGGATCGTCTCCATCCACTTGCGGGAGAGCGACGCGGGCACGGCGTTGCCGGTAACCTCCGGGTAGGCGCAATGGGCCACCATGACAAACGGAAGTTGGCGGGCCAGCAGGCGATAAGGCATCAGGTCCTGGGACCACAAATCTTTCCAGCTCTTACTGATGCTGGGCAACTCCTTGTGGGTATCGAGCGACGCTTCGCCCAGGCCGGGAAAGTGTTTGCCGCAGCCCACAATGCCTTCGTCGCGCAGGCCGAGCAGAAGAGCCCGTGCATAGCGAGCGGTGGCCGCAGGGTCCGCCGAAACCGTGCGCGAGCCCAACACGGCCAGCGACGGCCGCAGCCGCAGGTCGAGCACCGGGGCGAAGTCCACGTTAAAGCCCAGGGCCGAACTCTCGGCGCCCAGCAAGCGTCCGTGCTCGCGGCTGGCCGCCGCAAGGCCGCTGCTGACGACATCCTGCACGCTGGGAGCCGGGCCAAGAACGTCGCGCAGGCGATCCACCGTGCCGCCCTCCAGGTCCACACAGCGGAAGAGCGGACGCTGGGAGAGTTTTTGCGTGGCCTTCAGCAGCGAATGGGTCTGGCGGGCACTCTGTATGTTGCGGGCAAACAAGATGACGCCGCCGGGTTGGAGATCGCGCATGGTAGAGCGCAGCTCGGGCGTAAGCGTGGTGCCGTCAAAGCCAAAGGTGAGCAGTTGCCCGGCCAGCGAGCGCAGCTTGTCCTGCCTGGTATTGGTGGAGCGCGCAGCCGTGTGGCCGCCTGAGGGGCGCGAGAGCGAAGAACCTTGTGCCATATGGGAGGATTGTAGCCTGAAACACCCCTCCCGCGGCTTTTGCTTGGAGGCTTCTTTCGCTTGGGGTTATTCTGTGAGCATGAGCAACCTTGCGCTATCCGAACTGCTGGGCCTGCCCGTGTATGACGCCAACTCGGCGCGCATGGGCCGGGTGCGCGAAGTTGCCATGCTGCCGCAGGATGACACCTCGCGCGTCGCCTCGCTCATCGTTCGCACCCCGGAAGGCGATCGCCTGGTGGGCATCCAGTTGCTGCGCACCGTCAACGGAGGCGTGCACACGGCAGCCATGGCGGGAGATCTGCCAACGTATTCCAGCGGCGAGGGAATGTTGCTGCTGGAACGCGACCTGCTTGACCAGCAGATTATTGACGTGCACGGGCGCAAGGTCGTCCGCGTCAATGACATTGAGCTGGCGCTTGAGCGCGACGATCCGGCGATGGCCCTGGGACTGCACCTGCGCGTGGCCTTTGTGGATGCCGGCGCGCGTGGAGCCATCCGCCGCCTGCTGAAGGGCGTGCTGCCGCGTTACGCGCTCAGCCGCTGGCTGCTGAATATCCCGGCCAAGAATATTCCGTGGGAGTTCGTCAACCTGATTGAGACCGACCCGGCGCGAAGAGTTCGCCTGCGCATCTCGTCGGAGCGCGTCAGCCGCCTGCATCCGGCCGACATCGCGGACATCATCGAGGAGTTGGGTCCGGCCGAGCGCGATGCCGTCTTCCAGACCCTCGATGAAGACGTGGCCGCCGACACGCTGGAAGAGATTGATCCCAAGCTGCAGGTCTCCATTGTGAACGCCATGGAGAGCGACCGCGCCGCCGACATCGTGGAAGAGATGGACCCCGACGCGGCAGCCGACCTGTTGGCCGACCTGGAAGACGAGCGCAGCGACGCCATTCTGCAGGAGATGCAGCCCGAAGAACGCCAGGACGTGGAAGAGCTCCTGGAGTTTGAGGAAGACACCGCCGCGGGCCGCATGACCACCGATTACATGGCGCTGGCGCCCACGGCCCGCGTGCAGGACGCGGTGGAGATGCTGCGCCACTTCGACGGTGGACTGGAGAGCATGAGCACGATCTTCCTGGTGGGCGAAGGCGAAAAGCTGGTGGGCGCCGTGCCGCTGGCCAAGCTCATCGTCTCGCATCCGGAGACCCGGCTGGCGGAGCTGGCCGCCGACCCGCTGATCTCCTGCTCACCAGAGGCCGACGAGCGCGAGGTGGCCGAGATCTTCGACAAGTACAACCTTCTCACCCTGCCCGTGGTGGACGAAGATGGCATGTTGACCGGCGTGATCACGGCCGATGACGTCATCGCGATTCTCCGCGCCCAGTTGTAAGAGGAAATACTTCCCGCAAGAAGAAGCTTGGACTCAGGCGTCTTCGCCGTCTTTATAGAGCGGCAGGCATTCGGGGCAGAGTCCGTGGCTGAAGCTGGCCTCGCTGTGACGCTCGATGTAGACCTCCATCTGCGTCCAAAGGCCTTCATTGGTTCGAACTTTCTTACAGCTGGCGCACACCGGCAGCAGCCCCCGCAGCACGCGCATCTCCGCCATCGTCTTTTCCAGCTCCGCATTGGAGGCCACGAGGCGGCGGTGCTCCATGGCATTTGCCCGCATCACGCTGTTCACCATAAGAATGCAAAGCAACGCCGCGAAGGGGATGGTGATGAGGAAGTCCTCCAGGCGCAACAGGTCAGAAGGGTATTGCCCGACCCAGTCCGGACGCTTGTACTCCACCACGTACAGCAGCGCGACATTGGCCACGAACGCAAGATCGTAGAACCAGCGCCTCCATCCCTGGAAGATGATGGTGAACAGCATGGGCGCGCAGAAGAAGACGAGCAGTACCGGTCCGCTGGAGCCGTAGTTGAAGAACCACGCGTAGTTGAGCAGCCCGAGCACAAGCAGCGCGGCCAGCGAGTAGGGATAGACCTGCCAGCGCCGTGAGGCCAGGTACACCGCGATGAATCCGGCGCCGAAGAGGAAGACGCCGACGCTGATCACGCGCGGCAGCCCCTCGACGAAATCTCCCGGTGCGATGACGCAGCAGGAAAATATGCCTCCGATCAGGCACATCATCTGGAAGATGCTTTGACGGACGTCGTTATCGTTCGAGACCAGGGGCATGGGGGGAGGCTCGTTCCACGCGGGAGACCGCGCCCGCGATGCCAAGTATTATCTGCCGTGGGTTGGCAAGAACACAATCAATTACGCTCGCACCATCGTCCATCCGGCGAATTCCATCCGGCTGCCTTGAGCTTCGCCTCCGGCCCGTTTATTCTGGATGTTCCGATGTAAAAAGCGAATCCAAAGCGGCGCGGTGTTGATGCCCTCCAAGACGAAGATGTGGAAAGTCCGTTTGATGATGTTTCTGGCCGTGGTTGGCCCGGGCTTCATCACCGCCAACGTGGACAACGACGCCGGCGGCATCTGGACCTATTCCCAGGCGGGCGCCCAGTTTGGCTACGGATTGCTGTGGGTGATGATCCCCATGACTCTTGCACTGATTGTGGTGCAGGAAATGACGGCCCGCATGGGCGCCGTCACCGGCAAAGGCCTCAGCGACCTCATCCGCGAGGAGTTTGGCTTCCGCATCACCTTCCTGCTGATGGCCGGCCTGGTCATCACCAACTTTGGCAACGTGGTGGCGGAGTTTGCCGGAATCGCCGGATCGCTCTCACTATTTGGTATTCCCATCTGGGTCAGCGTGCCGTTCTGCGCGGCGCTGGTGTGGTTCATGGTGGTCAAGGGCAGCTATCAGATGGTGGAGAAGGTCTTCCTGGCCGCCAGCTTTGTCTATCTCGCCTACCTGGTCGCCGGAGTGCTGGCGCATCCCGACTGGAAGGCCGCGGGCATGGCGACCATCATCCCGCCGAACCCGCATCTCTTCCGCAGCAGCACGTATCTCTACATGGTCATCGGCGTTATCGGCACCACCATTGCGCCGTGGATGCAGTTCTACCTGCAATCTTCGGTCGTCGAGAAGGGCATCACCGAGAAGCAGTATGGAGCCTCGCGGCTGGATGTCATTGTGGGCTGCATCTTTACCGATGTCGTCGCCTGGTTCATCGTGGTCGCCTGCGCCGCCACGCTCTTCGTCGCCGGGCATCACGACCTGAAGGATGGAGCCGAGGCCGCCGCCAGTCTGCGCCCGCTGGCCGGCAAGTACGCATACATTCTGTTCAGCGTGGGATTGTTCAACGCCTCTCTGTTTGCCGCCAGCATCCTACCCATCTCCACGGCCTACGCCGTCTGCGAGGGCCTGGGCTTTGAGAGCGGCCTGGATAAGAAGTTCCACGAGGCGCCGTTCTTCTACTGGCTCTACACCGGTCTGATCGTCGCCGGAGCCGGGGTCATCCTGTGGCCCAAACTGCCGCTGGTGAAGATCACAATCCTCTCGCAGGTGGTCAACGGCGCGGTGCTGCCCTTTGTGCTCATCGCCATGCTGCTGCTCATCAACAAGAGCGACTTGATGGGGCGCCATACCAACTCGCGCTTCTTCAACATCATCGCCTGGGGCACGACGATCGTCATGATTGTGTTGACCTTGATGATGCTCTTCGGTGGGAACGCCTAAACGGCGTCGAACTCTCCGGCGCGCAGTTGGAGAACCACTCCGCGGTCGGCCTCCAGAAAACCCTCTGCATCAAGCGCCACGCGCTCCACCCATAGAATCTGCTGGAAGACGCGGTTCTGCGGTATGCCTGTGAACTGGCGCACCACAAAGAAGTGCAACTCCACGCTCAGGCCTTCGGCGTATTCGTGGCAGAGGGTTGCCACCTCAGCGCCGATCACGGCCTCGATGCCAAGCTCCTCGCGCAGCTCACGCACCAGCGCCTCGGGCAGGGTCTCGCCGCTCTCCACCTTGCCTCCGGGGAACTCCCATTGCAGGGCGAAGCTCTGCTGCAGGCTGCGCTGGCAGACGAGCACGTTTGCGCCGCACAAGATCAGCGCGGCCACCACCTGTTTGGGTTTGGGGTCTGTCAAATGCGCTCAGCCAACCGCGACTTCAGAAGCCACCGGCTCGTCGAGCGCGCGAATCCCCTCAGGACGCCAAAAACGGTCGGGATACATGGCCCAGCGGATGGCCCGTAGCCCGCCGGAGAGCGTATGCGCCGGGGTGTTGAAGAGCTCGTCGTTTACGCAGTAGATGCGCCCTTCGCGCGCGGCTTTCGTTGCCGCCCAGCCGGGCCGCTCCACCAGCTTGCCAAGCGGCACGCGATTGCCGGCACCGCACCAGGCTGCAAGAATCACCTCGGGATCGGCTTCGGCCACGGCCTCGGCGGAAATCTGCACCCCGGGCTCGCCAATGAAAATGCCACCCGCGGCGCGCACCAGCTCCGCCACCCAAAGCTGGCTGGCGATCAACGGCTTGCCCCACTCCTCGCAATAAACGCGCTGGGGAATGAAGTCGCAGGTCTGCTCGTGCGTCTGGCTGATCTCGTCGGTCATGGCGCGCACGATGCGCTCCGCGGCCGGAGAGCGGCCAACCAGCGCGGCAATGGTGCGGATGTCGGTGTAGACGTCTTCGAGGGAATGGGGAGACAGGGCCAGCACGCGCACCCCGGCCTTCAAAATCTCCGCCAGGGATTCCGCGCGATAGGGCGAGGCGGCAACGACCAGCTCCGGCTTGGCCGCCAGAATCTCCGTGGCCTTTGCCGACCAGGCATCCTCGATGATGGCAGGCGAGTGCTTCAGAACCTCGGGACAGAGTTCACGGCAGTGGCCAGTGCAGGCCACAACGCTCGAAAGGGCGCCCAAGTCCTTCAAGATCGCCGTCACACTCGGTTGCAGGGAAGCAATTCGCATTTTGCACACACCGTCACGCTTTCCGAAAGTATTGTGCCTTACATCGGCCACATGCGACAACACCCTAAGGTCTACGACCCGCGGGTGGCAGGTAGACGCACCAACCCGACTGCGAGGCCTTTTCCGCCAGATCAGGATTGGGATTAATGACGTACGGTACTACTGCTTTTTCCAGCATGGCAAGGTCATGCATGGAGTTGCCAAAGACGGCGTCCACCGGCCATGCGATGACATCTTCAATGGCCACCTGCTTCAGCTCATCGGTTGGCACACGCAGCAGGCGGTCCGTGACAATGCCGTCTTCCACCTCCAGCGTTGCGGCCAGCACGCGCTCGGCCGGGATTCCAAAGTGCTCCACCGCGGCCTCCACCACCCAGTTGTTGGTGCTGCTGACGGCCCACAGTTCGCAGCCCTGGTCGGCCAGGCGGCGGGTCAGGTCGAATATCTCAGGAAAGATGCGCGGCTTGACGAGCGTGTCGAACATCTCCCGGGCGGCTTCGCGGAGCTTTGCCTCGGGCAGTCCACGGTTGATTTGAATCATCTCGCCGCAGATGGCCAGTTCATCCACCTGGCCGCTCAAATAGCCCTGGTAGCGCGCCCGAATGTGGCGTTCAACCTCCGCCGAGACGAAGCCGCGCTCCAGCTCCCAGTAGAAGAAGTCCGCGCCGGAGTCACCTGCCCACAGGGTTCCGTCACAGTCAAAGACGGCGATCTCGGGCTGCTGCTCCAGCAATCGCGCTATCAGCTCGTCGCCGCTCACAATGGTGGAAGGCAAATCGTTCACTCCAGAGGGGAATTGGGAGGGCTGGCGCGGCGAAAGTGGAAGCGTGTGCGGCCGTCCCGTACCATCCACGTTAACAGGCCGGGCGGATTCCGGGCCAGTGGCACGAAGGGACAGCATCGCGCTACAATAACCAGTTCGGTGGGGGAATATGGATAATAAGCAGACTTCAGCAAGCGCCTTTCAGCCCGTCGTGCAGGATCCGCTGGCTCCGGCGCGCATCGCACAGGTGACCTACGGCGGCAGCCACGAGCAGGAAGGCCTCGTCCTGACCACGCTCGATTCGGCCGTCAACTGGGTGCGTAAGAACTCCATTTGGCCCATGACGTTTGGCCTGGCCTGCTGCGCCATTGAGATGATGGCCATGGGCGCCTCTCGCTTTGACATTGCCCGCTTTGGCGCCGAGGTGTTTCGCCCCTCGCCGCGGCAGAGTGACCTGATGATCATCGCCGGGCGCGTCAGCCAGAAGATGGCGCCGGTCATCCGCCAGCTCTACCAGCAGATGCCGGAGCCAAAGTGGGTGATCAGCATGGGCGCCTGCGCCACCAGCGGTGGAGTCTTCAACAACTATGCCGTGGTGCAAGGCGTCAACCAGTGGATTCCCGTGGACATCTACGTGCCAGGCTGCCCGCCGCGCCCGGAGCAGCTTATCTACGCCATCACGCTTCTGCAGGAGAAGATCAAGAACGAGCGCGGCAGCTTTAAGCGCGCGCTCAACATCGGCGAGTAGATTTCGCTCTAGCAGAGACACATGGGGCCGCCTTCGGGCGGCCCTTGGGATTTAGGTCAAGGATTTGCTCGACGATCCCCTTGAGGCGTTATCCGGCGTAGACGTATCTCGTCAAGCCAAGCACAAAATTGTCTAACCATATCTGCTGCTTTTTCGAGTTTCACCTTGTCCACGTCAACCTTCTCCATTCCAAGCTGGTGCCAAAATTCGTCTGTAAATAACCCCACTGGGAACCTGCTTGCGTGCTTTTCCGTTCTTTCAACGACAAAGCTCATGAGATCGATATTGTGATTAAGATCGTTTCGAGTCAGATTGAGCTGTTCTAAATCCAACAGAGGTACCGGACTCCTAGACCAGTCAACACCCAGCACCTCCCTGAACAGCCTGGTGTACCTATCAAACCAGTTCGGCTCTCTTATTTGCGCCAGTTCTCGTTTAAGCAGTTCGCTGTCCCACCAGATTGCGGCCGTTGGCTCCGTAAGCTCGTTCATAAACGCGTGCAGGGATGCTTGGACCATACAAAGACACCAGTGCCCAATGACTGAGATTGCATCATTAGTATCTAGCCACTCACTAAGGAAAGCCGGCTCACCATCTGTGTGTTCTGGGTTACGTCTATCGACGTACGGTCCCTGACCATTTTCTATTAGCCGCTTGGTTTGTTCGAAAGGCCTGATGGCCTCGGTGTAGAAGTGATTGATAAACTCAAGTCTTCTATTTAGAAAGTGGAGAAGGTCCATATCGACCTCGAGGGCATGACGTCAAATAATATCTTTTGGCTGCCCCCCAGGGATTCGAACCCCGATAGCCTGCTCCAGAGGCAGGTGTCCTACCATTGAACGAGGGGGCAACTAGCGCGTTGCACGCTGATTGTTTGTAACAGGATTGATGATAAAGTGCGCGCGCGCGGAGTGTCAACCCGCGGCTGTGGATGGCGGCGACAACGGGCGCCTTCAATGCGATAATGAGGGGAACAGTGGTGCGCACGCGGCGGGGCAAGCCTGACGCCTGTGGCATCCAAAGGGCCGGCGGTGGCACCCGGCGCGCAAGAGGTTTCCCGAATTTTGAGCACCCAGCAACCCAAGACGTTTTTCATTGAGACTTTCGGCTGCCAGATGAACTTCCATGACAGCGAGAAGGTCGCGGGCTCGCTTGTGAGCCAGGGCTACCGCCAGGTTGATACCGTGGACGAGGCCGACCTGATCTTCTACAACACATGCAGCATCCGCGATAAGGCCGAGCAGAAGGTCTTCCACCGCTTGGACAACTACAAGAAGTTGCAGAAGCAGGGCAAGCAGTTCGCCGTCATCGGCTGCGTGGCGCAGCAGGAGGGCGAACGCATTTTTGAGCGCGCGCCGCACGTCTCCCTGGTGGCCGGCTCGGCCAGCTACCGCAACCTGCCGGAGATGCTGATTCAGATTGGACGCGGCGAGCGCGCCACGGGACTGGACGACCGCCAGACGGAAGAGACCTTTGAGACCGAGTTCACGGCGCGCGTCAGCCAGCATCGCGGATACATCACGATCATCGAAGGCTGTGACAAGTTCTGCGCCTACTGCGTGGTGCCCTACACCCGCGGCCGCGAGCGCAGCCGCACCGTGGAGAGCGTGCTGGAAGAGGCTCGGCAGATTGTGCAGAGCGGGCTGACGGAGATTCAGTTGCTCGGGCAGAACGTGAACTCCTGGGCCGATCCGGCGGGGAAGCACACCTTCGCGACGCTGCTGGCTGAGGTCGGCCGCGTCGAGGGCATCCACCGCGTGCGCTTTACCACCTCGCACCCGCGCCACTTCACGCGCCAGATTGTGGAGATGATGGACACGGTGCCCACGCTCTGCGATCACGTCCACCTGCCGGTGCAGAGCGGCAGCACGCGCGTACTTACGGCGATGGCGCGCGAATACACTCGCGAGGAGTACTTGGAGCGCATTGCGTGGATTCGCGCGGCCAACCGCGAGCTCAGCATCACCACCGACATCATCGTCGGCTTCCCGGGTGAGACGGAAGAGGACTTCCAGCAGACGCTCAGCCTGATGGACGAAGTTCAGTTTGACGGCATCTTCAGCTTCAAGTATTCGCCGCGCCCCAACACTCCGGCCATCACCATGCAGGACGCCATTCCGGAAGAAGAAAAGACGCGCCGCCTGAACGTGCTCAACGAGCATCAGCGGGAGATACAGCGCCGCAACTACCAGCGCCACGTCGGCCAGGTGGTGGAGGCGATGGTGGAAGGCGAGCAGCACAAGCTGGGACAGATTCCCGGACGCACCACGCAGAACAAGCCGCTGAACTTTACGGTGCCCGAGGGCGTCGCGCTGCCGCAGCCGGGCAGCTACGTGCAGGTGCTGGTGACGCGCGCACACCCGAACAGCCTGGTGGGCGAGATGATTCCGGCCGGAACGACGAAATAATCAAGGGAGAACGACACCATGGAAATCGAGATGTGCATTCGCGGTCTGATGCTCGACCCGTCCACCAATATGCCCATCATCGTGCTGAAGGACGTCAACAGCGACTCGGTGCTGCCCATCTGGGTGGGAGTGTTCGAGGCCAACGCCATCGCCCTGGAGATTGAGAAGACCGCGCCGCCGCGTCCCATGACGCATGACCTGCTAAAGAACGTCATCACCGGGCTGGGCGCCGTGGTGGATCGCATCGTCATCACCGAGCTGCGCAATGACACGTTCTACGCCTGCATCTGGGCCACGCGCTCGGGCGAGCCCGTCTGCATTGACGCGCGCCCCTCGGACGCCATCGCCCTGGCCATGCGCACCGATGCGCCGATTTATGTGGACGAGAGCGTACTGGCCAGTTCGAAGGTTGCAACGGGCGGCACCGGACGCATCACCGGAGACGACTTGCGGCGCTGGCTGGAAGGCCTGAGCGATGACGACCTGGGCCGCTACCGCATGTAGTTTCATTTCTTAGATCACAACGTCTTCAGGAAGCGCTGCGCCTCTTCCAACTGCGGAAACAACTTTTCTTCCTCGCGAAAACCCTTGGGATGCACCAGCCGGCGTCCGGCTTTGCCGCGCGTGACCGGATGCTTGAGGTGCAGCATCTCGTGGTAGAGGAGATATTCCACCGCGTAGCGCGGAACCCTGGCGTGATCGAAAATCTTGCTGACGATGATGGTGTTGTGCGCCGGATCGTAATGGCCCAGCAATCGCCGCGCCCGCTCACCACTCCAGCTGAGTTGCGGACGCCCCAGCAAGCCGTGGAAGAAGCGCACGTTCAGCTCGTCGAAGATCGCCTCCAGGTCGTAGTGCTCGCCCCGTGGAGATTCCAAACGCTTGCGCCCGCGCAGTTGACGCACCTGCTGCGCGCGCTCCTGCATGGCCTGGCCGCCAATGTAGCGGCGGTAGCGCGTGGCCTCGGCGGCATCAATCGGCTTGCGGTAAATCTTGGCAATCAGGATGTGCACAATCGCGCGCAGCACGGGCTCCGGCGCGCCTTCCAACAGGTCGCTGAGGCGCAGCTTCAACTTCCCGTCGGCCAGCCGGATAGTGTTGTTGATGTTGGCGAAGGGATAGAAGCGCAGATCGAACTCCGGCATGGGAGCGCGCGGGCGCACTTCTCGGTAAACCTCTTGCAGAAGGGAGAGCAATGCGGCGTTCAAGACAATCTCAGGATATCAAATTCAGCGGCGCACGAGTCGCGGTGGCTCATCGCCGGTTACGCTCGCCGGGATCAATGGCGATCAAGCGGTGCCGCGCCTCAAACTCCTCGTCTGGAAACTTGCCTCCCGCGACGCTGAGAAACTTCTTGTAGTTCTCCACGGCCGGCTTGTACTGCCGCAGGGAGTCATAGCAACTGGCGCGCAGGAAGTACGTGGAGGGCAACTCCGGGGCCAGCTTGGCACGCGCATCCAATGCGCGAATGGCCAGATCGTAATCCTCGTCGCGCTGCGCTGCACGCGCCAGTTGCCCATAAGCCTCCGGCCAGTTGCCATTCAACTGTACGCAGCGCAGAAGGGCCTCCTTTGCCTCTTTGTACTTCAGCTCGCCCAGCAGGGCAGAGCCCAGCCCCAGCAGCGCCTCTGCGTTCTTCGGTTCTTTTTCCAGCAGCGCGCGATATGTCTTCTCGGCTTCCGGCCACTGCTTCCTCTGCTCCAGCACATAAGCCAGTTCACGCAGGGCGTCGCGGTCATTGGGATTCAACTCGAGCGCCTTGCGAGATTCCGCGGCCGACTCCGTATATTTCTCCTGCATGTTGTACACGCGCGCCAGTTGCAGATGTGCCGTTTCGTTCGCTGGCTCCGCGGACAGCAATTGCGCCAGCGTCTGCTCGGCCTGCGGCCACTTCTGCCAGCCAATGTAAAGATTGGTCAGCAGGCTCAGGGCGTCATGAGAGTTCTTGTTGAGATCCAATGCGCGACGATACTCACGCTCCGCACCCTCGCGATCGGCACAGCATTTCTCCCGCGCCAGACCGTACTCCAGCAGACTGGACTCCGACGGCGATAACTCCACGGCCTTGGCCCATGCCTCGGAGGCCAGCCTGGCATCGCGTATGCGCAACTCCGCCAGCGCCGCCCAGGCGCGCGCCATCGCCTCATTCGGTTTCTCAGAACTTGGCTTCAAGGTGGTCGCACGCTCCAGAACCTTCTCGGCCTCGGGCAGCTTCTCATGGGCCAGCATCAGCCCCAGGTTCAGAGCGCACTCAAAGCTCTGCGGCTGTAACTGCGCGGCCTTGCGATAGGCGGCAATCGCCTCCGGATAATTCTTTTCCGCGTGCATCACGTAGCCCAGGTCGAACCAGGCGCGCGCGTCTTTTGGATTACCGGGGGGAGTGCTGGCCGTGGCCTTTGCCAGGAATTCCTCGGCCGCGTGCCAGTCGTTGCGATCCATCGCGGCCTCGGCCTGCTCCACGAGCGTCGGCTGGGGGTGACCTTGCTGGGCCGCTGTATTTTTCTGCGCGAATACTGTAGTTACGAGTAAAACCGACAGCAGGGTAGCGGCCGTTGCACGCGACATCGCCATGCAGCCGCTCATCGCGTGGCCTCCACCGCGGGTAAGACCTTACGCAACCAGCGGCCGGTATGCGAATGCTCGTTGGCCGCAATCGCCTCCGGAGTTCCCACGGCCACAACCTCTCCGCCGCGGTCTCCACCCTCTGGGCCGAGGTCTATCACCCAGTCCGCCACCTTGATGACATCCAGATTGTGTTCGATCACGACGATGGAACCGCCGGCGTCAATCAGCTTTTTGAAAGCAGCCAGCAACTTGCTGACGTCATCAAAGTGCAGGCCGGTCGTCGGTTCGTCAAAGATGTACAGCACCTGCGGCCCGCGCCGAATCACCGAGCCGTCGGCGTTCTTGTGGATCGCCTCTCGCCCGGCGGGTTGCAGATGGGCAGCCAGCTTCATGCGCTGCGCCTCGCCGCCGCTGAGGGTGGTCGCGCTCTGGCCCAGGCGGAGATAGCCAAGGCCGACCTCGTCCAGCACGCGAAGTTTATCCAGCAGCTTGGGCACGCCGGTAAAAAAGCCGAGAGCCTCCTTCACCGTCAGGTTCAGCACATCGTGGATGTTCTTGCCGTGATAGCGAATGGCCAGCACATCTGGCTTGTAGCGCGTGCCCTTGCACTCTTCGCAGATCAATTCCACGTCGGCCAGGAACTGCATCTCGACGGTCACCGTGCCGTCGCCGCTACAGGTCTCACAGCGTCCGCCGGGAATGTTGAAGGAGAAATGTCCGGCGGCAAAACCTTTTTTCTTCGACTCCGGCAGAGACGCAAAGAGCTCGCGAATCGGATCGAAGGCCTTGATGTAGGTCACGGGATTCGAGCGCGGCGTGCGGCCAATGGGGGACTGGTCCACCAGTTCGACCTCATCCAGCCACTGTTCGCCATCCAGGTCGCGCAGGCTGCCCTCGGCCACCGCGCCGGTGGTCTGCTTCTTCAGGGCAGAGAGGCGCTGGAAGAGAACGTCGTGCACCAGGGTGCTTTTGCCGCTGCCGCTGACGCCGGTGATGGCCACCAGCATGTTCAGCGGAATCGTCACGTCCACGCCCTTCAGGTTGTGTCCGCGGGCGTCGGTCAACTTCAGTACGCGCTTGCTCACAGTGCGGCGCTGCTGCGGCATTTGAATCTGCAAATCGCCGCTCAAATAGCGCCCGGTCAGCGATTTCGGATTCGCGCGAATCTCGTCATACGTTCCGCCGGCCACCAGCTTGCCGCCCAACTCGCCCGCGCCGGGGCCGAGATCGAGAATGTAGTCGGCGGAGGCCATCACCTCGGCATCATGCTCGACGACGAGGATGGTGTTGCCCAGGTCGCGAAGGCCCTTCAGGATGTGCACCAGGCGCTCCGTGTCGCGGCTGTGCAGGCCGATGGAGGGCTCATCCAACACATATAACGTTCCCACCAGCCGCGAGCCCAACGACGTCGCGAGTTGAATTCTTTGCGCCTCGCCGCCACTCAGTGTGGAACTCAGCCGGTCGAGCGTCAGGTACTCGAGGCCAACTTCATTCAAAAAGCGCAGACGGTCACGCAACTCCTCCACCAGCTTGTCAGCGATGGCCGCCTCGGCGCCGCTGAGTTTCAACTCGCGGAAGAATTTCGCCGCGCCCTCGACGGTCATGCGGCATAGCTCGCAGATGTCCAACCCTGCGAGCTTCACCTGCCGAGCCTCGGTCCGCAGACGCGCGCCGCCGCAGGCTCCGCAGAGGGAGTAGCCACGATAGCGGCTGAGGAAGACCCTTACGTGCAGCTTGTACTTCTTGCGCTCAAGATGTTCAAAGAATCCGCGCACGCCGCCCCAGTGCCCGTCGCCCTCCAACACAAAGCGCTGCTGCGTCGGCAACAGATCGTCCCACGCAACGTCCAGCGGAACCCCGGCGGCGCGTGCGACCTTGCGCATCTCCGTGGCCAGCGGCTTGTATTTCGGCTTCGTCCAGGGCTCAATGGCGCCTTCGGCAAGAGTCTTACTCTTGTCCGGGATGACCAGCTCCATGTCGAAGTCAATCGTGTTGCCAAAGCCCTGGCAGCGCGGACAGGCTCCATAGGGATTGTTGAAGCTGAACAGGCGCGGCTCGGGCTTTTCAAAGCGCAGGTTGCAGGCCTTGCACTCAAAGCGCTCGGAGAAGCGCAGTCGTTGCGGCTCGCCCTCGCGCGGCGCCGTCTCAAACAGAACCTCCTCGGCCTCGCGATATCCGCTCTCGACGGCATCCACAATGCGCGAGCGCGAATCGGCGTCCACCACGATGCGGTCCAGAAGAATGTGCACCGGGCGCGCGAAGTCCAGCTCCAGCAGACTCTCCGGCGCGCTGAACTCAACAATCCTGGCATCCTGATAAAGGCGATTGAATCCGCGCTTACGCAGCTCGAAGAGGCGCTCTTTCAGCAGCTCCTTCGCGTCGGGCTCCACAACTTTCTTCGCCCGCCCGCGAGGCTTCTTCGCGCCCTCAGCGGCGTCTGCAGCCTTGATCGGCTCCAAGGGCAGCAAGGGGAAGAGCACCTGCACGCGAGTGCCATCGCCCAGTGCCAGGATGCGCGCGGCAACGTCATCCACCGTATCGTGCGTCACCTGCTGGCCACACTGCGGACAATACGTGCGGCCCACGCGCGCGTACAGCAGCCGCAGGTAGTCGTAGATCTCCGTGGCCGTGGCAACGGTGGAGCGGGGATTGCGCGTCTGGTTTTTCTGCCGGATGGCGACGGCCGGTGCGATGCCGTCAATCAGGTCGGCGTCCGGCTTTTCGATGCGCTCCAAAAACTGGCGCGCGTAGGCGGAGAGCGATTCCACGTAACGGCGCTGGCCCTCGGCGTAGATGGTGTCAAAGGCCAGCGAGCTCTTGCCGCTTCCGCTGACGCCGGTCACCACCGTCAGGCAGTTGTGCGGCACCTCGAAGTCAATGTTCTTCAGGTTGTGGACGCGCGCCCCGCGCACGATGATGGATTCACTGGACATGGCTGACCTGCGGCGAGCCCTGGCCGGAGCTCATACAGAGCGCGCCCGCCTCGCCGCCGAATCCCTACATTATAAGTCATGGGAGCCGGACGCAGACAGGGTCAAGAGGATTGCCCCTCGGTTCAACGATCAGGAGAGGTTTGATTCATCATCCGCAGGGATTTAGTTCATAAGCCACAATACGAGCAGCACGTACAGCCACACGCCGCCCAGCACGTGCCAGAACCAGCCGGCGGAATCCATTGCGAGCCGCCGCCGCTCGAGGGATTCCCTTGGCCCGCGGCCCACGCAGGCGTAACCCAAGGCACACAGGCCCGCCAGCAGATGGATGCCGTGCAGCCCCACCAGCAGCAAGACGAACGCCCCTGGAGGATTTCCCCGGAGCGCCGCGCCGTACAACTGCATACGCTGGCAGGCCACCACCTGGCTGACCAGAAACGCCACTCCCAGCAGCCACGCACCCGTGGCCCAAAGCACGGCCAGCCGAGGCTCAGGCTTCACCCCGGGAATCGAATCCACCGGCGCCAGGATGGCCTCCATGCGGGCCGCACGGCGCGCCAACTCCACCAGCAGGCAGCTCAGCGCCAGCGCGGCCGTGTTCAGCAGCAGCAGCCGGTAGGGCAGTTGGACGCTCACCCAGTTCGTGCGGAAGATCCTGGTGCCTGCGTCGTAGAAGCCGGCGAAGCGCAGCCCCGCGTACACCACGGTCAGCCCCACCAGTAGCATGGCGATGGCCGCGGCTGTAAAGATCAGCCCCAGGCGGTAGCGCTGTAGTAGCTCATGCTGTCCGCCCAGTCCGTCGCCTTCGCCGCCGCCACCATCGCCGCCTTCGGGCAGCCGCGGACGGTTCGGGGGCAGCTTGCCTCCGCCGGGCAACACGGCCGAACCATCCCTGCCGCCATCCCGGCGGGAAGCTCTCATGCGCGAACTCGGCAAACGTGAGAAAATCTCAGCCATCGTTACAGGGTAGATGCGGCACGGGAGCCTCCAGCGCCGCAATATTTTCAGCTTCTTCGCCGCACCGGGGCGGCAGCGCCCAAAGGAGAACCTTGTCCAAGTCCACGCACCCCACCACTCCGCAGGTGATGACCTTTGGCTGGCAGCGCGACGGCTGCTTTGGCTGCGGTCCGGCCAACCCGCGAGGGCTGCACCTGTTGTTCGCCCTGGGCGAGGATGGCCGCAGCTACCGCTCGGAGTTCACGCTGGAAAAACACTATGCCGGACCTCCCGGCCACGCCCACGGAGGCATCATCGCCACCATTCTGGACGAGAGCATGGGCAAGGCCATGAAGCTGCGCGGCAAGGTCGCCCTGACTCGCCGCATGACCGTGGATTACCTGAAGCCCGTGCCGCTGGACAAGCCGCTGGTGGCCGTGGGCCGCGTGGTGCGCGTCAAAGGCCGCGCCCTGTACAACAGCGCTGAAATTCGTGACGCCCACGGCAAGGTCCTGGCCCGCAGCAAAGGAGTATTTCTCTCCATCGATCCGGAGAAGATGTTTGCCCGCGAACTGGCCGTGGAGCTGGAGGAGGGGATGGCGAGAAAGAAATGACTGCAGACTATTTCTTTTCGGCCTGACTTCGAACTTTTACCGCTTTGAATTCCAGGTTCTCCATGTGAAGAGAAATTCTCCGTTCAGACTGAAAATCAGAGGTTACAATCACCTCGCCTGTCATTGCGAATGGGTTATATTTTTCATCTATATTGACAATCACGAAATCCCGCAGGTCCTTCTCATCTAGGGCTGCCGCACCAACGACAATCCCGCCCTTGAAAGATGTGTCCCCTGATGGATCATTGTCAATCGTAAGATTCCAACCAAACGGTATCTTAGGGATAGACGAGACCATCGCCGAGGTGAGATGCAGATCCACTCCAACGATGCGTTCACCGGGGGCAAGTTTCAGATGCCTGATTGAGATGGAGAGGGAGCGTCCAAACGCCATGGCAGGCAGGGTGATCAATGCGAGCAACAACACAGCGAAAAGCCGTAATCGTTTCATCTGATTTCTCCTTCTGTCCGCGCCCACTCCAACATTTTGCGCAGGGCCGCCCCGCGATGGCTGACCGCGGCCTTTTCTTCCGGCGTAAGCTCGGCAAAACTTTTGCCCAGTGCAGGGTAGTAGAAGAGCGGATCGTAGCCGAAGCCGCCACCGCCCTGTGCCGCGTGGAGAATCGCGCCTCCGGCCTCGCCGCGAAAGCTCGCCACCTCGCGGCCATCACGGGCCAGGCTCAGCACGCAGACGAAGCGGCCCGTGCGCTCTGCTTCCGCCACGCCCGACAACTTGCGCAGCAGAAGAGTGTTGTTGGCTGCATCGGCGTCTAACTCCTCGCCCTGTGCGCCTTCCATCGCCGCATAGCGCGCCGAATACACTCCGGGAGCGCCGCCAAGTGCATCCACCGCCAAGCCGGAGTCATCGGCCAGCACCAGCTCGCGCGGAGCGTAATGGCTGTAGTGTTCGCTCTTCTTGCGGGCGTTGGCCTCAAAGGTCGGGCCATCCTCAACCGCCTCCGGCAGAGCTTTGAAGCCGGGCAGCGGCCCGATCTCGATTCCATAGACGGCCGCCGCCGCGGCAAAATCGCGCAGCTTGCCCGCATTCGAAGTGGCAATCAGAATCCTCATGGCTCTACTGTATTTGAGCGCCGCGCCGCGGGAAAGGCCAATCATGAGCTGGCGTTGCATGGGTTTTGTTCGCGGACAATGCTCAGCGGTCGCTACCGCGTGAGGAGAGCAGGCGGTTGAGCCGCTCGATTTCGCGCTCGGCCTGCCGAATGCTCTCCGAGCGCCTGAAACGCAGCCTCAGGTAGGCGACCGTCACCCCGGTGATGATCAGTCCCGCGAAAAGTACGACGTAGGAGCCAAAGGAAATGGGCGTACCCACAAATCCAGCTCCGGGAGTAGCGATCAGCAGCCAACTGCGTCCGCCCATGTCGAACACTGCATCCGCATGCAAGCCGCTCTGTAATCCCTCCGGACTTTCCTTCGTGCTGGGATAGAGCTGACGTTCCGGCTTTTCCTCCGATAGATCAAACAGATGGATATCCACCAGATGCGCGGAATCAAGAGCGTGCGAATCGGAGTCCGCGAGCGAGATGAAGTCGCCGTCGCGAATCACGGCCAACACATAGCCCTTCAGCGCTTGCTGCGGGTCAGCCACATCCGGCGTGTACACGGGCGTGAAGATCAATGTGCCGTACTGGTCCGCTTGTTCCTGAACCAGGCGGACGCGGCCGCTTGCGACGGTCTCCCCGGTTCGTAAGGCCTGTTGCATAGCCGACTTGCGCACCGGATCACTCGCCAGGTCGTAGCCTAATGCGCGTTCATTCCCAATCATCGGTTCCACGTAGAAGACAGGGAAATACTCTTCGCGGGGCAGCTCCGTCACCATCTCTTCATGCGGTCCGGGCTGGACCAGACGAAAGTCGTACAACCCATCCCCCCGCGCAAGGCGCTCAATGGACGCACGCTGGCTGGCGGGTACACGGGGAATCCACTCCAGTGCCTGGATATAACGGTGCTTCGCCAGGATCGGCGCAACCATGTTCCGGAAGGCCTTGCGGCTGCTTCCTTTATCGTCCGTGTTCTCAAAGTGACTGGCCAGCAGGCTGTTTGTTTCCAGAACCCTGAGGACGTTTGCCCGCACCACCGCAAGGTGTTGCACCGCGATCTGGTGAAAATGCTCCTTGGCCCTGGCCCGGTCCAGGTAGCATCCAAACAGAAATGCCGCAAGGGAAGCGACGAGCCCAAGAAGAGCGGCATACGCGAGGAGTCGTTCCGGTATTTTTCGTTGCCTTCCGGGGGCAACATACTCTGGAATCGAATCTTGCTGAGGACGTTCCGGGGTTTCTCCATGGAGGACGGCGTTCGGGCTACGGCCGAACAGATGTGACATCCAAGTAGATAATCTCCCCAAACTCTGACCTCTCAAACTCCTGATGCCCCGGAACCGGAATAGATTGCAGGTCCCTCATTAAGTAGACCCGGGGACGATCAAGAAGTAGTTGAAAAACCAATATTAATCGCTAAAACACTCTGGGCAAACAAACTTTAGTACCCCAGGTGGGAGACGACCCCGCCTGTGGACACGGCTGCCGTCATAGAAGCCAACCGCCCTCAGGTGCGGACGCAGGAGCGGATGCAAGGAATACGAAAGCCGGTCAGCTACTCTCGCTTAGCCCCAGATGTTTGATTAAGATGTTTGATTAAGACGTTTGATTGAGATGCTTGATTGTCTGGGGGGGTATGGTGCGCCCTGAGAGATTCGAACTCCCGGCCTTCTGATTCGTAGTCAGACGCTCTATCCAGCTGAGCTAAGGGCGCGTGCCTTGTTACTTTTACGGGCGGAGACGCCCGCATACTGCATTGGCCGCCATTGTTGCGGAAGAGCGCAGCGGCCTCATTCAATATACACAACGCGCAAGGCCGTCTGCAAGCCGCGCCTGTGGAAGCCGCCTGCCAACTGCGCACCCGCCTGCCAACTGCGCACCTGCCGCTTGTTTCATGCGCGGACTACTGCTTCAGATCCAGTCCGGTACGGCGCAACAGGTTTGCCACGGTCGCCTGGTTCAGTCGCGTGGCGTCGTATTCCACGGTCAAACGGTGCGCGGCGTCATCCACGCGAAGGCGCCGAATGCCGTACACCTCTCGAATGCTTTCCATGCCGCGCAGCACCGCGTCGTCAGGCGCCATGCCGTAGTCGTAGCTCACTTCCACACAGGTCATCGTCAATCTCCCGCCGGCTCATAGATCGCTGATTGAAACCTTCGCTTGAAACATCCGCCGGCCAATTGCATTTACTATAACAGCCGGGCGCCGCTTGCATGGAACGCGGGCGGCGGCCAGCGGCAGGAGGCGATTCCAGTGGCGGAAGCGGCGAAGGCGAAGGATCCCGTCTGCGGCATGATGGTGGACACCACGGCCCCGCGTGGAGGCCAATTCCACTACAAGGGCGTGGACTATTTCTTCTGCAATCCGCGCTGCAACGACCGCTTCCGCGCCACGCCGGAGACCTATCTCGACCCCGCGTACCGCCCCGCCGGGATGAAGCCCGCGCCGCTGACGCAGCTCGGCGGGGTGCACTCCGCGCACTCGTCCGGCATGGTGCAGCTTGGCGGGATCAAGCCCACGGCGTCACTCGCAAACCCGGCCACGGCGTCGACATCAGCACCTGCTCCGCACGCGGCGGCATCCTCCGTGAGCCCATCCGCCCCCGCTACCTTCTACATCTGCCCCATGTGCCCGGAGGTCCGCTCGCCTCTCCCCGCCGCCTGCCCATCCTGCGGCATGGCGCTGGAGCCCGAGTCTATCTCCGCCGCCGACGATGACGCGCCCAATCCGGAGCTCCTCAGCATGTCGCTCCGCCTCCGCGTCGGAGTTCTCTTTGGCGTGCCGCTGCTGGCGCTGGCCATGCTGCACATGTTCACCCCGCTCCTGCATCAGGTGGACGCCCACGCCATGGCCTATCTGCAATTCGCGCTGGCCTCGCCCGTCGTGCTCTGGTGCGGATGGCCGTTCTTCCAGCGCGCCGCGAGCTCCATACGCCGGCGCAGCCCGAACATGTTCACACTCATCGGACTCGGCGTGGGTGCCAGCTATGTTTACAGTGCCGTGGCCACCGTTGCGCCCAACATGTTTCCGCCATCGCTGCGTGGAGCGCACGGCCAACCCGATGTTTACTTCGAATCCGCGGCGGCCATCATCCTGCTCGTGATCGTCGGCCAGTTGCTGGAACTCCGCGCCCGTGGCCGCACCAGCCTTGCCCTGCGAGCGCTGCTCGACCTTTCGCCGCGCACCGCTCGGCTGGTGGAGGCCGATGGCCGTGAGCGCGACGTGCCGCTGGCCGACGTTCTGCCCGGTTGGCGGCTGCGCGTGCGTCCCGGCGAGAAGGTTCCCACCGACGGAGTCGTGCTGGAAGGCCAGAGCGCGGTGGACGAGTCGCTCATCACCGGTGAATCCGCGCCCGTAGAAAAGCTCCCCGGCGCGCAGGTCATCGGCGGCAGCGTGAATACCAGCGGCGCACTGCTCATCCGCGCCGAACGCGTCGGCCAGCAAACGCTGCTCGCGCAGATCGTGCGCATGGTCGCCCAGGCGCAGCGCAGCCGAGCTCCCATCCAGCAGCTTGCAGATCGCGTCGCCGGCTTTTTCGTGCCCGCCGTGGTCGCCGCCAGCGCAATCACCTTCATCCTCTGGATGATCTTCGGCGCCTCGCCGGCTCTGCCGCGCGCGCTGGTCAACGCCGTCGCCGTGCTCATCGTCGCCTGCCCCTGCGCCCTCGGTTTGGCCACGCCCATGGCCATCATGGTCGGCACCGGCCGCGGAGCCCGCGCCGGAGTCCTCGTCCGTGACGCCGCCGCCCTGCAAGCGCTATCTGGCGTTGACACGCTGGTCATGGATAAGACCGGCACGCTCACCGAGGGCCGTCCCTCGCTCGCAGAGATTGTCGTTTTCGGTATAGATGAGTCCACTGCGCTGCACTGGGCTGCGAGCGTCGAAGCCCTCAGCGAGCATCCCTTTGCCCAGGCCATCCTGCGCGCCGCCACCGAGAAGAATCTGCGTCCTCTCGCCGTCGAAGGCTTTGTCTCCACGGCGGGCGGCGGAGTCACAGCGCGCGTCGTTGCCCAGGATTCATCGCACGAACTCCTCGTCGGCAGCGCCGCCTATCTCTCCATGGCGGGCATCACCATTCCGCCTGTGGCCACGGCCCGCGCCGAAGAGCTTCGCGCCCAGGGTCAGAGCGTTCTGCATCTGGCAGCCGACGGTCAGCTCTTCGCGCTCTTCGCGCTGTCGGATGCCATCAAGCCCAGCACGCCTGCCGCACTCGACGAGCTTCGCCGCCAGGGTCTGCGCATCGTCATGCTCACCGGAGACAGTCCCACCACGGCCGGGGTGATCGCGCGCCAACTCAATCTGCGCGAATACCAATCCGCGCTCACTCCCGCTGCGAAGGCTGACGCCGTACGCCGCCTGCAACAGCAGGGCAGAGTCGTGGCCTTCGCGGGAGACGGCGTCAACGACGCGCCAGCCCTGGCGCAATCCGATGTCGGCATCGCCATGGGCACCGGCACCGACGTCGCCATGGAGAGCGCCGGCATCACGCTCCTCCACGGAGACCTCTCGGCACTGGTCCGCGCCCGTCACCTCAGCGTGGCCACCATGCGCAACATCCGGCAGAATCTCTTCTTCGCCTTCTTCTACAACGCGCTGGGAGTTCCGCTCGCCGCCGGCATCCTCTATCCCATCACGGGATGGCTGCTCAGTCCGATCTTTGCCGCCGCCGCCATGAGCCTCAGCTCGGTCTCGGTGATCACCAACGCGCTGCGCCTGGGACGCGCGAAGTTGTAGTTGTTCCTGTTTCTCGCGAAGATGATTCGCGCAAAACAATAGCGGCGCAGAGTTCTCCGCGCCGCCGTGCGAACTCTTAAACTGCTTACAGCCTCTTGAAGTACTCCAGCATCTCCGGCGAGGTCCACTCCACCGGCCCGATGAACTTCCTTACGATCTTGCCGTTGGGGTCAATCAGAAAGCTCTCCGGATACGCGAATGTCCCGTAGGCCCCGCTGGACTTGTGATCGCTGTCGCGCGAGGTCAGGATGCCCGGCATGTGCTTGGCCGTAAAGTTCTTGTAGGCGTCGGCGTCCTCGTCCATGCTGACGGCGAAGACGGTCACCTTGTTGCCCATCTGCTGCTGCATGGCGACCAGCGCCGGAGTCTCCTGCACACAGGGCGGGCACCAGGTTGCCCAATAGACCACCAGCACATACTTGCCGCGCAACTGGCTGAGGGTAATGCTGCGCGAGCCGTCGTTCACCGTAAAATCGGGGGCCGTCGTGCCAACTGCCGCGGGTTCGCTGTTGCGGCAACTGCCGAGCGCCAGCACCAGGGTCAACGCCACGCAAAGGAGGGCAAATCGTCTTAGGTTCTTCACATCCCTTATAATACCAATCTGGCACATCTTATGGATTCTTCTTCTAACACTGTATCTCCTAACCCGGCTCCGGTTAGCAACCTTTCGCCCCAGGTTCTGGTCATCATTCCGGCCCGCAACGAGGAGGCCAACCTTGAGCGCTGCCTGCGCTCGCTGGTCACGCTGAAGGGCATCCCCTTCGCGGTCTTCGTGGTGAACGACTCCTCCACCGACCGCACCCAGGCCATCGCCGAGAGCTTCACCCGCGTCCGGCAGTGTCCGTTCATCGGGCTCAATCAGGATCTGGTGGATGTGCAGGTGCTTGCCGCTCCGGCCGAGCTGCCCGCTGGCGCGAACGGCAAGGTGGAGGCCATGATCGCCGGCGAGAAGTTTGCCCGCGCCGCTTTCCCCGGGGCCGAGTGGCTTCTGTTCACCGACGCCGACACCGAGCACCTCGCAGGCTCATTGGCCGCCGCCGTCGCCGAGGCCACCGAGGCCAGGGCCGACCTGCTGAGCTATTCGCCGGAGCAGCTACTTACCGGCATTCGCCAGCAACTGGTCATGCCCGTCGTCTTCGGCGAACTCGCATTCGATTACAGTCCCCGCCGCGTCAGCGATCCCGATATGCCGGATGCCGCCGCCAACGGCCAGTATCTGCTCGTGCGCGCCAAGTCGCTTGCACAGGTCGGCGGACTGGCTGCGGTCTCCCATGAACTGTTGGAAGACGTTGCCCTGGCGCGCCTCTACAAATCCAAACACAAGCGCATCCTCTTCCGCCTGGGCACAGGGCTGGTCCGCACCCGCATGTACAACTCCTGGGATGACCTTCGCCTGGGCTGGACGAAGAACCTGGCACTGCTGTTTCCGGATGCCCGCGCCCTGGCCTCGCGCCGCCGCGCCGAGTTCCTTCGCCTGCTGCTCTCCGCCGGCTTCGCCCTCTTTTGGAGCCTGCTGGTCACCGTCCGCGGCGTCACCACCGTGGACTGGCTGGTCTTTGTCGCTCTCGGCGTGCTCTGGTTGTATGCGTTTACCAACTTCGCCCTGTTTTACCTGCGCATCTCGCGCGCCCATTTTGGAGTCCTGCAGACGCTGCTTTCGCCCCTGGGATTGCCGCTCTTCGCCAGCCTGCTGATCACTTCCGCCAAGGCCCACGAACAGGGAAGAGTAGAGTGGCGCGGACGCGACTATGCCACCGGCGAAGCCGACGGCGATGATGCAAGCAAAGCAGTTGCAGCCAAATACGAGGTCAGTGCATCGAATCCTAAGCAGGGCAAATAACCGCCCTCGCCGGAGCCATCTTCCAACCATGATCCTGCTTACCCGTAAGGCCGAGTTTTCCGCCGCTCATTACTACCACCGTCCCGAGTGGAGCGCCGAGGAGAACCAACGCGTCTTCGGCAAGTGCGCCAACCTCCACGGCCACGGTCACAACTACACGCTGGAGGTCACCGTAGCCGGCGAGGTGGACGCCATCACCGGCTTCGTCATTGATCTCAAGCTCCTGAAAGAGATCCTTCAGCAAGCCGTGCTCGACGACTTCGACCACCGGCACCTCAACAAAGAGGTTCCGGAGTTCGCCACCGCCATCCCCACCACGGAGAACCTTGCCATCGCCATCTGGCGCCGCCTGGAGGGCAAGCTCACCCCCGCGCGCCTGTATCGCGTCCGCCTGTACGAGCAGCCTGACCTCTTTGTGGATTGCTTTGGGGATAAAACAGGGGAGGCAAAGTGAAGGTTCACCTCACCCGGCGCTATCTTTTTTCGGCCTCGCACCGTCTGCACTCGCCTGCGCTAAGCGAGGCAGCCAATCGCGAGACATACGGCAAGTGCAACAATCCGCACGGCCACGGGCATAATTACTTTCTTGAGGTCACGGTCAGCGGCACGCCTCGACGCCCAGACCGGGATGCTATGCGACCTTGGCCAGCTCGACGCAATCGTCCGCGGGCAGGTGCTTGATCGCTATGATCATATGAATTTGAATGAGAGTAAAGATTTCGCCGCCATCGTGCCCACAACGGAAAATCTCACCCTCGCCATCCAGCAACTCCTGAGCCGTGCCGCGTTGCCCGCTCATCTGGAAGGTATCCGCATTGAGGAGACCGGCAACAACTCCTTTGAGGCTGTGAGCGAGAACCCATCGCGCTCCGTACAATAGAAGTCCGCGCGCCGAACGACAAGATTTTGGAGACCAGAACGTTATGAAGGCAGTCGCCATCAACAACAAGCGCATCACCAGCGAGCTCCACTCCGGGCCCGACCACCCCGCCATGGAGGAACTCATCCGCCAGATGCTCGTTTCGCTCGGCGAGGATCCCACCCGCGAGGGTCTGCTCGACACGCCCAAGCGCGTGGCCAAGAGCATGGACTACCTGACCAGCGGCTATCAGCTTCAGCCCGCCGACGTCGTCAACGACGCGCTGTTCACCGTGGATTACGACGAGATGGTCATCGTCAAGGACATCGAAATGTTCAGCATGTGCGAGCACCACATGCTGCCGTTCTTCGGCAAGGTGCACGTCGCATACATCCCCAACGGCAAGGTCATCGGCCTCAGCAAGCTGCCGCGCCTGGTGGAGGTCTTCGCACGCCGCCTGCAGGTGCAGGAGCGCATGACCACCCAGATCGCCGAAGCCATCCAGGAGATCATCCAGCCGCAGGGCGTCGGCGTGGTGGTGGAGGCGCGTCACCTCTGCATGATGATGCGCGGCGTCGAGAAGCAGCACAGCTCGGCCGTCACCTCGGCCATGCTCGGCAGCTTCCGCCAGCCCAGCACGCGTAACGAGTTTCTCTCGCTCGTCCGCAAACGCCAGAGCAGCAGCTTCTAAGTTTTTCGCGTAGACCGTGCACCCCATCCTTCGGGATGGGGTTTGCATTTTCCGTGCTACTCTTTCCGCATGGCCGCCCGCGCAAAAATCGCCGTCGTCACCGGAGCCAGCCGCGGCATCGGGCTTGCCATCGCCGAGCAGCTCTCCCAGCGCGGCTTCCGCCTCATCCTCGTCGGCCGCGATGAGCGTCTGCTGGATAAGCTGGCGGCGCGCCTGCCGCTGGCCACCGCCCACGCCTGCGACATTCGCGATCCCGAGTCCGTCGCGCGCCTGGCCGCGGCCCTGCGCAAACTGCGCCGCGTGGATGTGCTCATCAACAACGCCGGCATTGCCGGACCATCGCAGCCCATCGCCACCCTGGACTTCGCCACCTGGCGCGATGTGGTGGAGACCAATCTTCACGGCACTTTCTCTGGTCACCACGGCCATTCTGCCGCTGATGAAAAAGGGCTCGGTCATCGTCAACAATCTCAGCGTCGCCGCCCGCACCAGCTTTCCCGGCATGGCCGCCTACAATGCCAGCAAGCACGGACTGTTGGGCTTTACCGAAACCCTTCGAGAGGAGCTTCGCGAGCGCAAAATTCGCGTCGTCGCCCTGCTGCCCGGCGCCACGGACACCGCCATCTGGAAGCAGTTCTGGCCCAATGCGCCGCGCCGCGCCATGGTCGCACCGTCTACCGTCGGCCGCCTGGTGGCGGAGGCCGTCACCCTGCCGCTCAACGCCAACGTCGAGGAGATCGTCATCACTCCCTCGGCAGGAACGCTCTAATCGTTCTCCGGACTTGCCGTTGTTCTTAACCTCCGCTCGGGTGCCCCATCCAAGCCCTCTGTTGGCTTGAGTGGGGTAGTTATTGGGTGCCCCATCCTAGCCGCTGTTGCTAGGGTGGGGTAGTTGCTGTTGCTCTTCACCTCCGAAACTTCCGAAACTTCCTTAACCTCCGCAACCTCCACTCATTACGATTCTCGGCGGCTCGTAACTCTGCCCGTCCCGGGCGTAAACTGTCTTCATGGAGAACTCGAGATGACCCAAGCCTACCCTCGCATTGCCATCGTCACCGGAGCCACCAGCGGCATCGGAGAAGCGACGGCCCGCAAGTTCATCGCCTCCGGCTATGCCGTCATCGGCAGCGGACGCACCGCTGCCAAGCTCTCGGCCATGGAGAAGGAACTTGGCGCGGCCTTTGTCGGCGTCGCCGGAGACGCCGGCGATGACGCGGTACTCGACCGCCTGTTCGCCACCGCCGAATCCAAGTTTGGCCGCTCCGCCGATCTCATCGTCGTCAACGCCGGACGCGGCCTCGGAGGCTCGGTCAAGGACTGCGACCGCACCGACTTCGCCGACGTCCTCAAGGTCAACGTCATCGGCGCTCTGGCGCTCATGCAGAAGGCCGCGCGCACCCTGGTTGCCGCCCAGAAGACGCGCTTCCCGAAGCATCCGGCCGACATCGTCGTCATCGGCTCCGTCGTTGGACAAAACGTGTCGCCCTTCAGCGCCGTGTACGGATCCACCAAGTTCGCCGTGCATTCGCTGGCCGAAGGACTTCGCCGTGAGGTCGGACCGCTCGGCGTGCGCGTCACGCTGGTCGCGCCCGGCATCGTCGTCAGCGGCTTTCAGGAGGTCGCAGGATACAGTGATGAGCTGGTCAAGAAGTTTCACGACAATTTTGGGCCGCTGCTCGTTGGCGCCGACATTGCCGACGCCATCCACGGCATCGTCAGCCTGCCCGCGCACATCCACCTCAGCAACGTTGTCGTCCGCCCTACGCGCCAGGACTACCCATAGCCCTGTACGGCCGACGCGCATAAAACAAGCCTCGCATCGTCGCGGGGCTCTTTCTTTTTCTACTGTTGCTTGAATGTCGCCAAAAGGGAAGTCGAGCATGAGCTAGTTTGACCAGCTTCCGCGCGCAGCGATTGCTACTATCAGCACCTCGGGGAATACTCCCCGCGATTGGTTGCTACAAAGCTGTCCGGAGGTTCGAGAAGTATGATCAAGAAAATCGCATTTGCCGTATTCGGCCTGGTACTCACATTCGCACTGGCCTCGCCGCCCAAGGCCGAAGCTCAGATTTCTGTGGGAGTCCAGCTCGGCGGCCCGGCCGTGGTGTTTACCAGCGGCTACCACGATGGCTACTACTACGAGGATGGCTATCGTTACCAGCGCGACGCCCGCGGATATCGCCACTATGACCACAACTACGGCGGCCATCACGACTGGAACAACGACCGCGCCCACCGCGACGGCAACCATCATGACAATCATCATCCGGATGGCGACCACCGCGACTATCGGCGCTAACCAGCGCTAGCAGCACCGGTAATAGATGAAAAGAATGCCCCATTCCTCCACAGTTCTCTGGCAGAGGGTGGGGTAGTTTTTTGCACTTTTGATCTTCTCCGCCCAGCCGCGTATCTACCGGTACATATATCTGCGCACCCTGGCAGGGAAGAGGCTCATCAGCCCGAAGCCCGCGGCGAAGCCTCCCACGTGAGCCCAAAAGGCTACGCCGCCCATTCCCTTTTCGCTCTGCACCAGCGCCGTGCCCACTCCGCTCAGTATCTGGATGACGAACCAGTAGCCCAGCACCGCCCACGCCGGCAGCCACAAAAAGAAGATGAACAGGAAGGGAACCAGCATCAGCACGCGCGCCCGCGGATAGAGCACAAAGTATCCGCCCATGATGCCGGCAATCGCACCGCTGGCGCCAACCATCGGCACCGTCGTCGTCGGATCGCTCAGCACCTGCGCCGCCGCGGCCGCCACGCCGCACACCAGGTAGAAAGCCAGGTAGCGCCCATGCCCCAGAGCGTCTTCCATGCTGCGTCCAAACACCCACAAAAACCACATATTGGGCAGCAGGTGATACCAGAAGCTGGCGTGCATGAACATGCTGGTCAGCACCGGAAGCAGGGCCATCTGCAGACTCATGCCATGCGCGGCACCGTTGGCAACCCCATGGGCGGCGCCGTGCACTCCATGCACCACCGCAGGATGCAGAAAGCCCTCAACGCCCGCCACCAGCCGCGCCGGATTCAAGGCGAAGATTCGCACAAACTGCGCCTGCGCCCGCGGGTCCAGAGTGCCTTCCAGCAGGTACGCCACCACGTTGGTCACAATCAACAGAGTGTTGACCAGCGGCGCCGAGTATCGTGGGGTGTCGTCTTTCAGTGGGAGCATGGTGGGTGGCTGTCTATCGTCCTTGGTCTAATCATCATACGGCATCGCGGCCGCCCTTTGGACGGCGGCAAACACACTCTGCCGGACTCCTTCTAGAACCCGGCTCGCGGCCATTCCACTCGCACTTCGCCACGGCATTTGACCCCGGCCAACATTTCCTTGACCATGGAAGGGAATGCTTAACGCCGTTCTCATCATAGACAAGCCCGCCGGATTCACCTCGCACGATGTAGTCAACCGCCTCCGCCGCATCACCGGAGAGCGCAGCATCGGTCACCTCGGCACCCTCGATCCCATGGCCACCGGAGTCCTGCCCATGGTCATTGGCCGCTACACCCGCCTGGCGCAGTTCTTCACCGATGCCCGCAAGACCTACGAAGGCGAGATCCGCCTGGGCTTTGCCACCACCACCTACGACGCCGAAGGCGACCCCATCGGCCTCTCCGGCCAGCCACAGACAGCCAGCGACAACGAATCCACCCCGGGGCAGGATGCTCCAGAGCAAGCAGCGGGTGCCCCATTCAAGCCCTCCGCTGGCTTGAGTGGGGTAGTTGACCTTGATTCTGATAAGGCAGAAGCGCAGCATTCCATTCAACTGCCAACCCATCCGCTGCCGACATTGGATGAGCTCCGCGCCCAGCTGCCGAACTTCACCGGACGCATCCTGCAGCGGCCACCGGATTTTTCCGCCAAGAAGATTAAAGGTGTCCCGGCCTACAAGCTCGCCCGTCGCGAGCAGCCCGTCGAGCTGCAACCCGTGGAGGTGGAAGTCCACCGCTTCGAGCTCACCGGCATGGAAGGCGACCTCGTGCACTTCGTCGTCGAAGTCTCTGCCGGAACCTACGTCCGCTCCTTGGCGCACGACCTAGGCCAGGTCATGGGCTGTGGAGCTCACTTGGCCACTCTGCGCAGAACGGCCAGCGGGGAATTCAGCATCGCCGATGCGATAACTATTGAGGAATTAGCGGAATATGCGGAAAAGCTCAAGCAGAGCCTAGTCTTGGCGCCAAGCGTTTCTATTTTGTCAGAATATACATTATCGGACATCGTAAATGAGCAATCTGCCCCTCTGGAGGTCAACGGAAACGTCGCCGATAGCCCCACGCCTTTGACCTCCGCTAGGACTTCGGAACCACTGGCAACCCCGCCAGGCGGGCCAACAGGAGGCCCAACTGCCATCGCTCAGGAACCTTCCAGTCCCTACCTGCACCCGCGACGCATCCTGGCCGCTATGCCGGCCGTCACGGTCACGCCGGAGGTCGCCGCCGCCATCCGCAACGGACGCCCGGTGAACCTGCCGGAGTTCTCCACCGCGCCGCTGGTCAAGGTCTTCGCCAGCCGCGATCTGCTTTTGGCCGTGGCCGAGCGCGTCGCTGGAACGCTCTTCCAGCCCAAAGTCGTGCTCTACGGCAGCAACGAGGCTATGCCAGACTAAGCGCACCCCGGCCTGAAGCTCTCCGAAAACGAGAGCCACGAGTTAAGTCTTGATTCTTTATGAGGTTGGAAATACCAGACGCCAGCCTCTCAACCGGAGCCCAGGGTTAGACCGTCGCTTCCAGAATGCGCTCGACGTCCTCGGTAAAGCTCTTCAGTTCGGCCAGGCGCTCGGGGGTGGCCTCAACGATTTCCTCTTTGTATTGAAACACTTGGCGGCCATCGCGCTCGACCAATACCCCCAGCAGCTCTCCCATACGCCAGCCCGGACGTCCAATCATCTCCAGTCCCTCGGCGCTCCGCTCCGCCGGCGCGTTCTGGAGCAGAGCCAGACAGCCTCCGCGCTGCACTCCAATGCCGCGCGGATAGCGTTCGAAGGTTTCTAATGAGTAACCCTCGGCGTACAACACAGCGAGCTGACGGGCTGACCTATCGTTATCGGCCATACTATTGCCTACCTAACTAATTCTTTTTTATTAACCACTTCCGCTCACTTGCTCGTGTATTACATGATCTGTTGAACCACCTGCAATATTAACCTTCCTGCATACCAACCTCGGTCACGCCGGAGCGCCGGTAGGCCCGCAGGATGTCTTCCAGGTCCACCACGCCGACCAACATTCCCAGGTTCCCGCGGTGGACCACCGGCAGCAGATGGCGGTCTTCCACAAAGCGCAAGGCAATCTCCAGCGTCTGATCCTGGTGCAGGCGCGGCACGCGGCTGCGGACCAGCGTGCGGACCGGCTGGGTGCCATCCACTCCCTCGGCCAGCAGGGCTTCCCGGCTCAACACACTCCAGCGCCCTTCGCCCAGGTCCACCGGCAGGTAGGGCTCCGGAGTGCTGTTGGCCAGGGCGCGGGCGGAACTCAAAGGCTCGTCGCCCAGCAATGCCCTGCCCTCAATGGGGCGCATGGCGTCCTCCACTTTCAGCACGGTGCGCTCGCGCTCCTCTTCCAGTGACGGCAGGTCGAGGCCGTCCTGGCGGGAGAGAATGTCAAAGAGCGGCGTGGGCTGGCCCCAGCGCGAAATGACGTAAGCGATTGAATTGGAGATCATTACGGGCAAAATGATGGAGTAGTTTCCGCTGACCTCCAGAATCATAAACACCGATGTCATCGGCGCGCGCATGATTCCGGCAAAGAGCGCGCCCATCCCGACCAAGGCGTAAGCACCTACCGATACAGAGAGATACGGAAACAGGTGCTGCTCGTAGGAGCCCACCGCGGCACCCAGCATGGCTCCCATGTAGAGCACCGGCGCGAAGATTCCGCCGGGAGTTCCGCTGGCAAAGCTGAGCACGGTGGCGATGAGCTTGAGCAGGGCGAAGAGGGCCAACATCTTCCAGGCAAAGCGGTTATGCATTGCCATGTCCATCCACTCATAGCCCGCGCCCAGGGGCTGCGGAAAGCGCATGGCGATGAAGCCGATGATGCCACCGGCCAGGGCGGGCTGCAGATACTGCGTCCACTGCGGCTGGCGGCGCAGGTAGGGGCGCAGGTGCTTGATGAGCTTGACGAAGACCAGCGAGGCCACGCCTCCGGCGATCCCCACGGCGGCAAAGGCCAGTAGCTCTCCCGCGTTGTCCAGCCGGTAGGCGGGAACATGGAAGAGCGGCGCGTCGCCCAGGAACCAGCGCTCGACGACCACACTGGAGATGGCCGCCAGCACCACGGCTCCCAAGGTTCCGGCGCTCCAGCGGCCGATGACTTCCTCGATGACAAAGAGCACGGCCGTGATGGGAGCGTTGAAGGCGGCGGCCAGTCCGGCGGCGGCACCTACCGGGGCCATCAGGCGAAGGCGCTCACGGCTGAGCTTGAGCCAGCGGCCGAGGGCGGAGGCCAGTCCGGCGCCGATCTGGAGGGATGGGTCCTCCGGGCCAAGCGATTGTCCGCTGCCGATGGCCAGCGCCGATAGCAGGAACTTCCCTGCCACGGTCTGCGGCGCAATGTAGCCGTCATAGATGTAGAGCGCGCCCTTGGTCTGGTTGATGCCGCTGCCGCGCGCCTTGGGGAAAAAGCGGATGGCAAGGAAGGCAACCACCAGTCCGGTGAGCGCCGGGACCAGCACGACCCTGGGCCAGGACGGGTGCATGGAGCTGCCGAGCAGGAGGATGCGCGCCCATCCGATGGCGATGCGGAAGAGGACGACGGCAAAGCCCGCAAGGATTCCAATGGCGATGGCCAGGACGAGGAAGAACTGCTCCTCGCGAATGCTGAGCACCCCGGTGGGACCGGCCATGCGGCGCAGGCTCTCAAAGTACTTGCGGCGCACGGGGGTGGAGAGCAGGTCGTGCAGCACCTGGCGGCCGAAGCGTCCGCGCGGAGTCATCGTGCACCTCCAGCGCCTTGCACTGCGCCCATGCGCTGGCGGCCAAGCTGCATCAGGTGCTCGTCGTCATCGTTGGGCTGGGAGCAGCCGACTTCGGCACTGGTCTCGGCCTGGAACGCAAAGCGCATGGTGCTCTCAATGACGTCGTCGCGGCCGCGGAGCTTGCGCGGGTTCATGAAAGGCTCCAACTGCGTGGCCCACTGGCGAAGACCCTCCCACTGAACGCGGGAGGCATCGCGAAGTGGCTCGCCAACCACCCTGGGGTCACAGGAGTCCAGGCGCTGGCGGGCGATGCGGTAGGCGGCGATGGTGCGCTGGGCGCGGCTGACGGGGGTGGCTCCGGGAGCGAAGGGATCGAGCGCCTCGATGGCCTCCAGCTCCCGCAGCAGGATGACGCCGGCGCTGCTGGGCGGGTGGATGGCGTCGAGATAGCGGCGCGCCTCGTTGTAGTTCCCTTCCAGAAAGCTGGCGCGGGCGGCTCCGAGCAAGGCATCGCGGTCCACATGATTGCGGACAAGAAGAAGCTGATAGAGCATCCGGGAGCGGGGCGCGTCGCCGTTGCGCAGGAAGAGCTCGGCGAGCTTGGCCTGCTGTGTGCTGGCGCCGGGCATGGATTCCTCGGCACTGATGAGGACGGATTCCGCCTCCTGCTGGCGGCCCAGGGCGATCAGGTACTCGGCGGTCTCCAGCCGAACGTTGACGTTGGCATCGGCCTGGTCGCTGCGGCCGGTCCAGACGCCTTCAATGGCGTTGCGGTAGTGGATGAGGGCGAGGTTGGGCTGGCGGGAGACGGCCTCCAGGCGGGCGAGCTTGAGGTTGACCGAGGCATCGTCGGGACGCTGCGCCCAGAGGTCGCGGATCTGCGCCATGGCCTCGTTGCGGAAGCCGCTCTCCAGCAGCGCGTCGCCCAGATTGAGGCGGACGTGGCGCTCGTCGGGCGAGTAGGCTAGGGCGCTCTCATAGACCTTGACGGCCTCCGCCGGGCGGTGTGCGGCCAGCAGGCTGTCGCCTTCGGAGGAGTATTGCTGGGCGAGCGAGGCCGTCTCCTGCTGATAATGGCTGACGACGAGGCGGGTGAAGCTGAAGCCGAGGACGATGATGAGGGCAAGCTCCGCCATGGGGCGCCAGTCGCTGAGCGTCCACACATGGCCGGCCTCGTCACAGGCGCGGCAGTGGCCATCCGGCCCCAGAGGCTTGCGGCAGATTTTGCAGGTACCCGTTGTCTCGCTCATCCACACCCGGCGTTGAAGGCCATGAACTTACGACGGCCCCAGCGCGAATTTCCAGCTGTACGGTCTATGATGCGCCGTGGGTGAGGAAAAAATCCAGCCATTTGCTGCCGGTGAGTGACAGAGATGGCTCGCGGCAACGGATGAGCCTCCCGCCGCAGGCGCTGGGAAAGATATAATAGGTGGATTCTTAGCCCGATGAAGTGGAGACAAGAGCCGCGTGGACCTGAAGGCAACCGTCAATCTTCCCAAGACCGATTTTCCGATGAAGGCAAACCTGCCGCAGAACGAGCCCCGGATGCTGGAGCACTGGCAGAAGATTGGCATTTATGAGCTGGTGCGGGAGTCTCGCAAGGGCTCGCCGACATGGGTGCTGCACGACGGACCTCCGTACGCCAACGGTGCGATTCATCTTGGCCACGCGCTGAACAAGTGTCTGAAGGACTTCATCGTGAAGTCGAAGACCATGGCTGGGTACGACTCGCCGTACGTGCCGGGCTGGGACTGTCACGGCCTGCCGATTGAATACAAGGTGGACCAGGAACTGGGCGGCAAAAAGCTCCAGATGGACCCGCTAGAGGTTCGCGAAGCCTGCCGCAAGTACGCCGCGAAGTGGGTGAAGACGCAGAGCGATCAATTCGAGCGGCTGGGAGTGTTTGGCGACTTCAAGAGTCCCTACTCGACGATGACGCCGGGGTACGAAGCCAAGGTCATCGAGAACTTCTATGCCTTCCTGGAAAAAGGGATGGTGTACAAGGGGCTGAAGCCGGTGTGGTGGTGCATCCACGACCGCACGGCCTTGGCCGAAGCCGAAGTGGAGTACGAGAATCACACCTCGCCCACGGTGTATGTGAAGTACAAGTTGAAGAGCGACGCGGCGGCCATCGCCCCGGAACTTGCGGCCTACGCCGACCGGGTCAGCACCATCATCTGGACGACGACTCCGTGGACGCTGCCTGCGTCGCTGGCGGTGACGTTTAATCCGCGCGCCGAGTACGTGGCGCTGGATTGCGATGGCGGCGTGTACATTGTCGCCAACGAGCTGGCGGCGCAGACGATTCTGAAATGCGACTTGAAGAGCCGCCGGCAGCCGAACGCTCCGGCCTCGCAGGCCGACGTGGTGGCTCGTTTTGCCGGAGCGCAGATGGAGCGCGTGGTGTTTGTGCATCCGTTTTTGGAGCGCGACGTGCTGGGCGTGCTGGCCGACTACGTGACGATGGATACCGGCACGGGCGCCGTTCATACGGCTCCTTCGCACGGCGCGGATGACTTTTACACCGGCGTGAAGTATGGGCTGGACCCGACCTGCCACGTGGACGAGGCGGGCGTGCTGCATGACGGACTGCCGGAGTATGAAGGCCTGAAGGTCAGCGTGGCCAACGAGCCGATCATCGCCCTGCTGAAGGCTCGCGGCGTGCTGATGGGACGCGAAGATATTGAGCACAGCTATCCGCACTGCTGGCGCTGCCATAAGCCGGTCATCTTCCGCGCCACGGAGCAATGGTTCATCAGCATGGAAGGCAAGCTGGGCGAAGGCACTCTGCGCACTGAGGCATTGAAGGCCATCGCCGGAGTGAAGTGGGATCCGGCATGGGGCGAAGAGCGCATTGCCAACATGGTGGCCACGCGTCCGGACTGGTGCATTAGCCGTCAGCGGCTGTGGGGCGTGCCGATTGCGGTCTTCTTCTGCGAGAAGTGCGGCAAGTTGCATGAGTCCAAGGAGGCGAACCGCGCCGTGGAAAAGCTGTTTGCCCGCGAAGGCTCCAATGCGTGGTACGCACACAGCGCGGCGGAGATTCTTCCGGCGGGAAGCCAGTGCGCCCACTGCGGCCACGCGGAGTTCCGCAAGGAGATGGACATCATTGACGTGTGGTTTGAGTCGGGCGCCTCGCAGGCGAGCGTGCTGCCCGGCATCTACGGCAAGTGGCAGACCTCGGATATGTATCTTGAGGGCGGTGACCAGTACCGCGGATGGTTCCACTCGTCTCTGCTGTGCTCGATTGGGCTGAACGGCGTTTCGCCGTATCGCTCGGTGGCGACGAATGGATGGACTCTGGACGAGAACGGCCGCGCCATGAGCAAGAGCCTCGGCAACACCGTGGATCCGGTGGACATTGCCAAGCGCATGGGCGGAGAGATTGTGCGCTTCTGGGTGGCTAGCGTGGACTTCCGCGAGGACGTGCGCGCCAGCGAGCACCTGATGACGCGCGTGGCAGAGAACTATCGCAAGATTCGCAACACCTTCCGCTACATCCTGGGCAATCTCGACGGCTTCCGTCCGTCGCAGGACGCGGTGAGCTTTGACAAACTGGAGCCGCTGGACCAGTACATGCTGATGCGCATGGCCGACGTGGCCACGGAGTGCAGAGGCTGGTACGACCAGATGCTCTTCCACCGCATCTACCAGCGACTGAATGAGTTTTTCGCCGTGGACCTGAGCGCCGTCTACTTTGACGTGCTGAAGGACCGGCTGTACACCTTCCCGCGTACATCGCCTGAACGGCTTTCGGCGCAGACGGCGCTGTGGAGGATCGGCGAGGCGCTGCTGCGGCTGGTGGCTCCCGTGTTGAGCTTTACCGCCGACGAGGTGTGGCAGTACATGCCGAAGATGCTGTCGCGTCCGGAGAGCGTGCACCTGGCACTCTTCCCCGACGCGAGTGACGTGACGGGCGAGATTCGCGACCGCGAGCAGGCCACGCAGATTCGCGCCGACTGGGATGCGTTGTTCGCCGTGCGTGAGCTGTCGCTGCGCCAGTTGGAAGAGCTGCGCAATAACAAGACGATCAAGGCGAACCTGGAGGCTAAGGTTGTGGTGACGGCCACCGGCGACGAGCTGAAGCGGCTGCGTCTGTATGCCGACAAGCTTCCGGCGTTCTTCGTGGCCAGCCAGGTGGAGATTCGCGAGGGCTCGGCCTTGAGCGTGGAAGTGACGAAGGCCGAGGGCGAGAAATGCGAGCGCTGCTGGAACTACTCGACGCACGTGGGCGAGGATGCAACGTATCCCACGGTGTGCGAGCGCTGCTCGGCCAACCTGAAGACGATTGTGGGCGAAGCCAATGCATAATCGCGGGCTGCGGGGAGCGTACTTCGGGCTCTCCGCCATGGTGATTGCCGCCGACCGGCTGACCAAGTATGTTGTGGCGCACCGCGTGGTGTTGAACTACGAGAGCATTCCGGTCGTGCCGGGCCTGTTCAGCATTACGCACGTGGAAAACTCCGGCGCGGCCTTCAGCATGTTTGCCGACTGGCCCGCGCACGTAAGAGTTCCGCTGCTGATCGGCTTCAGCACGGCGGCGATGCTGGTGGTGAGCTGGATGCTGTGGCGCTCGGTGGGGCGCTCACTGGTGATGAGCCTGGCGCTGGCGTTTATTCTTGGCGGCGCCGTGGGCAATCTCTACGACCGCATTCTGTATGGCAGGGTCACGGACTTTCTGCACTTCTACGTTGGCACGCACGTGTGGCCAGACTTCAACCTGGCGGATTCGGCGATTGTCTGCGGCGCGGTGCTGCTGGGCTGGGAGCTGATCTTCGGCAGCGAAGGAAACAGAGCGCAGGGCTAAGGCACGCTGCGCTCGCCTCCATCTCTAATCCATCAACTTATTGCTTCGGATACAGCCGCTGGTAGACCTGTGCGTTGCGCAGGATGGCCTGCACGTACTCGCGCGTCTCCGTGAACGGAATGGATTCGACGAACTCCGGTACGTCGCGGAAGTGCCCGTCCGCCAGCCACTCGTCCACGCGATTGCTGCCCGCGTTGTAGGCGGCCAGGGCGTATTCCACGCGGCCGTTGTAGGCGTCCACCATTTTGCGGAAGTAGTGTGTGCCGAGCAGCAGGTTGGTGCGCGGCGTAAGCAACGCGTTGGTGTTGTAGCCGCTCAGGTGCGCCGCGTGCGCCTCCTGCTTGCCGACCTTGGGCAGCAGTTGCATCAGGCCGTAGGCGTTAGCATGCGAAACGACAGTCGGGTTGAACTCGCTTTCCTGGCGAATGAGCGATGCGACGAGATAAGGGTCGAGCTGATTGGCCTGCGCGTCGGCGACGAGATCGCTCCAATAGGGACGCGGAAAGAGCAACTCCCAGTAGGCGCGCGGCAGGCCCGGAGCGTCGTAGCTGTAATAACCCGGCACAGCCTTCTTCAGATATTGAATGCCCTTGTGGTCGGCGTCGTCGGCGTGGATACGAGCGATCATCAGTGTCATCCAGTTGGGTCCCTGTCCGGCGCCTTCGGATTGCAGCTCACGGATGGCGTATTCAAAGAGTCCGGCGTTGACCAGCAGGCGGGCTTTCTCGGCGCGCAGGCGGTTGGGCGGCGGCTCGGTCTGTTGCGCCTCCGGCGGCGTGGGCCTGCGCGGGGGAATGTGCGCGAGGATTTCATCCTGCGTGTGCACGGGCGCCGCCGCGGCAGAGAGTGCAACCAGACGCTCACGGGCGAGCACAGCGTAATAAAAGTTGGGATAGCGTTCGCTGAGCTTGGCATACCAGGCGCGAGCCATGCCGATGTCACCATCGCTCTCCGCAAGACGGGCGCGCCAGTAGAGCGCGGCAGTGACCTCCGGACGGCCGGAGTAAAGCTCGACCTGCTCCTCAAAGGCGCGGCGAGCCTCATTCGTGCGGCCCTGGCGATACATGATCCACGCGGCCTTCCAGTGGTTGTAGCTGGCGCGCTGGCTCTGGCGGAAGCGTTGTGCCGCTTCATCGAAGAGGACGATGGCGCGATCGTAATTCTTTTCGAGCAGCGCCATGTTGGCCGCGGAGAGAAGAGCCTGCTCAAACCACGGACTGGCCGGATAGCTTTGGCGCAGGACTTCGAGATTGGCTACGACGGCGGAATCGTCCGAGTCGTTGCGCTCGAGTTCACCGATGAGATACAGGCGCTCGGCGTTGGCTTCTCCGGTGGCCACGGTGTCACGCAACAGGCGGCGGCTCTCACCAGCGTTGGTGTGGCGCAATACGTCGGCCAGTGCGATGCGCACATCGCCAAGTTGCGTGCCGACGGCGAGGGATTCGGCGCGGCGATAACTCTTGATGGCCTCGGCCCAGTGATTGGATTTGGCCAGCAGATCGCCACGCTGCTTCTCGTCGGCGTAACTGCCGTCAAGCGGATAGCCCTGCGCAGAAAGCAACGCGGCCGCCGTCTCCGCCTGATCGCTGAGCGGCATGGTGTAGTAGAGATGACGCAGCACGCCGGCTCCTTCGGCGCGGCCGGAGTGCAGATAGGCCTTGCCCAATGCAAGCTCGACGGCTGCGCGGGCGGGTGTGCGATGCGCCTCCAGATAACGCGCGGCATCTTCCGCGTGGCCCTGCGCGTCGAGCGCGGTGGCGTAAAGGTCAATGGCCTCGGCGTCGGCGAAGATGGATTCGTCGGACGAAGCGTTCAGCGTTTTGATCAGCTCGGCGACCTTGGGCTGATTGCCGAGATTCGCCTGCGCGCTGGCCTCGAAGTAAAGCACGTAGTCGAAGAGCTCTCCGGCGTGAGGGCGAGCTTTTTCCAGCGCTGCAATGGCCTGGGGGAAATCCTTTTGCCGCAGGTGCGCGTAACCGAGGGCGAGCCAGGCGAGCGAGCCGGCGTCACTATCAGGATGGCGGCGCGCGAAGTTTTCCACGGCGTTGAAGGCCACAGGCGCAGGGTCTTCGATGAGCTGCCGCGCCATGGGCTTGAGCTCCGTGCTGGCGACGAAGGCCTTTTTCAGTCGGATGACACGCGCGGGATGCACAGGCTTTGCGGCGGCGCGTTTGGCGGCCGTGCGGGACCTCCCTGCTGCAGACTTTGAAGCAGACTTCGGCGCGGACTTCGAAGCCGTTGCTTTCGACGTGGGCTTTACCGCAGTGGATTTCCGGGCTGCGCTGGCGGGCTTCTTCGCCGTACTGGCCGCTGGCGTGGAAGTTTTGGCCGCGGCTTTCTTGTGCGCGACAGGGGTGGCGCCATCCTGCGCCAGCGCGGCCGCAGAGGTGACGGAACAGAGCAAAAGAATGGCGATGGGCTTTAGAAGCTGGAACACGGGAAATT
>CAVRDQ010000135.1:0-15907 GCA_963719655.1 uncultured Acidobacteriota bacterium | reverse complement strand
ACCGTCATCCTGACCGTGCTCCCAACAGGTTGTCGTCCCGAGCGTGACCCCAACGGACTGTCATCCTGAGCGGAGAATCCGTCAGGGCTACTGACGGATTCGCAGTCGAAGGACCCCTATTCCATCCGCCAACTTCCGCGCCAGCCCCTATTTCGCGCCAGCCCTGTATCGCGCCAGCCGCCAAACCATCCCCGCCCCATCATCCGCCCCAGTCCCCTACTTCCAGCATAGCCAGAAACATAGCCCCGACCCTCAGCCGCCGGAGACTCTATATCTCAAGCAGAATCAATCGCTTGCCGTGAAATGGCCGTCCCCGGGGGCTTGACACGCCCGTCGCGCCGCAAAATTTATGTAAAGAATTATGGTCATTATTCACTTGACACAAACATGGAATAGGGCTACATTCATAGCTGTAAGGGAGAACGGCTATGAACCTCAACGAAGTCCACAAACGGTTTAGCGAAGACGAACAATGCTTGCAGTACATCGCCGAGATGCGCTGGCCTGATGGCGTTGTGCGCTGCCCTACCTGTGGCAATGACAAGATCGTTAAGGTTGACCGTGCTGCCGCCTCCAAGAACCGCCGCAAGTGGTTCTACCTATGCCAGGAGAAGACTTGCCATCAGCAGTTCTCCCCGACCTCTGGCACCATCTTTCAAGACTCGCACCTGCCGCTGATAGTGTGGTTTCAGGCTATCGCGCTAGTGCTCAATGCCAAGAAGGGGCTCAGCGCCAAGCAGCTTCAGCGCGATCTCGGAATCGGCGGCTACAAGACCGCATGGTATCTCTATCACCGCATCCGTGAGGCTATGGCCGAAGGGACGATACCAACCCTCGGCGGCACGGTGGAGATTGACGAGACCTACATCGGAGGCAAGCTGTACGGCAAGGGCGTTAAGGCCGCAAAAGCCAACAAGCAAGCCGTGATGGGAGCCATTGAGCGCGGCGGCGAATTGCGCCTCACACACGTTCCTGCGGCCCGCATCCCGATCATGGGAGCCTTCATTCAGGCCAATGTGTCGCCTAGCGTAGAGCGGGTTATGACCGACCAACTCCACGCCTACCCCAAGGCACTCGGCCCGCTGGTAGATCGTCACTTCACCGTGAATCACATAGTAGGCGAGTACGTGAAGCGCGGCACCGACATTACGACTAATTCAATTGAGGGCGTGTTCTCGCTGTTTAAGCGTGGCCTGATAGGGAGCTTCCACAAGGTTTCCATAAAGCACTTGCAGCGGTACCTCAACGAGTTCTCGTATCGGTATAACCGCCGCAAGGAAGATGCGTTTATAGAGACCGTGGCGCGGCTCTGCGGGTTTAGCCCTTTGCAGTATCGTGCTTTGATTGCACGGGAGCCTTGGTAGGCTTCGTCTTTATCTCAGCGGTCTTCTTGGGCGGCTGCGCTAGCATCCGGCCCAAGAGCGTGTCGAATTGTCCCTTGTCAGTTTTCATCTTTCAACTTCTTGTGCTCTTTTTCCAGTTGAGAGGCAAGCTTCTTGATGCTTGGTTCGGGAGAGAGTCTCTCTGGCAAAGTTCCGCCGATCTCCTGTATTGTTCGGCGCACCTTTTTCCCTACTTCCTGGTGGGCATCAATGGCATTCCTCTCGCCACGGATTCCCTTGTTCCGTAGAACTTCTTCGGTCTGTGTGATACGGAACTCATTGGCGGCCAACTCTGCACGCCCCATCCTGTCAAGCAAATCCTCTCCTAGTGGAATACCCTTCGAGTTCTTAATTTCGCGCAATCCGATTCCACCGTACAGCCCCTTATAGCCGGCATCGTGGAATATGCCAAACATACTTCCACGAACTCCCGCATCTTGCGCCGCGCCACTCAACTTCCGATTTCCGTCCTTAACTCGGTTACGAAGCAAAACACGCCGCTCTGCTTCGGTAAGCTGATCCTGCTTCTCCTGCCGATGTGTTTGAACGGCAAAGTAGGTCTGCGCGGTGGCGATCTCTGGCTTTGTGGAGTCGCCGTTCATCCCAATCAGGTAGCAAGCGTATTTTGAGAGATACCAGTCCTCAATCTCCCGTTCTGCTCCCTTTCCAGACCCGATCAATTTCTTGGTTTCAGCAAATTGATCGGATGGTTCCACTCCGGCAGCGCCGCAAGCCATTATGGCCTTATCAATTGTGTTCCTGAAGTTCTCCCACCGCACATAGCCAAGAATCACCATCAGATCCCTGGCCATCCAGTAGGGACTTCCGTTAGGGGCGGCCAGCTTCTTTTCGTCGAGTGCTTTGACTACGAAGTCGAGTTCCATGCCGAGCATCATAGCATAGATCATTCCATATGGGACTCTCTCTAAGTCCCACTTGTCTCACACTCTCATTCCGTGCAATACTATTGGCGAAGAGGTGGCGAATGGGAGCACTCGAAAATCTCCAACGGCTTTACGAAAAAAAGCAGGGCGAGGTACGTCTGCTTGAAATCCGACTGAAAGAAGCAAGCGCCTATCTACAGGCCATCCAGGACTCGCTGCGAGTCATCGCCAGCGACACCGTTACTGCGGGAGAGACCGCAGAAACCGAACAGGTATTGCGTGCTGGAAGCGTTACCGCCCAGGCGCGCGACGTGCTAAGGCTTGCCGGAAAACCGCTTCACATCAGCGAACTTCTCCAGCAACTAGGGCGGCCATCGGACAAGAAATCGCGTGCCTCGTTGAGTAGTTCAATTGCGGCATACGTTCGGACAGGGCAGATTTTCACCCGGCCCGCGCCAAATACATTCGGCCTAGTTGAGTTCGGCAAGGAACAAACCACTGCCGAAAACAAACTGCCCGACTCGTTTGGATCAATGTAGTCAGGTGCTCTAGTGATAAGGGATATAGCTCTCGCCCACCACGCTTACCGTGGATGAGAGCGAAAACACGAAGGCCCACATTCAATGCATCCTTGGCCGGGGCTATGAATGTGAGCCGTGGTGAGCTTGCTGTTTACAATTCGGAGGGTTAACCCTAATTGGTAAGGGCGTGGATTTATATCCCACTGTGTTCTCGCCGAGCACTTGCGGGTTCGACCCCCGCACCCTCCGCTTTGCCTGTTTACTGTATCACAACGGGGGCTATTTATAGCCCCAGAAACGTGAGCATCAACAGTGTCATTCCCACAGGACGAATTAAACGCATTGTGGCGCCGTTCGGGTGGTCGTTGCGAATGTACGTCTAACTGCCATTCCCCATCCTCCCGTTGTGGCGCTGAGCTTAAGTCTGGACAATGGCATATCCACCATCTCCGCTCAAAAGAAGCCGGGGGAGCGGATACGGCCGCTAACACAAAGGCTCTTTGTATTCCGTGTCACGAGGAGACACGGAATTACGGGAAAAACCTGACGCGCTAGATACGTAGCGGTTCAGCGCAAGATAAACCTTTTGTATCTCTCTTGCGCTGAACCAGATTTTTCCAGTTGGTATTCCGCTATTCAGGACTTCCACGGCCCCACTTGCATCAACCCCTGAATTTTGGATTTCTGGCAACAATCCGTCAAACACCAACCGGCAAACGCTCTCCCAATTCCCGTACCAAAAATATACGTATGCGTCACCGTTGTGGCTCTCTTGGCAACTTTGGAGCGTTTCTAGCCCCTCCATAGAGCTAAGCGCCATTACAATGCCAGCAATACCACGATCAACATGGGAGTTAGTCTTAACCCACACCTGTTCATGCCCTGTCATGGCAACCTCACGATAGCACGTGTTTGTGTCAAGTGAATAATGACCAGAATTATTGACATAAAGTATGTAATACATTACTTTGTGTATAGATCGTTGGACACAGTGATCTGTACACACTTACTGGGACACGACGATCAATACACGCCAACCAGGCGACCAAAAAGGAGAACCTCCATGCTGCTTCGCGAAATGTCTTTTCAAGAAAAACGAGCCTGGATTGCGGTGGCTTCCATGGGCCTCATCTACGGGCGCTACTTCTGGTCGCTGACCATGCAGGGCGGCCGTGGCCCCTTTGGCAGCCTGCTGGCCACGGTCATCCAGTTGGTGGTCTTACAGGTCGTGCTGATTACCCTGGCCGCCATCCTCAATCCGCGCGACGCCCAGGCACCGCAGGACGAGCGCGAGCGGCTGATTGACCTTCGAGCGACGCGCGTGGCCTACGCCGGGCTCTCCACGGCAGTCGTCTGCGCCTGCTTCTTCGGAGCCCTCACTCCGCCCATCGTCTTCAAAACCAACTCGCTGCTCTTTGTGCTGGTCACGGCGGAGATGCTGCGCAACATCTGCCAGATTGTGCAGTACCGCCGGGGGGTATGCGCGTGATCCGCAACGAGATTCGACGGCTGCGCTTTGAGCACGGCGAGATGACGCAACAGGCGCTGGCGGAAAAGATCGGCATGACGCGCCAGACGATCAACGCCATTGAGCAGGGCAAATACTCGCCCTCGCTCGAAGCGGCCTTCAAGATCGCCTCAGTCTTCGGCCAGCCCCTGGAAGCGGTCTTCCACTACTCGGCCGAATAATGGGCAGGAGTACGCACTCCGCCCGCCGCGCAGGTGACGGCCCGGCGCAGGTACCCTTTCTACCAAAGTCCGGTTATTTCGCCATCGGTACGGGCTTCACGCTGCCGCACTCCGGCCCCCGGTACACCGAAGAAGACTCGCTGATCCATTCCACGGCCATGGAACCCTGCTGCCCGGCCTGCATGGTTCCCGTAAAGTGAACCTTGCTGCGCGCCGCGCTGCCGGTATCCCAGTGCGATTCCAACGTGCCACGGCCATTCATCTGGCCCGTGCACACCATCTCTGCCCGCATACCGTTGGAACTTAACGCTACGTTGACGATCTGGCAGTCCTTGGACTGCGAGACCGGTGCGCCGTACTTGTCAATCTGAGCCTGGGTCAGGCAGACTTGGGTGGTGCGTGCCGCGCCGCTGAAAGGCGAATTGGCGGGCATGCTCATTCCGGGCGGCAGTGGAGACTTGATCCAGGTCATCGTCGTGGTGACTTCATACAGTCCCGGGCGGCGGGCCTGCCCGAACATGGCGGTGGCCAGAAGGCAGCAGGTCAGTGCGATGGCAAACGGTCGGATGCGCATGGTTTCCCTCCGTGAAGGCACCGGCGGCAACCGGCGCGGCCAACACTCTACGCGATTGGGGTTTGGAGGCAAAGCAAAAAACGGAAAAATCTGTCGTTCCGGTGAGCCCGGCCACAGCGCTGGCTTCGGCCTTCCACCGGTGCAACTACTTCTCCGCCAGCTGTTTGGCGCGGACGAAGACCTGCTCAAACATCGCCACCGTCAGTTTGCCTGTAGCGGTGTTCTGGTTGCTGGGGTGGTAGCTGGCTAACAGTTTGATTCCGTTGGGCATCGCGTACTCGGCCAAGTGCGCGAAGTGGTAATCCCCTTTGCGGATGGCGTGGCCTTCGGCTGCGTCTTCCATCTGTAAAGCCACCGCCGCAAGATACGCATCGAAGGCGAATTTCCCCAGGGCGATGACCACCTGCACGTTTTTCAACGCCGCGAGCTCGCGCAAGGTGAACTGCTGGCAGCACTTCTGTTCCGCAGGCAGAGGCTTGTTGTCCGGCGGAGCGCAGCGCACGGCGGCCGTAATCCACAGATCGTGCAGCTTCATGTGGTCGTCGCGGCCCGTGGCCGTGGGTTGGCTGGCGTATCCGGCGCGGAAGAGGATTGGGTACATGAAGTTGCCGCTGGCATCGCCTGTGAAGGGGCGTCCCGTGCGGTTGCTGCCATGGGCTCCGGGGGCAAGGCCGAGGACGAGCACGCGGGCCTTGGGGTCTCCGAAGCCGGGGACGGGCTTGGCCCAGTAGTCGCAGTTGCGGTAAGCTCGGCGCTTTTCGCGTCCAATGCGCTCGCGGTATTCCACCAGCCGCGCGCACTGGCGGCAGGCAACCACTTCTGCCTCCAGGACTTCAAGCGCCGTTGGCATGGCGATGGCTACTTGTTCTCGACCAGTTGGAAGCTATTGTGGAAGCGCAGCGCGTCGGGATAATTCGTGCCTTCCGGCGTGACCACCAGGGTCTGGTAGAGATAGCCGCCCACGATGTACAGGCGCTCGAAAAAATGAAGGCGGGTGCCACTGCTTTCGCCATCCCACTCGAACTCAATGCCGTGGTAGCCGCCAAGTGAGATTTTCTTCTCCGAGCCGGGCTGCAGAAGGCCGTGAGTGTTATTGATGGCGCCATTCTCGCCGCCCTGCAAAATCACGTCCTGGTCCTTCCCATCCAACAGTGAGCCGAAGTTGGTGACGCTGACCATGAGGGCGGAGTCTCCCACGGACATGATGTAGTTATGCAGGATGGCCTTGCCCGCGTCGGTGGGCTGGTCCATTTTGCTGAACTGCGGCTGCACCGGACTATCAATGGCGAAGCCGTCCATGGGATAGCTGTAGCTGTGCCAGTCGCCTGCTTGCGCCAGCGCTGCCGGAACCACGCACACGAGAATGACTGCGAGCAGGATACGGCGCTGCAAAAGGGCGAACGGGGAGCGTTGCATGGGGCTACGGCCTCCGTGGATTCAGGATGCGCGATTATACCCCGCGGCGCGCGCGGAAGCCTCTAGGGCACAAGCTCGTAGTTCAGGTGCGCGATGCCCGAGCGGTAGACCTTGTGGCCCACCAGGCGCAGGCGGCGGTGCTCGTAAGGCCCCGGCATCACTTTGATGCCCTCGCCGAGCAACACGGGCATTGCACTGACCTCGACGGCGTCCACGGCATTCAGGTCCAACAGCGCGCGGAAGAGCTGCGCGCCGCCGAAGAGCCAGATGTCCTTGCGGGCGGTAAGGCGAAGCTCCTCCACCAGCTCCCGCGTGGGCTCCCGCACAATGCGGATGGAGGGGTGTTGGGCGGGGTCCATGGTGCGGCTGACGACGACCGTCTTATAGCCAAGGAAGGCCTTTGCGCCCATGCCGGCGACGGCGACTTCGTAGGTCTTGCGGCCCATCAGGAAGGTGTCGTACTTGGTCCAGATGCGGGCAAGGTCAACGTCGGCCTCGGGATCCTCTGGAATCCAGTCGTATTCTCCGCCGGGTCCGGCGATGTAGCCATCCAGGCTCATGGCCACGCAATAACAGATTCTGCCCATGGGCGGTCCTCCGGGCGCCCGGGGTGCGGCGCCACCAACAGGCTGACGAGGATAGCCGCTTTCCGGCCCGGGTGCCAGTGGAAGGTGGCGGATTGGGCCGAAAGATGAACACCGCGCCGGATGTGGAATTCGACCGTGCAAATCAGGCGTTTTCCGCCGAGCGGGTTTGACCATCCCATACCGGGTTTCATACACTAGATTGTTCGCCTTGCGCGCCTATGCGGCGCGGCCGGGGCAGGAACCGCGGCGCGGCCCAAAGGCCGCCCCTAACTTCTCAAGTGACAATGAAGGCTATCCCTTTGACATCCACTGATTTGACGCCCCCTGAAGCAACCGCCGAAGTAACCAAGAACCCCTGCGAACGTGAGGTCTCGGTCAGAGATCCCCGCCGACATTGTCAGCGCTGAATGGAAGTCGGCGCTCGAGCGCTTCCAGAAGCACGCCCGCATTCCGGGCTTCCGCAAGGGCAAGGTGCCGGCCTCGATTGTGCGCGGCAAGTTCGAGCAGGAGATCAAGACCGAAGTGGTCGAGCATCTGATGCCGGCGGCCTTCCGCGAAGAGACGAAGAAGCAGAACCTGGTGCCGATTGGGCAGCCGCAGGTGCTGGACCTGGAGTTCGAAGAGGGCAAGCCGCTGAAGTTCCGCGCCTCCTTTGAGGTGCTGCCGGAGTTCAGCGTGGAGGGCTACAAGGCGATCAAGGTTGCGGCCGAGCCTCTTGCGGTGGACGAGGACGAGGTGCAGAAGACCCTGGAAGGCCTGCGCGAGCGCGGTTCCACCTACGAGAACGTGGACGAAGAGCGCGGCCTGGCCGATGGCGACTACGCCAGCGTGGCCTTTAAGAGCACCGGCGCCGACGAAGGCGCAGAGCCCGTCGAGATGAACGACGTGCTGGTGGATATTGGCGGCGAAAACACGGTCAAGGACTTTACGGAGAACCTGCGCGGCGCCAAGGCCGGTGAGACCAGGAGCTTTGACGTGACCTACGCCGAGGACTTTGGCGACCAGCGTTTGGCCGGCAAGACCCTGCACTACGACGTCGAGGTCAAGGGCATCAAGAAGAAGGTGGTGCCGGAGCTGAACGACGAGTGGGTGAAGGAGCTGGGCCAGGAAGGCCTGAGCACCACCGACGAGCTGAAGGCCCGCATCCGCGAAGGCATTGAGCACGAGAAGAAGCACCAGGCCGAGCACAAGCTGAAGGACGAAATCCTGCACAAGCTGAACGAGCAGTTCCCGATTGACGTGCCTCACGTACTGGTGGAGAACGCCATTGACCAGCGCCTGGAGCGCGGGTTGCGCCAGCTGGTGAGCCAGGGTCTGCGCGCCGAGGACATCAAGCGCATGGACCTGAGCAAGCTGCGCGAAGGCCAGCGCGAGGGCGCGGTGAAGGACGTGCGGGCCAACCTGCTGCTGGAGAAGATCGCCGGCGAGGAAGGCATCACCGTGAGCGACGAGGATCTGGACAAGGAGATCACGGCGGCGGCCCTGCAGGGACGGCAGAATCCAGCGCTGCTGCGGCAGCAGTTGGAAGAACGCAACGGCCTGGACGCCTTGCGCAGCCAGTTGCGCTGCGATCGCGCTCTGGATGCCTTGCTGAAACAAAGCGAGTAGCGTCCGCATCTAATCGGTAGCGATGAAAATGGGGCCCGGGAACAACGGGCGGCAGCGGGGACTCAAGGAGACGGAATCATGCTAGTGCCGATGGTAGTGGAGCAGACCAGCCGTGGTGAACGCGCTTATGACATTTACTCGCGGCTGCTGCGCGACAACATCATCTTTCTGGGCACGCCGATTGACGACAACGTCGCGAACCTGATCATCGCGCAGTTGCTGTTTCTTTCGGCGGAAGATCCGGAGAAGGACATCTCGCTGTACATCAACTCGCCGGGCGGCTCGATTACGGCCGGCATGGCGATTTATGACACGATTCAGTTCATCCGCAACGACGTGGTGACCTACTGCATCGGCCAGTGCGCCTCGATGGGCGCCATGCTGCTGGCGGCGGGCACGGCGGGCAAGCGCTTCGCCCTGCCTACGTCTCGCATCCTGATCCACCAGCCGCTGATCATGGGCGGCGGCATCAGCGGCCAGGCCACGGACATTGACATCCACGCCCGGGAGATTCTGCGTATGCGTGAGTTAATGAACCAGTTAATGGCCAAGCACACCGGCCAGGTTTTGGAGAAGGTGGAGCGCGATACCGAGCGCGATTTCATCATGAACGCGCAGCAGGCTAAGGAATACGGCATTGTTGACGATGTAATCTATAAGCATAAGTAACCCGGTTGGCGGTGACCGAAGGGCACCTGCCGGTTGTGCAAAAAGCTTCCCTGCCCTTGTACCCGAAAGGGGAAGAGCGGAGAATAACCGGACTGGAAGAGCACCAGACAGGAGTTGTGCAGTGAGATCGAGGACCGGAACCGACGAGGTATTACGCTGTTCCTTCTGCCATAAGTCGCAGGACGCGGTGGCGAAGTTGATCTCGTCTCCATCGGATTACCCGCGGGCGTACATCTGCGATGAGTGCGTTGCGGTATGCAACTCCATTCTGGAAGACGATCGCAGTGAGGCTCAGACTTCCGCCAGCCCCAACCACCTGCCCAAGCCGCAGGAGGTCAAGTCCTTCCTGGACGAGTACGTGATTGGCCAGGAAAAGACGAAGAAGAAGCTGGCAGTGGCCGTTTACAACCACTACAAGCGCATCTTCATGAACCGGCAGCGCGGCAGCGAGATCGAACTGTCGAAGTCGAACATTCTGCTGATTGGGCCGACCGGAACGGGCAAGACCCTTTTGGCGCAGACCCTGGCCAAGATGCTGGACGTTCCCTTTGCCATTGTGGACGCCACCACGCTGACCGAAGCCGGTTACGTGGGCGAGGACGTGGAAAACATCATCCTGAAGCTGCTGCAGGCGGCCGACGGAGACGTGGCCCGCGCCCAGACCGGCATCATCTACATTGACGAGATTGACAAGATCGGCCGCAAGGACGAGAACCCCTCCATTACGCGCGACGTGAGCGGCGAAGGCGTGCAGCAGGCGCTGCTGAAGATTCTGGAGGGCACGGTTGCCAACGTTCCGCCGCAGGGCGGACGCAAGCATCCTCACCAGGAGTTCACTCCGGTGGACACGACGAACATTCTGTTCATCGTGGGCGGAGCGTTTGTCGGCCTGGAAAGGGTCATCGAGCGGCGCATGGGCAAGCGCGCCATGGGCTTCAAGACTCCCGAAGAGACGGCGACGGACGAACTGCATCCCATCAAGCGGCGCGACGACGAGCTGCTGCAACTGGCGCAGCCGCAGGACCTGATCAAGTACGGCCTGATTCCGGAGTTCATCGGACGCCTGCCGGTGATCGGCGTGCTGAGCGATTTGGACGAAGCCGCGCTGGTGGAGATTCTGACCCGTCCGCGCAACGCCATCATCAAGCAGTATCAGCGCCTGTTTGAGTTTGAGAATGTGAAGCTGCGCTTCAGCGACGACGCTTTGAAGGCCGTGGCCAAAGAGGCCTTGAACCGCAAGGTGGGCGCACGCGGTTTGCGCATGATTCTGGAAGAGCTGATGCTGGACCTGATGTATTATTTGCCGGACCAGAAGAAGATCAAGGAGTTCGAGGTGACGCGCACCATGGTGGAAGAGCGCAATGTGACCCTTCCGCGGGTGGAGAAGCAGGCCTCGTAGTTTTGCACCAGCGTGCAGCGGCGCCCGGCTGCGGCCGGGCGTTTGCTTTTCCGGGCGCGGGCAGGATTCGCAACGCGGGAATGGCTGGATTCATGCATGATACTGGACGGAAATGGAGATGGCCGGAGTATTCCGGATTCCCGACTTCCTGCGACGGGCTTCCCTTCCGGCGGTGGGCGTGATGTGCTGAATTTGCATGCGCATGGGCTGAATCCCCGGGTGGTTGCCGCCGATAGGGGGTTATAGTAGGCTCATCACACAACAAGCGCCGAAGGACGCCCGGGTGGGGCCTCGGTCGCGCCGGAGAAGTGAGAAGAAGTGAGTCTTATCAAGGATAAGTTCGAGAGCCGCAAACTGCCGATGATGCCCATCCGGGACGTCGTCATTTTCCCGTACATGATGACTCCCTTTGTGGTTGGCCGCGAGAGCAGCGTGCGCGCATTAGACGAAGCGCTGGCCGGCGACAAGCGGATCTTTTTGGCCACGCAGCACGACCCCGGCGTGGACGAGCCCAAGCCCGACGAGATTTACCAGGTGGGCTGCATCGTCAATATTGTGCAGAGCCTGAAGATGCCCGACGGCAACATCAAGGTGCTGGTGGAAGGCATTGAGCGGGCGCGCATTGTGCAGGTGACCGAGGGCGACGGCTACTACACCAGCACGGTGCGGGTAAGCCGCCAGGTGACCGAGATGACGCCGCGGGTGGAGAGCCTGATGCAGCGCGTCAGCAGCCTGTTTGAGCAGTACGTCAAACTGTGCCAGAGCCTGAACCAGGAGACCATTGCCAGCACCGTGCGGCAGGATGACATCGGGCGGCTGAGCGACACCATCGCCGCCAACCTGCAACTCACCATCGAAGAGAAGCAGGAGCTGCTCGAACTCTTCGACCCGGCGGAGCGGCTGAACCGCATCGGCGACGTGCTGGACATTGAGATTGAAAAGCTGAACATGGACCGCACCATCCAGAGCCGGGTGAAGCGCCAGATGGAGAAGGCGCAGAAAGAGTATTACCTCAACGAGAAGATCAAGGCCATCCAGAAGGAACTGGGCCGCGGCGAGAAGAGCGAATTCGACGAGCTGAAGAAGAAGATTGAGTCCAGCGGCATGCCGGCCGACGTGCTGGAGAAGGCGACGCAGGAGCTGAAAAAGCTGGAGGCCATGCCTCCCATGAGCGCCGAAAGCACGGTGAGCCGCAACTACCTGGACTGGCTGCTGGCCGTGCCGTGGAAGAAGAAGTCGAAGGAAATCCGCGACATTGATTTCGCCGAGACCACGCTGAACGAAGACCACTACGGCCTCGAGAAGATCAAGGAGCGCATCCTTGAGTTTTTGGCCGTGCGGCAACTGGTGAAGAATCCGAAGGGCTCGATCCTGTGCCTGGTGGGGCCTCCGGGCGTGGGCAAAACCTCGCTGGGCATGAGCATTGCGCGCGCCACGGGACGGAAGTTTGTCCGCATGAGTTTGGGCGGCGTGCGCGACGAGGCGGAGATTCGCGGACACCGCCGCACCTATATCGGCGCCCTGCCGGGACAGATCATCCAGATGATGAAGAAGGCCGGCACGCGCAACCCGGTGTTCATGCTGGACGAAGTGGACAAGATGAGCAACGACTTCCGCGGCGATCCCAGCTCGGCGCTGCTGGAGGTTCTGGACCCGGAACAGAACTTCATGTTCGTGGACCACTACCTGGACGTGGAGTACGACCTCTCGCAGGTCTTCTTTATCGCCACGGCGAACGTCCTGCACACCATTCCGAGTCCGCTGCAGGACCGCATGGAAGTTCTGCGGCTGCATGGCTACACGGAGCCGGAAAAGCTGGAGATTGCCAGGCGTTACCTGCTGAAGAAGCAGCTGGAACAGGCTGGACTGACGAAAGAGAACATCCAGTTTGAGGACGATGCGCTGAAGGGCATCATCCGCTACTACACGCGCGAGGCCGGCGTGCGCAACCTGGAGCGCGAGATCGGCAACGTGTGCCGCAAGGTGGCGCGGCTGGTGGTGCGTGAAGGCGAAAAGTATTCCGCGGCGATCACCGGCGAGAACCTGCACGAGTACCTGGGCGTGGCCAAGTTCCGCGACGCGGCGGCCAGCGAGAAGAGCGAGATCGGCCTGGTCACCGGCCTGGCCTGGACCGAGGTCGGCGGCTGCATTCTGACCACGGAAGTTGCGATTGTGGACGGCAAGGGCAAGCTGACCCTGACCGGAAAACTGGGCGACGTGATGCAGGAGTCGGCACAGGCCGCAATGAGCTATCTGCGCTCGCGCTGGCAGCGGCTGGGCATTCCACGCGACTTCTACCGCAACGTGGACATCCACGTACACGTGCCGGAGGGCGCGATTCCCAAGGACGGCCCCTCGGCGGGCATCACCATCGCCACGGCCATCGCCAGCGCCCTGAGCAAGATTCCGGTGCGGCGCGATATCTGCATGACCGGTGAGATCACTCTGCGCGGCAAGGTGCTGGCCATCGGCGGACTGAAGGAAAAGCTGTTGGCGGCACATCGCGCCGGCATCTTTGAGGCCGTGCTGCCGGAGGAGAACCAGAAGGACCTGGCCGAGCTGCCGGAGAACCTGCGGACGGAGATGAAGCTGCACTTTGTCAGCTCGATGGACGAGGTGCTGCAGATTGCGCTGGAGCGTCCGCTGCCGGAGAGCGATGTGGCCGGGCCGCTGCCGCTGGCCACACCGGCGGAGCCGAGCGAAGCTCGACAGTAGAACAACAACATTTTGACGCAGAAGGCCCGCTGGAAACGGCGGGCTTTTTCGTGCGCGGCGGCGCGGAAAACGGCCGCGCAGATTGCATTTCTGTGAACAATCTGGCCGCGGAATGAATTTGCCGGATTTTATCGGGAAACGGCGCAGCGTTATCACATCCCGGCGGCTCAGCGATCACAGAAGGCACAACATGCGCGGAGCAGACTTAGGTGTTCATCGTGCGGGCAACGGCCCGTATCTTTTTTAGACAAACAAGCCTACATACAAAAACAAACACTTATACCTTGATTCATGAGAAGGAAGGCACTATGTCGAAGAATGAAATCAGTCGCCGGTCGCTGCTGAAGACCATGGTGGCAGGCGCCGCTGTAGTTGGTGGCGGACTTGCATTGAATCTGGCAGCACCCGCCACGGCCGAGGCGGCGGTAAAGAAACTGCCCACGACGTGGGACGAGACCTGGGACGTCATCGTAGTGGGATCGGGCTTTGCGGGACTGGCGGCAGCGGCCGAGGCGGCCGGAGCAGGCTCGAAGGTCATCATCCTGGACAAGATGCCGGTATACGGCGGCAACTCGATCATCAACGGCGGCGAGTACAACGCCTGGGACGACGAGTTCCACCTGCGGCAGAAGCTGAACCTGGGCGACGACAGCGTTGAACTGCACACCAAGGACACCCTGAAGGGTGGCGACTATTACGGCAACCCCGAGCTGGTAAAGATCTTTGTGGACGGCACGGTGCCGGCCCTGAACTGGATGATTGACGAAGGCGGACTGCAGTTGCGCCAGGTGCTCAACCGCACGGGCGGACACTCGGCCTATCGCACGCATACCTGCGTGGAGGGCGTGGGCCGCGGCTACACGGAATCGTTGCGGAAGATTGCGGAAAAGCGCGGCGCCAAGATTGTGCTGAACACCGCGGTGACCTGGATATGGCGTGAGAGTGCTGATCCCGAGAGCCCGGTACTGGGCCTGGAAGTGAAGCGCGGCAAGAAGGTGCTGAACCTGAAGGCCACACGCGCCGTGGTACTGGCCAGCGGCGGCTTCAGCCGCGACCTGGCGATGCGCACCAGCTACAGCCCGACGCTGGGCAAGGACTACAACTCGACGAACCATCCGGGCGCCACGGGCGAAGTCATCCGCTACGCGCAGGCCGTCGGGGCCGACACTCTGCACATGGCCTTCATCCAGCTCTATCCCTATGCCGAGCCGGAGACGGGCCTGCTGGATGCGCCGGCGGTCTATCCCTTCCGCGGACCGGGCTTCGGCATTGTGTACGTCAACAAGCTGGGCAAGCGCTTTGTAAACGAGATGGAGCGCCGCGATGTGGTGAGCCGTGCGGAGATGGCCACCGGAACCAAGCCGACGTTCTCCATCTTCAATGAGAAGATGATTCTGAAGATGGGAACCAAGGAGGAGATTGAAGCCGGACTGGCGCGTGGACGCTTTGTGAAGGCCGACACGCTGCCTGAACTGGCAACCAAGCTGGGCATTCCGCCGGACGCGCTGGTGGAAACCATCACCAACCACAACCACTACATGAAGGAAGGCAAGGATCCGGAGTTCAACCGGAGCTTTACCAAGGTGATGATCCCCATCGAGGAAGGTCCGTTCTACGGCATCGCGCAGTGGCCGGCCATTCACTTCACGATGGGCGGACTGCGCATCAACGCCGACGCACATGTGGTGGACATCTTCTCCAAGCCGATTCCGCACCTGTACGCGGCGGGCGAGGTGACGGGCGGCATCCACGGCGCCAACCGCCTGGGCGGCAACGCCACGGGCTCCACTACCGTGTATGGACGCATTGCGGGCGTGAACGCGGCCAAGGAAAAACCGCTGGCGTAACAACCATCTCCCGGGGGCGCGGGCACAACTCCGCCTCCGGGACTTCCCTGCTATTTGAAGGATTGCGATGATGACGGCGAGAATTCGTTGGGTTGGATGGCTGTGCGCGCTGCTGCTGATGATGACCGCAGGCACGGCGATGGCGCAGAAGAACGATCCCTGTGCGGGATGCCACAAGGATTGGAGCAAGGTTCTGCCGAAGGACCACGCGGCGGTGAGCGGAGGATTTGCGCAATGCCGCAGTTGCCACAAGACGGGCACGGATGGCATGGCCACGACAAATGGCTTTGCCACGCGGCTGCATAAGGCTCACGCGGCAGGCGAACACAAACTGGCTTGCGACACCTGCCACACCTGGGTGGACGGCAAGAGCTTTGGACTGATTGGCGAAGACGCGAACCTGGGCCCGGTGAAGAAGGAAGACCTGGCGCTGATGCAGCAGAAGATGGCGACGTGGGCCGATGGACCATTCACCGATCATCTGCATGCCACGGCCAAGGTGGACTGCGCGGGATGCCACGGCAAGCCGGTTCCGGTGAGCGACGCGACGGTGGAGAATCCACGCTGCCTGGAATGCCACGGGCCGGTGGAGAAGCTGGCGGCGCGTTCGGCAAAC
>CAVRDQ010000134.1:0-3860 GCA_963719655.1 uncultured Acidobacteriota bacterium | reverse complement strand
CAACCACCAGTTGCGCCACCATCACCGCCGGCAGGTTCAGCTTCCGAGTGATCTTCGGCGCGGCCTCCGCGTCCAGCATCGCCGTGTAGTCCAGCTCGCCCTTGCCATCCAGATTGTCAATCGTCAGCTTCATCCGCTCTCCTGCCTCTGTCCCTCAACGCACAATAAAAACGCGCACTAAAAAGGAGAGCGCCCTGGCGCCCTCCGATTTACATTCGCTTCTGCTTCTGTTTTGCCTCTGCTTTTGCTCCTGCTCCTGCTCTTGCTCTTGCTTTTGCTCTTGCTCTTGCTTTTGCTCTTGCTCTTGCTTTTGCTCTTGCTCTTGCTTTTGCTTTTGCTTTTGCTTCTAAGGTGTCATCCTGAGCGAAGCGAAGGACCCCCGGTTCGGCTCCAACCCGCCACGCCACACAAGATCACCAACCATAACGGCAAAGCCCCGGGTGCCCCATCCTTCCGCCTTCTGTTGACGGAGGGTGGGGTAGTTGCCCTTGCTCTTGCTCTTGCTCTTGCCGGGTGCCCCATTCAAGCCTTCTGTTGGCTTGAGTGGGGTAGTTGACCTTGACCTTGCCCTTGCTCTTGCTCTTGCTCTTGCTCTTGCCCTTGCTCTTGCCCTTGCCCTTGCACTCGCTCTTGCCCTTGCTCTTGCTCTTGCCCTTGCTCTTGCCCTTGCCCTTGCTCTTGCCCTTGCCCTTGCTCTTGCCCTTGCTCTTGCTCTTGCACTTGTTTCTACGGTGTCATCCTGAGCGAAGCGAAGGACCCCCGGTTCGGCTCCAACCCGCCACGCCGCACAAGGTCACCAACCATAACGGCCGGGTGCCCCATCCTTCCGCCGTCAGTTGGCGGAGGGTGGGGCTGTTGACCTTGCCTTTGCTCCTGCTCTTAACCTCCGAAACCTCCGAAACCTAAAACCTAATACGCCGGAGCCCCGCTCGCCGGAACATACGTCCGGTAACACACCACCATCTCGCCGTCGTTGGCATCGGCCACACTCAAGGCCGCAAACTCTGCGTGGACCGTCGTCGTGTTCAGTCCCTCCGCCAGCTTCGTCTCCGTCTCCGCGGCCGCGCCGCCCGCCTGCAGTCGCGGATAGTAGTAGAGGATCTGTCCGCCGCCCACGGCCTCGGCGGCAAACACCGCCGACCACTCCTGCAAAAAACTCGCGCCCTCGCGATCCACGTACCCCACCACCTTCTGCACCTTCGCCGTACTTGCCGGAGCGCCACCGGCCAGCGCCGCGTCCAGTTGCAGCCCGGCCGCGCTCACCGCGCTCACCACGCCCACGTTGAAGCTCACTCGCCGCACGGCGTCCACATCCAGAGCCGCCCCGCTCAGCGGCACTCCGCCCGTAATGCCCGTGCCCAGCTCGGTCATGCCCGATGCATAGTCCACGTCCACCACCACCAACTCGCCCACCTGGTAGTTGTTCACCACCGTCGGACTCACCACCAGCAACGTCGCCGTCGAACCCGTCGCCAGCGCCACCGCCGTCTTCGCCACTCCTCCGCTCGCCCGCGCCGTTGTCCCCGCGCTCTCCAGCACGTTCATGTGCTGGCTGCCCGCGGCCAGCGCCATCTGCAACTTGCCCCACTCGCAGAAGTCCAAACTCACCCGTGCGTCCACCTGCTTGCGGTATTGTGTCTGCGCCGTGCCCGTCACTCCCGCCCGCAGAGTTCCCATCGTCAGTTTTGCCGTGCGCGTAAAGTTCCGCACCCGCCCCAGCCGCAGCCACCCCGCAGGAGGATTCTCCACGTCAAATCCGCCCGAAGGATCGAACACCGTCGCCGTCTCCGTCGCGCGGTTCACCGGCGCGAAAAACGCCTGCGTCACTCCCTGGCTCTGCTCCATCAACTCTCGTAGCATCACGCCGCCTCCGCAAAAAAGAAGAGTTCGAGTGTCGCTTTGCGCTTCAACGTGCCGTCCTCATCCGTCACCTCGCCCAGCACCGGCTGGCTCCAGAACAGCCTGGTTCCCACCTGCGCCGGAGGCGTCTGCGTGTAATCGCACTGCGCCACGCACTCGGGACGGCAGATCGTCAGCAGCTCGCAATCCATCGCCGTCAGGATGCGGCCGCGGTCCACACGCAGCATGGCGTCCGTGCCGCGCGTCGCGTACGTCACCTCGCATTGCATCTCCATCAGCCGCTGCCCGGCCATCACCTTCTTCGCCCCCTGCCAGCTCAGCACAAAGGTCTCCAGCACGTTTGCCGCCTGTCCCGGAGTCTCATTCTCCAAGGTCATCACCGCCGCCCGCGTCGTTCCATCCAGGCACGCCGTCCGCGCCGGATTCACCGTCGCCAGCCGTCCCGCCAGCGTCATCAGGAATGTGTCTTTCGCCGCCTGCATCGTTTATTCCTCGATTCCTATTCCTCAATTCCCATTTCGTACAACAGCTCCGCGCCGCCAAAGCGCTTCACCGTCACCGACAGGATCCGGTACGTTGTCTCGCCCACGCGCAGCAGGCTCGCTTCCAGCATTTTCGTTGCCGCCACGCCGTCCGTGCCGTTCAGCGCGCGCCGCACAATGCCGCGCGTGGTGATGGCCAGCAGTTGCTCGCCATTCGGCTGGCATTGCAGCAGCACCGGCTCCATCTCCACCTCGGCCGCCGCCGGAGAGTTCAATCCCAATCCCGCCTCCGCCGTCGCATCGCTCGTCTGGGCCAGCACCAGCCACGCCGAGCCCGCGCCCAGCACCCGCAGCATCGCCACCGAAGAGCGCTCCAACCCCGCCACGCCCGTCCTCATGACGCCAGCCTCTGCGACACAAACGGCGCCAGCAGCCGCTTCACGTCCGCGTCAATCAGCGTGTCGGCAAAGTACTGCACGTACATGCGGTCAATCTTCTGCTTGCTCACATTCAGCGCGGGAGTCGCCAGCGCGTTCTGCACCAGCTTGGCGCACGCCTGCTTCACCGCCTCCGGAACCGTCGCATAGCCGGCCGTGTAGGTCACTTCCAAATCGCCCAGCGCGGGACTCAGCGCCCCACCCAGCAGAATCAACTCACCGCTCGTGGCGTCCACGTCCACCGCCGAGGTCGTCAAATCCACCCAAATGTTGGGAGTCGCAAACACTCCCGCGATCTCCGCCGCCAGTGCAGATTCGCCTGCCCACTCCCTGCCGCGTGAAACATATCGCCCGCGCAGCAACACAATCGCCGACGCCGCGCCCACGGCCGCCGCCAGCGGAAGATAGGTCAGCCGCACCATCTGGCTGCGCCCCACCCGGAAGCGCTCCATGTACTGCACAATGCCGAAGCCGCTGCGCCGGCAGTGCGCGTCAATCAGGTCGCTTGCCGCCGCCACCAGGCTGTCCGCGGTCGTCGCCTCCAGCCCATACAACTCGTATTCATCTCCTGTGAGATATGCCATCGTCCTTTTGCCCTCACTGATTTCGGGTGCCCTGCCATTCCGCCATCTTTCGGCGGAAGGTGGGGCAGTTGAACATGCCTTTGCTCTTGTTCATGTTTTTATGTGTCATCTGTTGTTGCTTTTATGTGTCATCCTGAGCGCAGCGAAGGATCCCAACCCAGCTTCACGTCAAGCGTTCCGCCCAAGGTCACCAACCAGCCGGGTGCCCCACTCTGGCCGTAGTTGCCAGGGTGGGGCAGTTGCCGTTGCCTTTGCTCTTCAACCTCCGAAACTTCCGAAACCTCCGGAACCTTCGAAACCGTCTTTTACCGGGTCACGTTCACCAGCGAGTGCGCGTAGTTGGCGCCCTTCACCACCATGCCGCCGAACTTGACCACCACCAGCTGGCGAGCCAGGCTGCCGCTCAGTCCCAGTTGGAAGACCCGCGGATTCACATCGGTCAGCCAGTGATACTCGATCAGGTCTTCGGTCACGATGTAGGCCGGCAGGTTTGCCGT
>CAVRDQ010000133.1:0-4417 GCA_963719655.1 uncultured Acidobacteriota bacterium | reverse complement strand
CATCAACAACGCCAGAAACGCTGAAAACCGGAATCGCCTCGTCATGGTTGAATCGCCGCCTCTACCGTCGAATGAGTCAACAACGTGAATCGCTGAAATACATAGCGATACTATTATCGCTATTGTTGATATGTCAACATTAAATAGTTCGGGCCTGGTAGACGTGTGGTCGATCGTGTCGCGGGTAGGAGACAAACCAGGTGGAGGCAATGGCGGTGGGCAATGCGTGGCGTCGATGGCGTGAATCCATAAACCAGGGAAAGGCCATGCCCGAGGACATGGCCTTTCCCTGTGATTGATCTACTGAACAGTGACCACAATGGTCACTGGTGCCGGGTTTGCCACCGTGCCCGAGCCTGTAGGCGTCACGGAAACGGTATAGCTCCGTGGGGGCTTAATAGAAGATCCCCCACCCCCACTACAGGCCAACGACAAGCCTGCCAGCGATACTGCCAATGCAGTCAGTAGTACCGCCAGCGCTCGTTTTCGCCGGGCGGTAAACGGTGTGAGAAGAATCGCGCCAAACACTACGGCTCCACCACCCGTCCAGGGAGCAATCGGCACGTGATTCGCTGCATTTGCGTTGGCGGTGATAGTCAGCACCGAGGTTCCAGTGCCGCCATCTGTAAGTGTGACCGACGGTGCGCTCGCCGACACGTTGGATGCAGTGCCATCGGTCGACTTGACGCTCGTCGTAAATGCCACGGTGCCTATGTAATTGGTCGAAGCCAGGCTCAAGATCACAGACGTACTTCCTTCGACTGATGTTGCGCTGGGAATGAGCGTGTAGGTAACTGCTGGAGCGGGGTTGACCGTGAGTGGGACTATCGCTTCAGCCGAGCTGTAATTGACCGTGTCCGCCGGCGTGAAGGTCACAGAGAGCGTCTGATTTCCAGGCGCAAGAACCGCTCCCGCTTCCGGCGCATATACAAACGTGCCCGGGACACTAGCAGTGGCGTCTAGCTGAATCACGCTCAGCGGTGTCGGATAGGTAATCGCTGACGGAGCTGGCCAGCTGATCGTCGGTAGCTTCTTTCCGGGCGTCAATCCTGCCGAAGTGTCCTCGAGAACGGTCACATAGGAGGGGGATACGCCTGTAAGTATGGCGAGCGAGGCCTTCCCTGTGCCGAAGTAATCACCAACTGTAACCGCTTCTTCGTAGAACGCCTCTGGAGGTGCTGCGGTAATGTATTCGGGAGAGCAAACGTGCCGTCTCCATTCCCAAACAGAACTGACAGGCTTGGATCACCATCAGCCCTCCACTCGATAGCGACTGCGACATCCGTGTTGCCGTCACCATTGAAATCGGCGGTCACTACCTGGCGCTGATAAGCCCCTGATCCAGCAGGCATTCCTGTGCTGACTGGGGTTCCAACCGAGAAGGTTCCGTCGCCTTTGCCGGTCAGAACCGTCACCGTTTGATTCAGCAAGTCCGAAACGGCCAGGTCTGCGAGGCCGTCGCCGTTGAAATCTCCAACCGCGATCCCCTCTGCGTCAATTCCCAACCCGTTGAGGTAGGAGGAGCCGTCGGTAAAGCTGCCATCACCATTACCAAGCAGTATCTGGACGCCCAAGGAAGTGCCGCCGGTAACGGCAATGTCGGGTATGCCATCGCCATTGAAGTCGCCGACAGTGAAGAATGTTCCAACCCCGTATGATCCGGTCACCGGTCCTAGAGTGAAGGTACCGTCGCCATTTCCGAGGAGCATCATGAAATCGCTATCGCCAGTGAAAACTACGATATCGGCATGGCCATCTCCGTTGAAGTCAGCAACCTGGGCGTTGGTGCCAGCCACGTTCGGTGCAGGAGTGCCGACCGTGAATGTGCCATCGCCCTTGCCGATCAGAATGTAATGGCCATTTACGACCAGATCGAGGTTTCCATCGCCGTTGAAATCAGCGGTTGCGAGCGATACGCCTAACCCCGATCCGCCGCTGACGAAGGGTCGGATCGAAGCTCCTGTGGTGAACGTGCCGTCGCCGCTGCCTAGAAATATCTGAATGGTTCCGGAGTCGTCGGAAATCGCGAGGTCAGGATACCCATCGTTATTGAAGTCTCCGGAGACGATACCTGCAGCATTTGAACCAAGCGTCGGAAAGGTGTTCGCGCTGGTGGCTGTGGTCTGCTGGCCCGTCACAGTCACGGCCTGCGTACTGGACGGGCTTGCCGTGTACGAGGTCGTCGCCTGGAACACAGCCTTGACGCTGGTCGTACCTGGTGGCAGGGTACGCCGTAATATTGCCGTGCCGCTTTTGGTGACCCACACGGTGCCGAGCACCGCACTGTCGTCGCAAAATGCTGCGGTAGCGTTGCAAAACACTACCTGTCCGGAGGTCACGGCAGTTCCAGTCGAGGCCACAGTCGCAGTCAACGTGATTACCGAGCCGGCCGTTGGGGTCGCAGGCGATACAGTCAATGTTGTGAACGTGCTATTCACCGCCAGCGCCGGGGAGGAAAGAAAAAGAGCGCCTATGATCAAAAGCGTGTGGATCAGAGAGGATGCCGAAAGTACCCGAAGGCTCTTCTTACATGCAGTGATATTTTGCACAAAGGTCATGATGTAACTTCCTTAGAATCAGTTGATAAGACTGAGTTGAGATGCGCATGCAAACATGCGGGGAAAGTTGTCTGCACACAGATGGTTTTATGGATTGGACCGCACAACGAGTGGCCCACTAAGGATGGTTGAGTAACCGGCTGAGCAAGGCGTAGTCAGGGCCCAAAAACACGTCCGCCGCGAACCGCCTCGAAGGTTGCCTGCTGTGCCGCACTCTCACGGTCAATAGTTTTGGCCTCTTCCATCGAAATCGGTAGAGGCGGAATAGCGTCCTGCGTTAGATCCCAGCGCCAGGTCAGATACTTGCTCTTTTCGGCTTGCTCATCGAGGTGCTGGTAGTAGGCTTCGTCAGCGTCGGAATGAACGATATAAAGAGCAGTTGTCTTCGGCGCCGCATCCCTCAATATCACCGTAGGTTGGGGATAGTTGGACGGCGTGTTGAAGCGGAGCAATTTGTCGAAGCGGCGGCGCCCTGCCGTGAGCGCGCCAATGATTCGTCTCTCGTACATGTCCTCGAACGGAAGCCAATTCTCGTCGACCATCATGACGTCCATCCTCTTGAGCGACGCGATGCCTAGTTCGCTGAAGCTGAAAGTGCCGATGGTCATCAGATGGAAGGTCGGGTGTGCCCGTAATATCTCAAGCTCGCCACTGAACGCCTTGGAGAAGCGCTTAAAAATGGACTCGTCCATCAGAAGCGGAAAATCCGGCATGTGTTTGGCGATGAAATTATGGCCATACTGGGTGTGCTGGAGCTCCTTGAATTCCGCGATTAGAAGCATGAGCCGCTTCTTGCCCGATTCCCCGGACGTAATTTTGGAGAGCGCGGCCAGCCGACGTGCGGCGATGTCGTCTTTCGCCTCAGCCCTGAACGGTTCCGGAACGAAGAGAACCTCCGCCAATGGGAGCCCCTTCGTGGTCTTGTCCCTGACCACGTTGTGGATGCGGTTCCAGATCATCCACCAGTTTCGCTTTCCGGCAAACCCGGGAGCCCACTGATTCAACTCAGCCTGGTGCCATAGGTAGTGCAGGGTGGCTCGCAGCGAGAGTTTGCGGCCATCGGAAGCCACTTCAGTTTTTTCCGATTCGCCAGCAGCCGCGGGAGCACGGCCGCCGCCATCAGTCAGGCTGAAGTCTAGTTTGAGCGTCGTTATGCCATCCGAGCCTTCCTGGATCGCCGATCCCAGGACGGCGCCGTAGCCGGTCATCTCTGGGGGCAGCTCGTAGGAATCGCACTCGGCTGTGTGCTCCTGAGCGCTGTTTGGCATGCGCTTGCAGAGATAGGTGTCACCAAGGCGGGAGATGTACATCGGGATGCCTTCGTCGCGCTCGTGGCCCGCCTCGGACCGCCGGCAGAGGCAACGGGGCCGCACCTCCTCGATATTGGGAGCGTTGTAGGCCTGGGCGAGCGCCACAGGAAACGCCGGTTCGCTGGAATCTACCTCAAAGTTGGCAATCTTGTACCGAGCCATAGCGAACCCTCTCCAGTGTAGATATGCGTCATAGCGATACTATGATATATATCTACTGGAGGGCAAGTGAATCGCTTTGGCGCCGACTCTTCCGGTACAAATCAGATTTAATCGTTCCTGCTTGGAGAAGATTACCGGAGCATATACTTGTGGATCCAGAACACCACGACGCTGCAATATTCTCGGAGCTCGTTGTTGTGGCTCTCACCATTCCAGTCGCGGGCGACCTCTTCCCACTCCTGTCGTGTCATGCTTTGGCGCATTGGAAGAAGCTGTAGGAGCGAATTGACGACCTTCTTTCGATGGTTGACCATCGCAAAGGTATTCAAATTGAGCACAGAACTCATCTCAGCATTGAATAGAATGTGCTAGAGCGAATGCGCCCGT
>CAVRDQ010000132.1:0-25226 GCA_963719655.1 uncultured Acidobacteriota bacterium | reverse complement strand
CCGCGGTGGCCAGCGTCGGGTCGTCCACCACGGTCAGGAACTCGGGCAGCACTCGCGTTTTGTAGCTGCTGGCGAAGGCTCCGCTGACGCGGGCATTCTGTCCCAGCTCGGGCTTGTGGCCCAGCACGTTGTCGCCCACCAGGGAGGTAAACACCGTGCTCGCCGCGTCGGCCGAAAACAGCACCGGCCCGTGATAGTCCTCGTCGGCCAGTGGCGCCGCGCGCAGCGTTTTCAGGCTGGCTACCATGGTCCTGGCCTTCTCCACAAACTCGGCCGCCGGCAGAATGTCGCTGGCGGAGTGGCCGCCGAAGGCCTGGGCGCGCTCCAGATGCATTCCGTCATCGGCCTGCGAGGTGCCACCGAGCGTGATGCGGTAGACCTCCTGCCCGCTGCGCACCACCGTGCCTTCGCTGTTCACCTCGTAGCGATTGACGGCCTTGGCGCTGATGGTGGAACCCAGAAACTGCACCCGGTCATCCGTCCGGTAGAGCGAAGTTGCCTCGCGCATCTCTTTCAGCCAGGCGTCGCGCTCCAGGTGCAGAGTGGCCACCGCGCCCAGGCTGACGACCGGCGCGGCTTTGGCAAAGTCATCCACCGGATGATCAATGGTCAGGTTCTTCAGCCGCGACTGTTTCTCGGTCAGCGCTTCCACCGCCTGCTTGTAGGCCTTGTCGGTGGCCGACCACACCTGGAAGCGGAAGCTCTGCTCGTCGCCATCCACGGGAACCAGTTCAAAGCTGCCTTCGCCGCGGCCGCTGCTGTTGTCCTGCTTGTAGTCGCCCACCCGCACCTGCACCAGCACAAAGCGGGCATGGCTCTTCGCCTCGTTGCGCACGCTGCCAAAGGCTACGTCGGCGTCCCAGTTGTCCACGTCCACCACGCGGTAGTCAATAAAGTACGGCGCGGGAGAGTTCTCCAGCTTCAACTCGGCCTTGCTGCGCGCCATCTCCACCTGCAGGCTGTGCAGCACGGGATCGTCCGATCCGCGGGCGTCATCGGCCGCAAAGGCCATGGGCGCCATCAACAGCGCAGCCATCAGAAAGGTGATGCGAATGGGCTTCCATGTGCGAATGGTCTGTGTAATGTGTTTCATCCCCATGGCGAGATTCATTGCGCACCTCCCGCCTTCTTGGCGTCGTTTTCAAAGCCCGGCGGAGGCAGAATGGGCAGGCGATCCTTGGAATGCGCCTTCTTCTGTACCTCGATTTCGCTGAACAGAATCGCCGGCGCCGCGGCGCTCACCGGCACGCTGCCGCTCTCGGCTCCGCAGACGCCGTTGAAGACGGCCATCTTGTCGCCCGTCACCAGGATGCGGTTCATCGCCGCCAGCGGCGTGCCCACAATATCCACGCCGCGCACCAGTTCGTCGGGGCGTCCGTCGGGATACACGCGCCACACCATCACCGGCAGCACCTGGAAGGCCTGCGGCAGGGCACGCTGCGTCAGGGTGAAGCCGCCCTGAATGTCCTCAAAGTACAGGCCGTAGGGCTTGCCCTGCTTCTTCACCTCGTCAATCAGCAACCCGCGAAGTTGGCTCTCCGGCGCAGTGTGGGTTGAGGTGACGATCAGGTTGCCCTGGCGCCCAACGGGCATGAAGCCGGCCTGCGCGCGGCCGTGTCCGTTGGTCTGGTCAAAGCCCTTAATCGGCATGCGTGAGAGCAGAAAGTTCTTCAGCACGCCGTTCTTGATGACCTCGACCTTGGCGGCCGGCATCCCTTCGTCGTCAAAGTCGTAGGAGCCGGCCAGTTGCGTGTTGCCAATTGAGTGCAGCGTCGGGTCGTCGGTCACCGAGAGAAACTCCGGCAGCACCAACTGGTTCAGCTTCTTGGTAAAGGTCTGTCCCTCTTCGTCTCCGCGCTGGCGCTGGCCTTCCAACCGGTGTCCCAATACCTCGTGGAAGAAGACTCCGCTGGCGCGTCCGCTGAGCAGTGCCGGACCGTCGTAGGGCTCGGCCACGGGAGCCGTGCGCAGGGCTTTCAGGTCCCTGGCCATCACCTCCACCTTGGCTTCAATCTCGGCGGCCGGGGGCAGTTGGCTCATGCTCTCGGCCTGGAAGGTCTCCACCCGCATCAGTTCCATGCCGTCTTCGGCGCGGGTCTCCGCTTGGATCACGACGCGCACCGAGGTGGCGGGGGTCACCACGCGTCCCCCTTCACTGCTGACAAAGCGCTCCAGGCTGGTCTCTCCGCTCACCACCACGCCCGAGGAGTAAATGTAGGGATAGCGTTGGAATGCCTTGGAGAAGTGCCGCACAAACTCCTCCATCGCCTTCTGGTCGGCCGCCGGAGCCACTTCCTTGTACTCCGCGTGGTGGCTGGCCGCCTCCTTGCTGAAGTCCGCCGAAAGGTCGTCCTCCTTGGCCTTCACCTGGTTGTGCGTCTGCACATTCAGGAAGGCGGTGGCCGCCCGGCGGTATTCGCCGAAGGTCAGCCGCCACAGCCCATGGGCAATGGCATCCGCGTCGTCTTCCAGCGGCAGCGAGTCACTGCTGATGGAAGAGGGCCGGTTCTCCTGGTGGGAGTTGTCCAGCGCGGGCGAGCCCACCCGCAGGATGACGTCGGCCTGGCGCTTGCGCCCGGTCGAACTGGTGACCAGGCTGCCGTTCAGCCCGTAGGCGAAGGTCGTCCGCTGGTCGAAGACCGTGTAGCTGATGAAGTAGGCCGGCGGTGTCAGCTTGCCAAGTTCGCCCTGGGCGCGCGCCAGTTCCTTCTCCATGCTGCCCAGCACCACGTCACTCTTGGCTGGCCCGGGCTTGGCGGGCGTAGCCTTGGCAGCGCCGGCGTGGCACAGGGAAGGTAAAAGGCACAACAGTGCGGCGAGCCCAATCGAACGGCTGGCGCGGATCAGTGTTTTCATCGTGGGTTTTTCTCTCCGTGGAACCAATGCATAAAGTGTAGAACACGGCGGGCGGCGGCGCACCTCCGCAATCTTGTTATTCCCGGAGTTCAAATACGAAAGGCCGCCCCTTTGGGACGGCCTTCCGGTTACTGCCCCCGGAGGGGCGTAGAGCGGGTTAGAAGCTGATGCGTGCGGCAATCTGCGCCGTGCGCGGACCGCCGCCACCCAGGAACGGGTTGCCGCTGCCCACGTCAGGAGTGGCCACGGTCTGCACAAAGCCGGTGCCGTTGGTGCCGCCGCCCACCAGGCGTCCCGTGGTGCCGCCGCCGGTGGGAACGAAGTTGCTGGTGCCGAAGGCGTCAATCGAGAAGCCCGGCAACAGCGGGTTGCTCAGGTTCACGTGGTTGAACAGGTTGAACAGGTCGGCTTCCAGCTTCAGGGTCACCCGCTCGGTCAGCTTCGTCGTCTTGTTGAGAGACAGGTCGAAGTTGACGAAGCTCGGCGAGTTGAAGGCGTTGCGGCCCTCGTTGCCGGGGTGCTGGCTGCCGGCCTGGCAGCCGCCGGCGCCGGAGTTCAGCGTCGTGTCCCAGGTGCAGGGTGCGGCAAAGGCGGTGGCGTCCAGCAGGTTGTAGCCGCCATCGGCGCTGCTCACCATGTGCTTGGTCTTGGTGCTGCCGATGATGTCCGGACGCCCGAAGAATTCGCCGCTGCCGTTGTAGTCGCCCTCGAACAGGTAGTGCACGGTGTAGGGCTGGCCGGTGGCAAAGTTGAACATGCCATTCAGAGCCCAGCCGTTGGTCAGCCACTTCAGGGTCTCAACCTTCGGCAGGTTGTAGCTGAAGTACCACTGCAAACGCTGGCGCACGTCAAAGTTCGAGCTGGCGCGCTCGGCGTGGGGATTCCAACTGTTGTCGGGCTGGGCGGCGTTGGGCACAAAGTCCAATCCGTCGCTGGCCGTGTCAATCGAGTGCGCCCAGGTGTAGTTCAGCGTCGAGGTCAGCCCGTGCCAGTTCTGCAACTTCAAAGTGGCCTGCAGGGAGTTGTAGTTCGACTCCGCGCTGGTCTCGATCTGGTTCACGTAGTAGTAGTTGGGGAAGCACTGGCTGCCGTAGCTGATCGTGGAGCCGTTGCCGCAGTTATCCACCGAACCGCTGACGTTGTTGAACTGGTCGAGGTCGCGGAAGTGGTAGAGATGGCGTCCCTGCGAGCCGATGTAGCCCACCTGCACCGCGATCTTCTTCGTCACCTGCGACTCCAGGTTCAGGTTGTAGCTGACGTAGCGCGGCGTGGAGTTGGCCTGGCTGACGGTGAACGCCGAGTTCGGGCTGTAGGTGGTGGGGTTGAAGACCTCCGTGCCGCTCTGAATCTGCGAGGTCGGAGCGAACGAGAACTGAATATTGTTGAACGCCGGACCGGCCTGCGCCGCATAGGTGTTCCACGGCTGGTTGCCCACAAAGAAGTCCTGCGAGGCGCCGTCGTAGAAGATGCCCACGCCGGTGCGCACTACCAGCTTGCCGTTGCCCAGCAGGTCGTCCACCAGGCTGAAGCGCGGGGCGAAGTTGACGAAGTCCTTGGGATACAGCGTCGCCGGACCGCCGCCGGTGCCCACCGGAGTCAGCGACGAGGTGTCCACGTCAAACAGGCTGAACTGGTGGTTCTTTTCGCCCACCACGCCGAAGTAATCCCAGCGCACGCCGTAGTTCACGGTGATGCGCTTGGTCGCCTTCCAGGAATCCTGGAAGTAGGCGCCGCTGTTGTTCTGGTAGGTGTAGCGCGTGCCACTGCCGGCCGCCGAACTGCCGCTGTCAATGGTGCCCGCCAGGAAGTCGCTCAGCGAGTTGAAGCCCAGCTTGCCGCGGTGGCCGCTGTCAATAAAGCTGTTGATGAAGGTGCGCCGCCACTCGTAACCGGCCTTGTAGTTGTGCTTGCCCTTGGTCAGGCTGACGTTGCCGAAGAGCTGGTAGTTGGTGTCAATGCGGCCGCGGGCGTCGCTGCTGGTGGCGCCGATGGGGCTGTAGGAGCCCACGTTGATGGTCGGCAGTCCGGTGTCGTGTGCCAGGTCAGCCTTCGGCTCCAGCGTCGAATCCGGCAGGGTGTCCAGGCCGATCGTCTGGGGATTGAAGGCGCGATCCTGCGGCAGGAAGTCCTGCAGGAAGCGGTTGTAGCCGCCGCGGATCTCGACGATGAGGTCGTTGCGCGGCACCGTGGTGTAGCTCAGCGAGAGGATGTTGACGTGCGTCGGCGTGTAGGTGTTGAAGCCCGGCGCGCTGCTGCCCGTGGCCAGCATGCCCAGCGGGAAGCTCTGCGTGCCGCGGCTGAAGTAGTAGCGGCCGGTCAGCAGGTCTCCGGCGCTGAACAGCTTCAGGTGCTGGTCAACCTTCACGATCAGGTTGTCGCTGTCGTTGCTGAAGGGTGTGCTGAAGGTCTCATTGCCGTTGCCGCTGGCCGGCAGCGCGCCCCAGGGGTTACGCGCCAGCAGGCTCTCAATCACCGTGTTGATGCCGCCCACCGGTGTGGCGGCCGTGATGTCCGCCTGGGTGGGCACCTGGCCCAGTTGCGGCAGTCCGCCGTTTTCGCGCTGGCCCTCGTAGGCCGCGTAGAAGAAGCTCTTGTCCTTGTAGATGGCCCCGCCCAGGCTGCCGCCAAACTGATGATTGGTGAAGCTGTTCTTGGGGTAGGCCGTGGTGTTGAAGAAGTTGCGCGCGCCCAGTGCGGCGTCGCGATAGTACTCAAATGCCGAACCGTGCAGAACGTTGGTGCCGCTCTTGGTCACGATGTTGACCGTGGCGCCCGAGCTGCGTCCGAACTCAGCTTCCGGGCTGCCGGTCACGGGAATTTCGGCCAGCGCATCCACCGGGAGAATCGTCGAGGGACAGCCCCAGACGCCCGCCTGGTTGATGGCCGGCAGGTTGCGGTAGCCGTCGTTCATGTCCGTGCCGTCCAGCAGGTAGTTGTTGCTGCGGCCGCGGTTGCCGTTCAGGCTGAACAGTCCGTAGCTGCCGGCCGATTCGGTGGAACCCACGGGATCGCTCGTGGCGCCGGGCACCAGCTCGAGCAGCTTGGTGAAGTCGCGTCCATTCACCGGCAGCTCGCTGGCCTCGCTGGCGCCGATGGTGCCGCCCGTGGTGTTGCTGGCCGTCTCCACCATGGGAACGTCGGCCACCACTTCTACTGTTTCTTTCACCTCGCCGGCCTGCAGATGGGCGTCGGCGCGCGCCGGCGATCCCACGCTGACCGGAACCTTGGTCAGAGAGGCCTTGCGGAAGCCTTCCTTCTCAATCGTCAGGTTGTAGGTGCCCAGCGGCAGTTCGCTGGCCACGTATTCACCCGCCGTGTTGGTCAGGATGTGGCGGCGCAGGCCCGTCTCCGGGTTGCTGACTTCGACTTTGGCTCCGGCCACAGCGGCACCGCTGGCGTCGGTCACAGTACCTTGAATGCTGCCGCGGAAGGTCTGGGCCACGGCGCAACAGGCAAATAGGGTGACAAGAAAAACAAATAGAACGGCGGTCGAGCGGCTTCTCATCGGCCAAGCTCCTTGGGGAAAATTGTCTTGCGTGAAACGGACGAAACGGAAATGCCTTGGGATGAGAAAAGTTTAGCAGAGTCGAATTCGATATGAACAAGAAATTAACAAGCAATTTGGCAGGTCAAATCCACGTGGCAAGAAAAAGGGGGAAGCCATTTGGCCTCCCCCTTACGTGCTTACCGCTGTTGGTTAGCGGCGGTGTCCGCCGCCACCGGAGTGTCCGCCACCGCTTGCATGGCCGCCACCCGAGCTGTGACCGCTGCTGACGTGACCGCTGCTGGCGTGTCCGCCACCACCGGAGCTGCGCGGAGCGCTCATGCCGCGCGATCCGCCCATGCTGGACCGGCCCGCGCTGCTGCCTCCCGGACGGCCATAGCTGCCACCACCGGGACGGCCGTAGCTGCCACCACCAGGACGGCCCACCGAGCCGCCGGGGCGTGCCGTGCCACCGCGATAGGCGCCCGCTCCGCCACGGTTATAGCCTGCGCCGCCGCGGTTGTAGCCTGCTCCGCCACGGTTATAGCCACCACCCGGACGGGCTCCCGGCCGAGCATAGCTGCCACGGGTTCCGGCAAAGCTGCGCGGAGGTCCACCCGGGCGGCCAAAGCCGCGGTTGTACACCGTGCTGCTGTGGGTCATATACATGCCGTGGTTATAGAACACACCGCGGCCGCCCCAGCCCGGGCCCCAGCCCATTCCCCAGTGACCCCAGCCCCAGCCCCAGTGTCCCCACAGGCCGATGCCGATGCCGAGTCCGAAGCCGACCGCCAGGCCGCCCCAGAAGATTCCCGGAGGCGCCGCCCAGTAGAAGCCCGGATACATTGCCACCGGATAGCCCCACACCGCCCAGGGGTCGTATGCCGGCACGTAGACCACTTCCGGATTGGCCGGAGCGATGGTGATGGCGTCATTCTGATCGGTCACCACCTGCTGCGGAGTGCTGCGCAGGTTGCCGGCGCCCTGAGCCTTGTGGCGCATGGCCTGCACGGCGTCCATCACATCCTGCGGCTGGTTGTAGTAGGCGTTGCCCAAATCGGTCGTCCACTGGATGTTCTTGTCCATCTGCGCCAGCACGGACGGGAAGGCGCAGAGGGCCTTCACGCTGGCATCCCAGGTGCGGGCGTCGGCGCTGGCCGCAATCTGGCTGGCCGGGGCGTTGCCCTGGCTCTGCAGCCAGCGGTCGGCCTCCACCACCTGCGTGGGATAGGTCGACGCCGCGAGCACCTGCGCCACCAGCGAATCAGGATAGAGCGCGATTGGCGCCACCAGCTGATCCAGCTGCGCTTCGGTCAGCGGCTCACCGACGGGGGCCGGAGAGGCGCTGGGCGCGGCCTGCGCAGGAATCTCCTGCGCATAGGCCGTTCCCTGGCCCATGGGAACCATGATCATCAGCGCACTCAGCAGCAGCGCCACGCCGCCGCGGCTGGCCTGCGCCACCGCCTGCGGAATGGTGCGTACGGCTTCCGCCGGCTGGAAAAACTCTCGAACTGCTTTATTCCATTTCATAAATCGTCGCTCCTTGCGTCGACTTGGTCACTCTTCAGCCCGAGGGCCATGTTGCGCCCAAGGCTGGTATGGAGGCAAACCCGGATCGTTGCCGGATGTTGCGCTGTTGATAGGAAAGTTACGCTCTTTGGGCTTATGCAGGTGTGCCGAATTGACCGGATACGCCTTCCATCTCCCGTCAAAATTGCCGTCCGCCGTGCGATTTACCCGCGCCGCAGGGCATTTCTGCTGCAATCTGTTAAACCCGCCTGACGTGTGGATGACCTTATCCGCGCCGGGGAATCTCCCATCCGGCCTGCCGCGGCCCGGCCAGCGGGTCACCGCCGCCGGTGATTGCGGGCACAGAAGCCTATCCACCGTCCGGACTAACGTTTCCGGCCGGGGACCGGTTGCCGATGGATATTCTGTCTTCTCAAAACGTCGCTGAACTTCACATCCGCGGCAGCTTCTTCAACCGCCGCACTCTGCTCTCCCGCCGGGCCCTGACCGCCCCGGGCCAACCCGCGGCCACGCAACCCATTGGATACCTGCCGCCGGTGGTCCGCTATCGCCTGGACGGCGCCGCCCAGGGCTCGATCACGGTGCGGGAGACCGACCTGCCCACGCTCTGCAACGCCCCGCTCGACGAGGCCAAACAGCACCTGGCGCTCATCCTCAATGCCCGCGGCGGAGATCACGATTCCGCCCAGCGCCTGGCCTGCATACGCACCGCGGAGGGCTTTCTCGGCATCAGTCCCGTGCCTCCCTCCGAGAGCCGCTACGTGGTGCCCAGCAGCAGCCAGGAGACGCACAGCGAACAGGAGATCAGCCAGAAGGCCTTCATCCTGCTCAAGCTCAGCCAGATGGGTTATCCCGTGCCGGACTTCGCCGTGCTGACCACGCAGAGCTACGCCGAGCGCCACAAGGACTTCGAACTGCACCTGGCCGAGGCCATCCGCCAGCTTGAACTGCTGACCATGCAGAAGCTGGGCGATCCCAACGAGCCGCTCATCTTCGCCCTGCGCTGCGCCACTGCGTATTACATCCCCGGCCTGCTGGACACATATCTGAACGTCGGCGTCACGCCGCGCACGCTGCCATCGCTCGAGAAAATCTATGGCCGGCTGGCGGCGCACAAGATGTTCCTCAACAACCTGCGCAACCTCTGCCAGGCCCTGGGCCGCGAGGAGCACAGCCATCTGCACGGAACGGTTCGCGCCGACCTGGCGGATGAACAAGTGGTGGAACTCACCGGGCGCCTGTGCGAAGAGCTCAACCCACGCCATCGCGAGCTCATCGAAGACCCCTACCGCCAGGCCGACTTTCTCGCCCGCCAGGCCTACCAGCACTTTGAGGCCAACCAGGAACTGGTGCTCGCCCTCTGCCGCGGCGCCGAGCATCACCCCAGCCTGATTCTGCAAAAGATGGTCTGCACCGTGCGCGACCAGGAGTCCTATGTCGGCGTCGTCCACAGCCGCCACTCGCAGACCGGAGTCGGCATCGAGTTGCAGACCGCGCACAACGTCTTCGGCGAGGAGATGATGACCGGCACGGCCGAGGCGCAGCCGCTGGCCTTTGAGGACCCGGAGACCATCCGCGACAGCTTCCCGGCCGTGCATCACTTTGTGCCATCCTTCGGCCACCTGGAGCGCGAGTTCGAGGCTCCGGCCACCATCGAGTTTGCGGTCGAGGCCACCCAGCGTCATCAGCTCTTCGCGCTCTTGCAGCTCAACCAGACCGGCATGGTCGGCCGCGCCGCCGTGCTCAGCGCCGTGGACATGCACAAGTCCGGCATCATCAGCCGCCAGCGGGTCACCGAACTCATTCGCCCCTACCACATCAAGCAGCTCACCAGTGACACGATTGACGAGCACGACCTGGCCAGCCTGCACAAGTTCTGCTCCGGCGTCAGCGTGCTGCCGCGCTCGGCGGTCTCGGCCCGCGTCTACTTCAGCGGCGCGGCGGCGCTCACCGCCAAGGGCCAGGGAGAAAAAGTCTGCCTCTGCAAGCAGACCTTCCTGCCCACGGATTCGGCCGTCATGCGTGAGATGGACGCCATCATCAGCCTCACCTCGGCCGCCGTGCACGTCGTCACCATCTGCCAGAGCCTCGGCATCCCCGGCCTGCTCAGCATGGAGAAGAGCGGCGTGCGCCTGGAGCCAAGCGAAGACGGCGGCCTCGTCAACGCCGAGGGCGTCGAGCTCCACGAAGGCGACTGGGTCACCATCAGCTCGCGCCTTGCCACGGTCTACATCGGCCGGGCGCACTTCCGCCCCGGGCGCCTGCTGCGCTTCATGCAGGGTGAGACGTTCGCCCTCGACGGTGACGAGAAGACCAGCTTCGCGCAGATCGCCTACGCCTTCCGCTACTATCAGCAGCTCAACCGCGGCCTGGAATTCGACCAGACCTCCACCCTCAGCGAGGTCATCCGCCTGGTCAACTTCGAGCTGCGCACCGACACCGACAGCGCGCGCAGGCTGGTCAACGCCTGGTTCGACAACCACGAGGAGCTGTACAGCGAAGAGGTGCTCAAGAGCGACATCGGCGACCACCTGGGCCAGAGCAACGTTTTTGAGATGCTGACCATCGAGCGCAAGATCCGCTTCTTCCGCCGCACCCTGGCCATGCTGATGGAAAGCCATCTCTCCGGCTATGAGGCCGGCGCCTTCATGCTCGGCCGCTTTCTCTGTCTGCGCTATCCCGTCAAGTTCTGGAAGGCCTTTGCCCCAATCGAGATTGGCCTGCTGGTGAACGAGTGGGTGCTGTTTGAAAAGTACATGCAGGTGCTGCACAACGTGGGCGAGCGCCGCGTGCTGCTGGCGCGCAAGCAGATCCTGAAGAACGGACTGGAAGAACTGGCGCTGCACGCCGGCAACCTGAGCTGGGGACTCATCACCCTCAAGCTCAGCCACGCTCCGCTCGAGGAGGCAGTGCGCGCGCTGCCCGAATGGAGCGACGCGCAGACCCGCAGCGTGCTCGACATGCTGCAACAACCCTTCCGCTACTTCTACGACTTCAAGGCCTGCTGGTCGGTCCGCCAGCTGGAGAAAATCTGCAAGGAGGAGAACATCCGCCTGCCCAACCCGGACGACCGCTAAGTCTCCGGGTACGGCCGAAAAACGCGGTGTACCGAAAACTCACTGAAAAGAAAAAGCGCAGGAGTCATCCTCCTGCGCTTCGCTATTCGCAGACGCCGCGCTTACACGGTGACGGCGCCCACCTTCTCTGGCTTTGTCTCCGCGACATGCTTCACGCCGTACAGAGCCTCGCGGTCAGTCGCGGACTCGGCTGCGCGCAGAATGTCCGGCAGTTCCGCGCCTTCGCGCGCCGCCAGCAGACGGCCCATGGCCAGGCTCATGCTGAGCACGGCGTTCATGCCCAGGTTGGCCTTGCGCTGCATGGTCAGGATGCGGTCCTCGTCGGTTGCACTGGCCGTCAGCTTGCCGCGCTTGACGGCCATCTCCAACTCCAGGGCCAGCAGCGCGTGGTCCACATCGGCCAGGCTGCCCAGGGCGCTCAGCTTTTTGCCCAGGAAGTGCGGCGCGATGATCTGCTCCACGTTATCCACGGCGTTCAGGCAGCCCTTGCCACCGTAGCGCTTGCTGCGCAGCCACAAGGTGGCCAGCTCGGTGCTCTCGCGTCCCAGTTCGTCAACCTTCAGGTCGGGCAAAAAGCGGTAGGTCTTCTCGCGCTCGTTCAGCTTGAAGTACTGCGGGAACTTGCGCGTCAGCGGACCAGCCTCAATAATGCTGTCCACCAGGTGGATGGCCTCGTCGGTTCCGGCCGAGGTGCCCAGCGGAGTCGCCGCCGAAAACTTCATGCCGTTGTCGAGCATCACCGTAACGCCCACCGTGGGGATGCCGGCGTTGGTCGGCTCCTCGTGCGCGCTGATGTCCACGATGGCGCTTTCGGAGTCGAGCTTGCGGGTGATGCGAATCCCCTTGCGCGCCTGCTCCATCAGCTCCACGATGCGGCCGTACTTCACCAGGCGCTCGGTGTTCGCGCCGCCGCCGCACTTCAGGCCCAGCGCTCCGACGGCAAAGCTGATGTCGGCCTCCATCACCTCGTTGGGACTCTTCGAGCGATGGCTCACCACCAGCGACAGGCCCATCTCCTTGGCCACGCGCGTGGCCAGCAGAGTCTCGCTCAGGGTGCCAATCTGGTTGGCCTTGATCAGCGCCGTGTTGATCAGCCCCTGCTCGGCGCAGCGCTTGATGGTGGAATCCTTGGTGGTCACCAGGTCGTCGCCGATGATGAGGATGTCCTTGTCGAGCGCGGCCATCAACTTCTTCCAGCCCTCAAGGTCGTCCTCGGCAAAGCCGTCTTCAATGCTCACAATGGGATACTTCTTCACCCAGCGGATGTACAGCTCCACCATCTCGTCGGTGGTCAGCACCTTGGGATCTTCTGCGCGCCAGAACAGATACTGGCCCACGGCGTTCGTCTCGCCGGTCTTTTCGCGGTAGGCGTTGCTCAGTTCGCTGGCCGCGGGATCAATCGCCAGGCATACGTCGCGATCCGGCACGAAGCCGCACTCTTCAATGGCCTGCACGGCCACCTTCAGCGCGCGCTCTTCCGGCAGCAGATCGTCCTTCAGCCGGGCGTAGCTGGCAACGATGCCGCCTTCCAGCCCAATGCCGACAAAGTTCAAGCCTTCGGTGTCCTGGATGATCTGAATGGCGCGGCTTTGCAGCATGTTGGTCACGCGCTGTGCCTCAATGTAGTCATGCGCCGTCAAGGGCAGGAACATGAACTCCTGGAAGCTGAGGTTGCCGCCCATCTCCTCCGTGTGGCGGCCGCCCATGATGGAGTTGCGGAACTCCCACGGAGCGAAGACCACGGTTCCGTCGGGCAGTTGCAGCTCCTGTAAACGATGCAGACGCAGCTTGCGGCGCAACTGGCTGGGATCGACCGGGCGTCCGCTGTCGGCGGTGCGCTCCGGCTCGGAGGCGCGAACCTCGGCGGCCTTGGCCGCGGCCTCCTGCTGACGCTGGCGGAAGGCCTTGTACTTGCCGGCGTCTGCTAGCAGGAAGTCCAGCATGGCCACCACGCCAATGGTGAATAGCAAACGGCCCACGTACACCGACATCGGCACGCTGAAGACCATGCCCGCCAGGGTCAACACAATGCCCAGCGGCAAAGTGGCGAGGCTCAAGTTCTTGCTGTACGCGGGACCGGCGGCAGCCACCGCCAGGTTCTGCGTCTTCACCGCCGGATGATAGTTGCCACTCTCCTTGTTGACGCCCTCAAAGCGCCCGTAGGGAATCAGCAAAAACATCCGCGCGTACCAGGCCCAGCGTTCGCCCGTGGGGCTGGAGAGCTTTTTCTCGGCGGCCTCCGCCAGCTCGGGACGCAGGTTGTTGGTCTTCACCGCCGCCAGGTAGTGGCCCATCTCATGCACGGCAATGTTGATGTGCCATGCCAGGTACCAGAAGGCGCAGCTGATGAACAGCTCCACGCCGAGAAACATCTGGCGGATGACATCCAGACGCGAACTGACCGTCGGATCAATGCTCAGCAGGCTGGTGAGGAAGGCTGCGTGGAAGCTGACCAGTTTGTGATTGGCGATGATCCATCCACGGTCCAGCTGTGCACGGTCGCTCTTTTGCGGCAGCACGGAGGAGGGAAGGATCGAGCGAAAGAGGCGGCGAAGATTACAGAGGATATCTTGCTCCATCGCGAAACTCCTTGGTGACGAATGACGATGTCGAACGAAAATCCGAAAAGCGCGCGCGGTGTCGTCCGGCAGGGCGCAGGAAGAGATGAATGGCCGACGGGCATTGTGTATCGCCAGAAGATTGCGGTCAGTGACAGGCGTCACGCCGCGGGAGTATCTATGTGAGTTATCCAGTCAGACAGGTTGCGCCCAGTCCGCCGCGCACAAGAAACCAGCATGTTGCGCACAAGAAAAAAAGCTGCAGCCGGCAAGAGAATGAATGCCAGCTGCAGCAGAAAGGAGGCGAATCAACGGAGTATTTACGCCATCATTCTCGCTGTCCGGGAGGATTGGCGTATTGCCTCGCGATACTTTTCGTCGTGCGTATCCTCGTGCTCTTTCAGGGCGCTGCCGTAGAGCCGTGCCAGCTCCAGCGCGCACTGAATCTCTCGCCGCTGGATTCCCTTGTGAATCTCATGCAGTTCGTCCAGCAACTTGGCGTGCGCCGCGCGATGCTCACTCAGCCAGCGGTAACCGGCGCGCTTCAGCACCTCTTCCTCATGCCGGAAGTGCTCGAGCGTGGCGGCAATCAGGTTTTCCGCCGCGTCGTAAATGGCGTACATGCCCTTGCCGTGCACAATCGCCGTCTGGAAGGCCTCAATGCGCGACGCAATCTCCTCGTGGTCTTCATCCAGAATGCGCTCGCCCAGGCTCTTCACCTGCGCCGCGCTCTTGTTGGTTTCCGCAACAGCCATCCAGCCCATGCAGCACTCCTTTTGCGTCGCGGAGGTTTGACCGCGCGGCAATCTGTTTATGTTCACTTGGGGCTGCATGCAGCAGGCCCGGCGGAATCCAAACTGGTTGATTCGGAATCCACTTACCTGAATAGAATCCGCCAACTTCCTTTATTCCGACATGCCCCGGAAGGGGGACAGGCTTCACTGGAAAGAGGCACATCGGACATTTGTGTTCAGAGAGGTGTCGCCCGGGCGTCCATCAGAAACTTCTCGGATCCGCTTCGCCGGGCGTGGAAAGGCCCGCCGATGGGCCGGCGGGCCTTTCGTTTTACCGGGAGACGGCACGGAATCTCCCTTTCTTTTCTCCGTCGGACACACACGGAGCCGACCTTCGCCGTCCGGCACCGTGCGCCGCGCCTTGAGGCTGTGACGGCGGGGCTAGGCAGCCCTGTTGTGATGCCCAGGCCCGCTGATGACCAGTGGCTGACGCGGCCCGGCCAGCGCCGCCTCGTGGGTCTTTTTCGCCACGTAGGCATAGCCGATCAGTCCAATGGCAAGAAGAATGCCCAGGCCGGGCAGGTCAAAGATGACCAGGAGGGCCAGGGGAATGGCGATCAATATAGCTGTGAGGACTTCCAGGATGATCTTCATGGCAACCTCCTTACGAGTGTTGTTGCCATCGTGCGCCGAGGGCTCCCGCGGCGCCTTGTGCGTGTAGCCCTTCCCGAGGCGCGCCGCGTGCCGGAAAGGCTCCGGCGGTGCACGGTGCGGATACCGCACTAGCTTTGACCACAAAACAGAAGGGAATGCAGTGTCCGCCATCACGTAATCACGTGATAAGCCAGAAGCAGATTGATCACAAAAAATGAGGAAAGAAGGTTCTGGTAGCGGGGGGCGGATTCGAACCGCCGACCTACGCCCAGGGAGAGCGCAGCTCTCCCGTCGAATGAAAGCCGAGACCGTCGCTCGCACTCCAGGGTGATTAACAGGATGGAAAAAAGTTCTGGTAGCGGGGGGCGGATTCGAACCGCCGACCTACGGATTATGAGACCGTCGCTCTAACCGACTGAGCTACCCCGCCACGGGGCCGCTGCTCTAAGGTCTCCGCGGGCGCGGAGGGCAGCCTTGCTGGTAGCGCCTTGAACAGGGCGAACCTCTTTGATTCTATGGGCCTCGCCGCAGGGTGTCAAACCACGCGCACTGCCGTCCGCGCGCCGGCCACCGTGCCCGGCGTGGGCGATTATTCGGTGGCACGGCGACGGCCGAGGGTATCCACGAAGAGCATGAACATCGCGCCCAACAGCAGAAGGTGCAGGCTGGCGTGATGATTGCCGTCGGCCACTCCGGCGCCCCAGGCGCAGAGCAGGAAGAGAAAAATGGTGTAAATCAAAAGATGAGTGTCCTTTCCCTGTGTGGGTTCCCAAAGCTTCGGTGATCGTTTCCCAAAGGGTGTGATCGGTAGAGCGGGTGGGGTTGTTTCTATTTTACCAAAACTCGCCGCCCGCCCGGCTTCAACGCTGCGGCCGCAGACTGTTCCAGTGGCGATTGCCCCACATCAGCGCGTTGGCAATCTCCGGACCCTCGCTGCCGGCGGCGTAGTTGGGGAACTGCGGTTTGGGCAGTTGCGCCCACGCCTCTTCGATCGGGGTCACAATGCGCCACTCGGCCTCCACCTCGTCGCCGCGGGTGAACAGCGTCGCGTCGCCCATCATCACGTCCAGCAGCAAGGTCTCATAGGCCACGGGAGTGTTCATGCCGAAGGCGTCGCGATAGGTGAAGTCGGCGGTCACGGTGATGCCGTTCATCCCCAGCCCCGGACGCTTGGCGCCAAAGCTGATGCTGATGCCCTCGTCCGGCTGGATGCGGATGCTGATGATGTTCGGCTCCGGCTGGCGGTTTTGCCCGCTCACGAACAGAGCCTCCGGCGTGGGCTTGAAGTGCACGCGAATCTCCGTCATGTGCGAAGCCAGGCGCTTGCCGGTGCGGACGTAGAAGGGCACGCCGCTCCAGCGCCAGTTTTCCACGCGCAACTCCAGCGCCACAAAGGTCTCGCTGGACGAATTCTCGGCCACGCCCGGCTCCTGGCGATAGCCACGCACCAGGTTGCCTTCCAGCACGCCGGGGCCGTATTGCCCGCGCACGGTGCGCGCCGCCACGTCCTCCACGGCCATTGGGCGGATGGCCTTCAGTACCTGCACCTTCTGCTCGCGCACGGCGTCGGCGTCCAGGCTGAAGGGCGGCTCCATGGCGGTCAGCGAGAGCAGTTGCAGCAGGTGATTGGCCACCATGTCGCGCAGCGCGCCGGTCTCTTCGTAAAACTTGGCGCGGTTCTCCACGCCCAGCGGCTCGGCCGCCGTGATCTCCACGTAGTCAATGAAGTTGCGGTTCCACAGCGGCTCGAACAGGCTGTTGCCGAAGCGGAACATCAGGATGTTCTGCACCGTCTCCTTGCCCAGGTAGTGGTCAATGCGGTAAACCGAACTCTCCTCGAAGACGCTGAGCACGGTCTTGTTCAGCGCGCGCGCCGACTCCAGATCGCGTCCAAAGGGTTTCTCCACCACGACGCGCGACCAGCCATGTTCGTTCTGGTTGAGTCCCGCCGCACCCAGGCCCTGAATCACCTTGGGCGCGATGCTGGCCGGCACCGAGAGATAGAAAAGATGGTTGCCGCTGGCGCCGGCCTTGCGCATCTCCTCCAGCCGCGCGGCCAGCGCCTGGTAGGTCTGCGGGTCGGAAAGGTCTCCGGAGAGATAGCTGAGGTGGCCGGCGAACTTCTGCCAGTTCTCCTCGCTGAAGGTGCGCGCCCCGTTTGTGATCTCGACCGACTGGCGCATGGCGCCCTTGAAGTCGTCGTCCGTCATATCGGGCAGGCCGACGCCGATGATGTCCAACCCGCTGGCGTTACAGCCTTGCGAATTGAGGTCGAAGACCGCGGGCAGCAGTTTGCGCCGTGTCAGGTCTCCGCTGGCGCCAAAGATGATGAGCACGCAGGGGTTGGCCTGCGGCAGGGGCTGCGCCTCAGTGCGCGCGCTCGGTGTGGCGGGAACGGTTGTGCTCATCAGCCTTTGATTCTTTCCGGAGGGGAAGTGTGACGGTGGTGCCGCCCTCATCGTCCAACATTTGCGGAGCCCCCATGAGCGCCACCGTCACCTTGCCGCGGGCCGCGCGCTCACGAATCTCTCCTATTGATTTTGATGCAGCCCGGCCCTTTAAGATGCGCCGCCACGCCCGGTGAGGCGAAATTTTCCTGCTGTTTACGTGGAACGAAGCGACCACCCACCCCAGCGGAATGCGGGAATCAAGTCACGCAGAGAAGAAAACGGCGCGATCTGACTCGACCGCGCCGCCACTCTTTCCAAGTTGTAATCCGTTACTTAAGCGCCTGAATTACCCGATCGCCTGGATCAACCGCTTTAATCCTGCAGCCACGTCCACGCCCAAATCCACGCGCACCGCGCGGCGGCCGTGCGTGACCAGCGATTCCAGATCGCCCAAACTCTGCGCCTGCTTCAGCACACTGAAGCCGAAGGGCTCACGCGGAATGGCCACGTCTTTGGCGTCGGCGGAGGTCAACTGGATGAAGACTCCGTTGTTGGCGCCGCCCTTGTGCAACTGCCCGGTGGAGTGCAGAAAGCGCGGACCGTAGCCGGTGGTGGTCGCAGCTTTTGTCTTGGCGCGCACGGCCAGCCGAAGCTGCTGCACCAGGGCTTCGACCTCCGCGCTCTCCACAAAGTATTGCGTGACGGCCACGTAGTCGCCCGCCACAACCTTGGCCAAATGCGCGGAGATGGCTGCGTCCAGGGTCGTGCCCAGCGCGTGATCTTCGCCGTAGATCTGAATGGCGCCATCCGTCAGCAGGGGCTTTTGCGCGGGCAGCGCGCCGTGCTTGACGAACTCGCCCAGCAAGCGCTTCGTGTTGTCCTTGCTCTCCTGCACGTTGGGCTGGTCAAAGGCGTCAATGTGCAGCAGGGAACAGGCGATGGCCGTGGCGAACTCCCACACGTAAAAGGTCGCGCCCAAATCCTGTGGACCGCTCAACTGCTGCGCCACCACGGTGAAGCCTGCGTGCTCAAGTGCGGCAAGCTTTGCCTCGGTAGTGGCGTCGGGCTCGCCCACGCTGATGGATACGAACACACGATCTTTGCCGTAAACTTCCGGCGCGGCCAGGGACTCTCCCGCGATGGGCACAACGCCCTTGCCCTCCTTGCCCGTGCTCTCGGCCACCAGCTGCTCAATCCACAACCCAAGCGACGCGATGCCAGAGGAGGTCACCAGCGTCAGCTTGTCCACGCCGCGGCTGGCCAGCGTGCCCACAACGGCGCCCAGCGCGGCTCCCGGGTTTGTTGCCGCCTGCGGATTGCGGCAAGCCTCGACGGCCTTTGCCGCGCGCGTCAGAAACTCCTTCACCGGCCCGCCCATCACGGCAAACGGAACCATGCCGAAGAAGCTCAGCGCCGAGTAGCGTCCGCCGATGTCCGGCCAGTTGACCCAAATCTTGCGGTAGCCCTGCTCGGTGGCCTGAGCCTCCAACAGGGTGCCGGGGTCGGTGATGGCCACAAAGTTCTCGCCGGCCTTTGCGCCCTTCAGCTCGCTGACGCGGCCAAAAAAGTAGCGCTCGAACATCTGCGGCTCGGTGGTCGAACCCGACTTTGACGCCACCAGGAACAACGTCGTCGCCAGCTTGATCTGCGATTCAATGTGGGCCACCGCCGCCGGTACCGTCGAATCCAGCACCAGCAGTTCGGGGTAACCCTTTTGCGGGCCGAAGCTCTTCAGCAGCACCTCCGGACAAAGGCTGCTGCCGCCCATGCCCAGCACCACCGCGTGAGTAAAGCCCGCCTGGCGAATCTCCTCGGCGAAGGCTTCCAGCTCGTCCGCGCGCGCCAGGGTTTTTTCCGGCACGGTCAGCCAGCCCAGTGAGTTGCCGATGATCTTGGCGTGCTCGGCCGAGGCGGACCACACCGCCGCATCCTTCTGCCAGATGCGGGCGATCACGTTAGCGGCCTGCAAACCGGCCAGGGCGGAGTTCGCGTCAGCCTGATTCTTGTCAGCCTGGCTCTTGTCAATCTGATTCTGGTCAGACATGGGCGACCTCGCTCTTGCGGCGTTCGATCACCGCCAGCAGCGTGTTGTAGCTATCGGCAAAGCTCTTGACGCCGGCAACGGTCAGCTCCTCGGTAATGGCTTTCAGGTCCACGCCCAAGGCCGCCAGCTTGGCAAAGGTCTCATGCGCCTCGTTCATGCCATCCAGCAGAGTCACCTTCGCCGTGCCGTGATCGCGAAACGCGTTGTAGGTGGCGGGAGGAATGGTGTTCACCGTGTGCGGCCCGATCAAGGTATCAATGTACAGCACGTCGCTGTACGCGGGATTCTTGGTGCCGGTGCTGGCCCACAAGGGACGCTGCACCCGCGCGCCCAGCTTCGCCAGCTTCTCCCAACGCGGGCCGCTGAACAGCTGCTGGAACTTCTCATACGCCAGCTTGGCGTTGGCAATGGCCGCCTTGGCCATCAATCCCGCGGCCGCGCCGTTGCCATTCTTCGCGAGCGACTCCAGCTGCTTGTCCACCGCCGTGTCAATGCGGCTGACGAAGAAGCTGGCCACGCTGGCCACTTCCTTCACGCTTTTTCCGCTGGCGGCGCGCCGCTCCAAGCCCTTGATGTAGGCTTCGGCCACATGCGTGTAGACCTCGACGCTGAAGATGAGCGTCGTGTTCACGCTGATGCCTTCGCTGATCAGCTCTTCCACGGCGGGCAATCCCTCGGGAGTGGCCGGAACCTTGATCATCACATTCGGCCGGCCGAGCTTGGCGTGCAGGCGCTTGGCTTCCTTCACGGTGCCGGCGGTGTCGGCGGCCAGCAGAGGGCTCACCTCGATGCTGACATAGCCATCCTCGCCCGCGGTCTTCTCCCACACGGAGTGAAAGACGTCGGCGGCGCTGGCGATATCGGCCACCACCAGCCCGTCGTAAATCTCGTCGAGCGTGGCGCCCTTGGCCACCAGCGCCTTCAGCGGAGCCTCGTACTCCTTGCCGCCGCTGATCGCCTTCTCGAAGATCGTCGGATTGCTGGTCAGCCCGCGCAGTCCGTCCTCTTCAATCATCTTTTTCAGCGTGCCCTCGGTTACCAGGCTGCGCGTCATCTGGTCGTACCAGGGACTCTGCCCCAGGGTGCTCAACTGTGCCAAAGGATTACCGGCCATGCTCGTCTCCTCGAATACTTTTGCGGCCCCGCCGCGGAATTTATCTTGTCCATCGCCCGGAGTTGCATCTTCCGGTGTTATATAGCCCAAAGCTACTTCGCGCCAAAGCGCGCTTCCATTGCCAAAACCTTATCGAGCCTGCGCTGATGACGCGCCTCATGCGTATAGCTTGCGCCAACGAACGCCCGCACCAGCTCCACGGCCAAGGCCTCGCCCACCACGCGCGAACCCAGACACAGCACGTTCATCGCGTCGTGCTCCACGCCCTGGTGCGCCGAATACGTATCGTGGCAGACGGCGGCGCGGATGCCCTTCACCTTGTTGGCCGCCACACTGGCGCCCACTCCGCTGCCGCAGACGAGCACGCCACGCTCGGCCCGCCCGTCTAGAATGGCACGGGCCAGTTCGTCGGCGTGGTCAGGATAATCATCGCCACTCGTTGCATCGTGCGTGCCCAGGTCAATGACCTCACACCCGAGTGCGCGCAACTCCGCCACCACGGCGGGCAGCAGATTGCAGCCCGCGTGATCGGCGGCGACGGCGACTTTCATCTACTTTCCACCGGCGGCGGCCAGCGATTCTTCCGCCTTGGCCACGACGTTTGCCACCGTAAAGCCAAAGTGCTCAAAGACGACCTTCGCCGGAGCCGATGCGCCGAATCCAACCTGGCCCACCACGCGTCCCGCGTCGCCCACATAGCGCTCCCAGCCGATCGGCGTTCCGGCCTCGACGGCCACGCGCGCCTTCACGGCCTTGGGCAACACCTTCTCGCGATACTCCTTGCTCTGCTCTTCAAACAGCTCCCAGCTCGGCATACTCACCACGCGAACCCGTCGTCCGGCCTCGCGCAACTTGCCAGCGGCCTCCAGCGCCAGATGCAACTCGCTGCCCGTGCCAATCAGGATCAGCTCCGGCGTGCCCTGGCAGTCGCTCAGCGTGTAGGCTCCGCAGCGCAATCCTTCGGCGCTGGCGTACTGCTGGCGGTCGAGCGTGGGCACGGCCTGCCGGCTCAGGGCCAGCACCGTGGGATGCTTGCGGCTTTCGACGGCCATCTGCCAGGCCACGGCGGTCTCATTGGCGTCCGCCGGACGAATCACCCGCAGGTGCGGCATCAGGCGCAGGCTCATGATGTGCTCCACCGGCTCGTGCGTCGGCCCATCTTCGCCCACGGCAATGCTGTCATGGGTAAACACATAGGTCACCGGCAGCTCCATCAGGGCCGCCAGCCGGATGGCCCCGCGCATGTAATCGCTGAAGACCAGGAAGGTTCCGCCAAAGGCGCGCAGACCGCTGAGGGCCATGCCGTTCATCGCGGCGCCCATGCCCATCTCGCGCACGCCGAAGTTGACGATGCGTCCGCCGTAGGCTCCAGCCTCGAAGCTGGTCTCGCCGTCAATCTTCGTTTTGTTGGAGCTGGCAAGGTCGGCCGAGCCGCCCATCAGGAATGGCAGGTTTTTCGCGATGCCGTTCATCGCCTTGTTGCCGCTCTCGCGCGTGGCCAGCCCCTTCGGGTCGGCAGGGAAGACCGGGATGTCCTTCTCCCAACCCGCGGGCAGCTTGCCTTCAATCAACGCGGTCCACTCGGCGGCCAGCGCGGGATTCTTCTTCGCCCACGCCGCGTGCAGTGCCGTCCAGTCGCTCTCCAGCTTCTCACCCTTCGCCACGGCGGAGCCCATGTGGTGCGCGACTTCCGGCGGAACCAGGAAGTGCGCGTCTTCCGGCCATCCATAGTTGCGCTTGGTGGCCTTTACCTCTTCCACGCCCAGCGGCTCGCCGTGCGCGGCACTCTTATCCTGCTTGGCCGGTGAACCGTACCCGATGTGGGTGTGCGCGATGATGATGGTCGGCCGCGAGGTCTCTTTCTGAGCCGCGCGCAGCGCTGCTTCCATGGCCGCCAGGTCGTTGGCGTCTTCCACGGTCAGCACGTTCCAGTGGTAGCCCTCAAAGCGCAGCTTCACGTCGTCGGTGTAGGAGAGCGAGGTCGGCCCATCCAGGCTGATGTGGTTGCTGTCGTAAATCCAGGTGAGGTTCGAAAGCTGCAGATGACCGGCCAGGGCCGCCACCTCGTGGCTGATGCCCTCCATCAGGTCGCCATCGCTGCAAATGGCGTAGACGCGGTAGTCCAGCAGCTTTTCTTCTTTGTTGAAGTGCGAGGCCAGCCAGCGCTCGGCCACCGCCATGCCTACGCTGGCGCCCAGACCCTGGCCCAGCGGACCGGTCGTGGTCTCAACGCCCGGCGTCACGCCGTGCTCGGGATGCCCAGGACACTTCGAACCCAGTTGGCGGAACTTGGCAATCTCCTCGAGCGGCAGGTCGTAGCCCGTAAGGTGCAGCGTGGAGTACAGCAGCATGCTGGCATGGCCCGCGCTCAGCACCACGCGGTCGCGGTTGGGCCACTGCGGATGCCGGGGGCTGTGCTTCAGGATGCGCTGCCACAGAACGTAGGCCACCGGCGCCAGTCCCATCGGGGCCCCCGGATGGCCGCTGTTGGCCTTCTGAACGGCATCAATCGAAAGAGTGCGGATGGTGTTGACCGAGAGCTGGTCGAGTGCGGAGTTGGTGCCGGCTGCCGTCTGCGCTGCGGGCGAGGGCGTGGTGGAGGAAGACATGGAGGAAGAAACACCTTTCTGCCCCGTCGCGGAGACGGGGGCAATCAGAGCTTGCGAAGTTTTCCCACGGCGGCCCGCCGGGGGCCGCGACCTATCCATAATGCCGCCTGCCCCGCTTGCAAGTCGAGCTAACATTGGACCAACTCTCCCCTTTTTGATGCCGCCGCTCCCCCACCCGACGCCCGGACGGCTGATTCCCGGGTCTGATTCCCACGCCCCAAAAAGGTTTTTCACCCCCGGTGGGCGGCCGAGCGTCTAACCAATCAGCAAGCGGCGAGTCCCCGGACTGGGACTTGCCGCCGTATAATGAGGGCATTCTGTTTGTACCGCGAAGGAACCATGTCAAAAGGCCTGAAGACCACTCTGCTGGTGCTGTCGTTTGTGATTCTTGCGTTCACCGTGGCCGGCGCCCTTGGCGTCAAGGCCGGCACCGGCGACGGCGCCTACCGCCAGATGGGCGTGTACAACGACGTGCTGGAGCACATTGAGACCTACTACGTCGAAACTCCCGACCTCGGCAAGGTAAGCAACGGCGCCCTGCATGGCGTGGTCGAGGCTCTGGACGGCGACTCCAGCTACATGAGCTCCGCCGAATACAAGCAGTACAAGCAGATGGCGCATCCTTCCGCCGGCATCGGCGCCGTCATCAGCAAGCGCTTCGGCTACGGATACGTGATCAGCGTCATCCCCGGCGGCCCGGGCGACAAGGCCGGCCTGGAGAACGGCGACATCATTGAGGCCATGGGGGACGACAAGAGCACCCGGGAGATGTCCCTGGCCACCTTGACGACCCTGCTCAGCGGCCCCAGCGGCAGCACGGTCAGCCTCAGCGTGGTGCGGGCCAGCAAGGCTCAGCCGCAGAAGATCACCATCACCCGCGGCACCGCGCCGACGCCTTCGCTCAGCTACAAGTCGCTGGAAAATAACGAGATCGGCTACCTGCGTCCGGAGGGATTCCCGAAGGGCCGCAGCCAGGAGATTGCCGCCGCGCTGCATGATCTGGCCGGAAAAGGCGCCAAAAAGATCGTCCTTGACCTGCGCAACTCCGCCGATGGTGACCCCGCCGAGGGCATGGCCACGGCCAATCTCTTCTTGGATCACGGCGAGATCGGCTACCTGGAGGGCCAGATGTATCCGCGCCAGAGCTTTACGGCCGACCCTTCGAAGGTCATCTGCAAGCTGCCGCTGGTCGTCATCGTCAACCACAGCACGGCCGGCGCGGCGGAGATTCTGGCCGCCGCCATTCTGGACAACGCTCGCGGAGACCTGCTGGGCGATAAGACCTTCGGCTCGGCCAACGTGCAGAAGACGTTTGACCTGCAGGATGGCGGCGCGCTGATCCTCTCGGTGGCCAAGTACCACACACCGGCCGGCAAGGCCATTCAGGATACGCTGGTCACTCCCAACATCCTTGTGGCGGACAAGACGGAAGAAGCCGGAATGATGGACGAAGACGAGGCGGAGAATCCCGAGGCCAAGCCCGAGGCCAAAAAGCCGCAGGCCGACGAGCAGCTCCGCCGCGCCATCGAGCAGTTGACCAAGCCCGCGCCGGTCAAGGCCGCGGACGTGGCCGCGACGCCGAAGGCAACCTCGTAGGCCGGATTTTTTCGAGCACATTGCAAAACAAGAAGGCCGCGGATCGCTCCGCGGCCTTCTTGGCTACTGACAAACCTGGCGGGGTGCTGACCAACCTTGGGACGTCTGAAATTTACGAAATGCCATGGGACGTCTGAAACTTACAAAATGTCTTGGGACATCTGAAACCTACGAATTGTCATGGGACATCTCAAACTTACAAAATGTCATGGTGAGCGCAGCGCCCGCTGTTTGGGCGCGGAGTCGAACCACCTTTTGTTTCTGGTTGTGAGCAAAACAAAAGGTCACTCCACTGCGCGCCTGCGGCGCTCCGGTCGCAATGACATTCCCATTTATTCAACTCGCAATGACATTCCAATTTATTCAACTCGCAATGACATTCCCATTCATGCAACTTTGTCATCAAGCTGAAAAGGCCGCGGATCGCTCCGCGGCCTTCGTTATTCTGTGTTGAGCTGGGCTTACTTCTTTTTGCCCTTGCCCTTGGCCTTCTTCACCTTCTTGCCCTTCGGCTTCTTGTCGGCCTTCTTGGTCAGCTTCTTCACCTTCTTGACGGCCTTCAGAGCCTTCTTGACGGTCT
>CAVRDQ010000131.1:0-62506 GCA_963719655.1 uncultured Acidobacteriota bacterium | reverse complement strand
CCACCAGACGAGCGGCAACGTCGCCACTAGTCTGTACCGGGACATCGAAATCCAACCGGTCATAGACCATGTAGGGCACGTCCCTGCGGAGGTCCTGCGCCACGCCCGAAGCGCGCGCCAGCGGTCCGACCAAACCCATCGCCTGAGCCTGTTCTTTGGTCAGGATCCCAATACCCTCACAGCGCTCACGCACCGTGGAATTGGTGGTGAAGACCGGGATGATCGAGCCGATCAACTCCCGCTCGATCGAATTCACCACATCACGGATCATGGCGTGCTCCGTAACGTTGCGCACCACACCGCCAATGCAGTTCATCCCGTAGTTGACGCGGTTGCCGCTGATCAGCTCAAGCGCGTCCATCACCTTTTCACGCATGGCAAAGCAGCTCATAAACATGGTCTTGAAGCCGATGAGCTTGGCCGCGATGCCGCACCATAGAATGTGCGAGTGCAGCCGCTCCAGCTCAGCCATCGCAACGCGGATGTACTGCGCGCGCTCCGGCACTTCAATCCCCAGCAACCGTTCCACGGTGAGACAGAAGGTGACCGAATGCACGTTGGAGCAAATGCCGCAGACACGCTCCACCAGCGCAATCACCTGCTGATAGTTGCGGCGCTCGGCCAGGTACTCAATGTCGCGAAAGTTGAAGCCGACGTGCAACTCGGCGCCTTTGACAGTCTCGCCCTCGCAGACCAGGTCGAGTTTGTAAGGCTCCTCAAGCGCAGGATGGAAGGGTCCAATGGGAATTCGGTAGCTCATGATTTCTTTCCCCGCCGGCGGTTCAGGCCGGCTTCAAGTCCAGGCCGCAACATCAACGGCTTATTATTGTCGCGGCCGGTGAACTCCACAGCGAAGTACTCGTAGGTCTCGCGCTCGGCCCAGTCCACGCCTGGGCAAAGGTCGGCAAAGCTCACGCACTGGCCCTGCTGCGTCGTAGTTGAAAAAGCCAGGATCGTTCCGCGCAAGTCCCAGTGATAATCGAGCCGGGTCTCGTCTTCGCGCTCGGCGGCCGTCAGGGACATAAAGCGTGCGCCCTGCGCCATCATGAACGAGGCCATGGCGCGCACGTCGAGCGAATCAGCGCTGATCCAGTGGGCGCCATTTCTGTTCTCCCAGCCATCTTCGGCGCGTAGTTCCAGCAGAGCCCGGCCAAAGCGAACCTCTCTCTCCTGCACGGATACTTCCTCAGTCATTGATCTACTCCTGCACGGCAGCAGCTGCCGGGCCGACCGCGTCCACCGCGGCCGGAACCACTGGCACCGGCTTTTTCTTCTTCATCACCGTGAAGTGCTGACGAAGCCCGCCGTGCTGGCTGTACACCGGAGGCCGCGTGCCTTGCATGGTGATGGACTGTTTGGGACAGCGCTGCACGCAGCGCGCGCAGAAGGTGCACTGGCCGGCGTCGTACCTCCACTCAAAGCCATCGGCCGTGCGCGTTACCGCAATGGCCGACGTGGTGCAAACATAGGCGCACACCGCGCAGCCCGTGCACTGCTCAGAGGAGTTCTGCACCATGCCGCGATAGTCGCTCTGGATGGCCGGACGCTCAGGATAAGGAAGCGAGATGCTGCCACCATAAAGGTTATGAAGAACAAGCCGAACGATGCCCATTATGAATTACCTCCTGAATATGCTGGCCGAGAGCAGAAAGACCACGGCCAGTGCGGCGCTCCAGCGCCAGTAAAAGCGCACCGAGCGATCGATCGTAAAGCGCGCGGTAGCCGCGGCAATCGTCGCCAGCAGCATCACCAGTCCAATGCAGAGAGCAGCAAACAAGATCGCGTCGGCCACCGCATGGCCGGTGCGTGGAAATGAAAGCGCCACCACAAATCCGCTGAGCGCCAGCCACTCCAGTCCGTGCGCCAGTTCCCACAGCGCCAGGTCGCCACCGCTGTACTCGGTGAGCGGGCCGGAGTAGATCTCCTGCTCGGCACTGGAGATTGAAAAAGGATTGAGGCGCAGCTTGGCCGGGATACAGAGGATGATCGCCGCCAGGCCCAACCAGCGCGCAGGTGAGGCCGAGGGCACGGCCAGCTCGGAGAGCGAGAACGAGTGCGCCGTCACCGCAATCATCATCACCGCGGTGAGGAAGAGCAGATTGCTCGAAAGGCTCAGCGAAGCCTCGCGCATCGAACCCACCTTGCCGTAGATCGAGCATGAGGTAAAGCCCGCCAGCATGTAGAAGATCGAAGGCAACTCCAGCAGGGTAATCAGCAGAATCAGGTCGCCGGAGAAGCCACCCTTGTTGGGAATCACCGGAATCAGTGCCAGCGCCGCCAGCAGCACAGAAACCGAGAGCGCAGGCCAGGCCTTCATCAGCAACCCTTCCAGTCCACGATAGTGCGGCGATTCCTTGCCCAGCAACTTCACAAAATCGTAGAACGGCTGCAACAAAGGCGGACCGATGCGCTGCTGGATCCGCGCAATCGTCTTGCGCTCGATATACAGGAAGAACCACGCGGCCGGCACCGCAAAGAACAGCCCCGGGAAGATGAGCAACCGAAGGATGACCGTAGTTATTTGCACGGGGCCTCTCCTTCTACGCTCGTTGCTTCACAACCGGCGCAGGGCGTGAAGTCCTTGACATCATCGTCGGTCAGCGGCCTGCGCTCAGTCTGTCCCAGTAGCGCAGCTGCCCGCGCAATGCCCTCGATGATCGCGTCGGGACGCGGCGGGCAGCCTGGCACATAGATATCCACCGGAATGTGTCGATGCAAGGGGCCGACCACCGAGGGGCTGCCGGCAAATGCGTTGCAGGACGCTGCGCACGAACCCAGCGCCACAACAGCTTTCGGATTCGGCACCTGCGCATATACCGTCTTAACGGCTGCCAGGGTGTTGAACGTGACCGGGCCGGTGATGCAGAGGATATCGGCGTGACGGGGGCTGCCCTCCAGATGAATGCCCAGTTGTTCGACGTCGTATCGGGGTGCGATACTCGCCACCAGTTCGATATCGCAACCGTTGCAGCTGCCTGAATTCATGTGGAAGAGCCATGGGCTCTTGGTGCGGCAGTGTCCTAACAAGTTCTCAAGCAATTTCATCGCAGCCCCCTCATGAACAATTCCAGACCAAAGGGAAACACTCCGGCCAAGACGAGCAGCGTTGCCAGGCAGACAATCCCAGTCCTGGCCACGGCGGACTCAGGCTGTGCAGCGGCTTCCGCGCTTTGCGCCGGCCCCCACCACATCCCCGTCAGCGCACGGACGTAGGCGATCAGCGCCAGCATCGAAGCGACAATCAGCACGCTCATCCAACCCATGCCAAGCTGCGCAGCGCACTCGTAGAGTCGCCAGCGTCCCGCAAAACCCATCGTCGGAGGAATACCCAGCACTGCCAGCATGCCCACCAGGAATCCAGCTGCACTCAGCGGGTAGCGCGAGGCCAGCCCGCGGCTCTCGGCACTCAGCTCGCCATTGGCTTCCGGTGAGCTGAGGGAGATGAACAGCAGCGCTTTGGCCACGGCATGCGTCGCCGCGCCGATCACCGCACCCTCAAATCCGATCGTGGAGAACGAAGCTACCCCGAAACAGAGGAAGCCGATGTCCTCCACCGTGGAGAGCGCCAGGAGGCGCTTCAGATCGCGCTGCGCCAGCATCAGCAGAGCGCCGGTCAGGGCCGAGAGTGCCGCGATGCCCATCCACAGACCCCTGGGCTCAAGCACCCAGGGCGCCGTTTTGGCCACCACGCAAAGCTCAGCAAAGGCCGCTATATCTAACACGCAAATCACGAGTCCGGCAACCAGCGCAGGCACCTGCTCCGCCACTTTGGGCAGCCAGAGGAAGAACGGTACGAGCCCCAGTTTCAGGAAGAAGCCCACGATCAGCAGCGCGCGCGCCATCTGAAAACTGCCATGCTCCAGCAGAAGCAGACCCGGAACCAGCGTCGCCGCCGAAAGCACGATCACAGCGCCAAAGCTCCACATTGCAGAAGGCACCTTGGCGCTCTTGCAGATCAACACCAGCCCGAGGAACGAAGCCGTCTCCAGCAGTACCAGCCGCAGCACCGGCTGCGCCACGAAGAGCCCAAGCACGGCAGGCACTCCGGCGGCAACCATCCAGCCAGCCAGGTTGCGCCACGCCTTGCTCGCCGCTGCCGTCGCCACCAACGACAACAGAGCTACAGCGCTCGCCATGCCGATCAACAGCGGCACACGCTCTTCGCCGGCGACAGGCAGCGCGTTGGGAACGGTCGTGTTCACTTCCAACAGCAATACGGCACAGGCGCCCACCAGCCACGCAACCGCGTTGTTCTCCGCCCAAGTGAGTGCGCCCTGCAACTTGGCGGTAGCGTCCTGAATCAGCCGCCAGAAGCTAAGGTAGTACTCATCAACGTCGAGCGTCTCCAGCACAGGCGCCCACTGCCGCTTCAGCACCGCCGAGAAGTCCACCGCCTGCAGTTTGACCGGGCCGCGCATCGGCTCACCGCCGGTAAAGGTGCCGCCACCGGCTCCGGCGAAGGCTCCGCCGCTGACCACTGTCCGCGCCGGAAGTGCAATCACCAGGTATACGACTCCGCCGATCACGGCCGAAACCACCGCCATCACCAATCCGATTGAGGCAGCCCAGCTTCCCATCGAGTCCGTCATGCCGAACCAGCTGACACCGAGCGCGGCCGGCATTCCCAGCGCGGCCAGCACCGGATTAATCAGCAACCGGATGGCAAGCTGCGGGGCAATGCCCAACGCCACGGTCACCACCGTCAGCAGCAGCATGCCGGTCGTCATCAATGCCGGAGACTCATGCGCGTGCCGGGTGTGTTCGGTGGTGTCGCCCAGGAAGACGGTGCTGGTCGCTTTTACTCCGGCAAATACCGTGCCGATGCTGGCAATCCAGGCAGCCAGTGCAGGAATGACCATGCCGCATTGCAGCGCGGCGCTGTAGACCAGCCACTTGCTGGCAAAGCCGCTCATCAGGGGAATGCCCATCATCGCGCCAACGCCGATCATCCACACCAGTGTGGTGCGCGGCATCCTGGAGGCCAGCCCGCCAAGTTTGTTCATGTCGCGGGTTCCGGCCGCGTGCTGCACCGAACCGGCGGCGAGAAACAAGCTGCTCTTGAAGAATCCGTGGTTGATGCAGTGCAGCAGCCCGGCCGCGATGCCGAGCGGCGTCCCCAGACCGATGCCAGTAATCATGTAGCCGATCTGGCTTACGGTGCTGAAGGCCAGCAGGCGCTTCAGGTCCGTCTGCACCAGCGCGTAGAGCACGCCAACCAGCATGGTCACCGTGCCCACCCACAGCATCATGATGTTCCATGCATGGGGCCAGGGAGCGAAGCTGTGCATCCGCGTTGCCAAGTAAACACCGGCCTTCACGTAGCAGGCCGCGTGCAACAGCGCGCTCACCGGAGTCGGTGCGGCCATCGCTTCAGGAATCCAGGTGTGCAGCGGAAACTGCACCGACTTCGCCGCCAGCGCCACCAGCATCAGCACAAAGATCCTGCCGGTGAACGCCTGCCCAACTGCCGCGTCCGTCCAGAGTGTGCTGCCGGTACGCATATAGATGAGGAGAATCGCCGCCAGCAGTCCGTAGCCCGCCAGGTGCGTCATCAGAAGCACTTTGCGTGCACCCTTGACCGCCTCCGGCTTGTCGTACCAGAAGCCCACCAAGGTGAAGGAACACAACCCCACCAGCTCCCAGCCCAGGTAGAAGATCAGCAGGTTCGCGCTGTAAACCAGCACCACCAGTCCGCTGATAAACGCCAGGATGGTGCAGTAGAAGCGCGTGGTGGAGGCATACTCGGCCATGTAGCTGATGGAGTAAAGCAGCACCAGCGCTCCGATGCCGGTGGCCATGAAGGCAAAGAGCAAGCTGAGCGCATCCACGTGCAGAACGAAGGCGAGCGGCCCATCCCATCTCCCCAGTTGGAGATGAATGGCCGAGCCGTCGCGAACTCCGGGATAGGCGCCCATGACGGCGCCCAGGCTGGCAAGGCAACAAAGGAAGGCCAACACGCCCTTGCCACGGGCCGGGAGCACCCGCGCCACCAGCAGTTGCAATCCAACTCCCATCAAAAGAGGCCACAGGGCCCAAGGGACGCATGCCGCCGGGGACGGCATCATAAGCCTCCCACAGAGCGACCGGCTCTATTTGTTTGGCCGAAAAGAAGAAGGGATGCCGGCAAGGGGATGCGCATCATTTCGCTCACGAATACCTCCGTGATCGGACACTGCGGCCGCAATCAGTTGCGGCCCCCTTTGGTGCATGAAGCGTCTGCGCTGACCAACCAACTTATCAGTACCATCTGCAATTATGGATAGAGCACGATCTGCGATGCCGTACAGTCAGCTGCGATGCGCCTTCAGGGGTCTCCTTTGGAGAGTCCGAGTCAACGCCGAAAAATGTAGCACTAGTCTGCTTGTCAGACAAGTTAAATTTGACTTGGATTCTCAGGAAATCTCCCCGGGTTCAGCTGTGAGGGATGCTGCATATCAGCCAAGTTGATGTTATTACATATACTTACGATGCTCGATAGCTGATGCGTTCTGGGTCACATCACGCCAGATGTCGGAGAGGTGCTCGCTGGCAATGCGCAGCTGGCCCTCCTCGGAGAGGACGAAGACCTGGGTGGCGCGGCCTTCGCGCACGGATTTGTTGAAGTGCTTCTCCAGTACCTTCTCTTCCATATTGGTGGCATGCCAGCGGAAGGAATACATAGCCACGGCAATGCTCTGGGAGAGAAGCTGCACCTCGATCGGGCCGATGACTTCCGCTTGAAAGGTGGTCTGCGGAGTGAAGTACTCGCGCTCCTTGCGCGCCGCCGAGACCCGGCCCGACTCCATGCGCGGTGAAAAGGGATTGAAGACCAGGGCATCGTAGGTATAGAAACTGGCCATTTCTCCGGGCGTTTTCTGCATCAATACCTGCCAGTAGCGCCGTACCGCAGATTCAACCTGGGTCGTCGAGATCGCTCCCGAGAGCTGGTTCATGGTCATAGGCCCACCTATATTGAAATGGATCCGGATACGAGTTGAAACTGTACTTCTAGTCTGCTTATCTGACAAGTGAAAGTTGTCTGATACTTCGGTCCGCTTCTCGCTAGGGTGCTCCATTCCCCAAGAGGCCGGTCACTTCGCTCCAACCGAGGCTAACTGCCCGCTCGATTCCCGGTAGCGCTACCAACTTGTTTTCAACGATTCAGGAGCCCTCAGCAGGCTCCTTGATTTGTGCAGTGTGACGTAGAGTGTGACGTAGATTTTCCTCTGCCCCTATTCCTGGGGTCGATCAGCCCCTTCGCGTTGTGCGTGGAAGTGTGCAGATACCAAAGCGTGGGCTGCGGGTTCTAATGGCCGATCAGCTTCCCTCCGAAAACGCCGTCGCCCGTCATCTCTATCATCTCCATCGCAACCCTATGTCGTGCAGAATACGGCACAAGGTTACCTGTTTCGTATGTCTGTCTGGCGGCTGCAATGCAATGTTGACCACCGGGAGCGAAGCGTCCGCTTAATTGCGCCGCGTTGCCAGATTGAAGATCAGCACGACCAGCGCTACCACGAGCAGCAGATGAATCAGGCCACCCGCAATGTGAAGACTGAACCCGAGCAGCCAGAGGATCAGAAGGATTGCAAAGATTGTCCAGAGCAATTCATTTCCTCGCAAACGGACTGTGCGCCCGGGATGTTGTTTCCAACCCCGGGCACACAAGAGTTACTGTGAATTGTTAATTCGCTGCAATGGCCTGGTGCTTTGCATTCCTTACTTCGTTCAGGAAGCGCTCCGAGGCATGCGTGGCCGGAACTTCGCCCAGCAATACTGCGCGGGTCGAAACATCACGGCCGTAGACGGCATCCATGGATTCGTCATCGCGACGAATCGAGGCGCCATCCAGGGTCAGGCCGGCAAAGGCACCCTTGGCACGCGAGTAGGTGAGGATCTCCGCATTCAGCTTCCAGTCGGTATCAGCAGACGCATGGCGTCCAACCGGACCGGCGGCGGCCGAGGCATCGGCACCCAGTTCAAATTTGCTCTGCAGCAGACGCTGCATGCCACGCTCGTCCTGGATGATCATGACCAGATCGATGCCTTCGATGCCAATCTGCAGTCCCCAGCTTCCGCCGGTGATTGCAAAGAAGGCAGGCGCGCTCCAACCTTTGCCGGTACGGCAGGTTGCCACGCCACGGCCGTTTTCCGCGCCAAATATGAAGCCGCCCTTGAGCATGTGCGGCACGATGGCTACGCACTTGGCGTGCTCCAGAACTTCTTCCGGAATTCCCTTGTCGGGCGTGTCCATGATCTCGTGTAACACACGGGCCGCATTGTCCATACGTTCAGCGGACTTTTGCTGGTGGGACTGCGCCCAACCAAGACTGGTCAAGCTCAACAGCGCGACAAACAACATGATCTTCTTCAAGATGTAGCCTCTAGTTTTCTACCCCTGCGCGGCATCTATGCGTCTATCGCATGGGCAGCGTGGTGAGGTACTAACGAGGTTAGCGTCTGGCGACGGCGGCGTCTGAGCTAGAGTGCTCACCCTCCGCCTATGCATGCCGTGGATTGGAATACCCAATACGCGGGAGCTCGGCCTAATGATCGCAAAGCATAGGGCGCTACATCATTATTGCTTTATGAGCCCGATTGACCAGTCTGCCGTCCTGGTTCCGGGTAGCCTGATACGCAGATGCACCTTTGCCCGAGGAGTGGACCGTGGCCGACAAAGATTCTGTAGCATTCAATTACTTGGGCTCGCACAAGAGCATAGCCTCCCACTCAACGACACATCAGTACCGCAGCGGCCAGGCGATCTTTCAGCAGGGCGACAAGGCCGACGCCATTTATTACATCCAGAGTGGCAACGCCAAGCTGACCGTCGTCTCCGCCAGCGGCAAGAAGGCCGTGATTGCCATTCTGCGATGCGGCGACTTCTTCGGCGAGAGCTGCATTACGAGCGAGACACTGCGATCTTCCAGCGCCACGGCGATCCGGGATTCCACACTTTTTCGAGTGAACAGGCAGGACATCGTCCGCATTTTGAAGCGCGAGCCGACCTTTGCGAAGTTGTTCAATTCGCATCTTCTGTTTCGCATTGGACGAATCGAAGAAGATCTGGTGGACCAGGTCTGCAACTCCAGCGAGCAGCGCCTGGCCAGACTGTTGCTGATCCTGTCGGACTTTGGCCAGGAAAAGACACAGGAAACCGGCATTCCAAAGATTGACCAGGAGACGCTGGCCGAGATGGTCGGCACCACGCGCTCCAGAGTGAGCTTCTTCATGAACCGCTTCCGCGCCAAGGGATATATCGACTACAACGGGTCGTTGCACGTGCACAGAGCATTGCAGACGTTCCTCTTTGATGAATAGCGCGGCATTGCCAGCCGATCTTCGCTATTCGTATGACAAGAGGAAGATATGGAGCACCCGTTAAGAACTCTGCTCCACGAGATTTTCATTGCGCCGCTTCGACATCCATATGGCGGAGTTGGCGCCGGTTGACCGTGTATTTGTTTTGTAAGGTGTGCAATAGTGCTCACACTCTTGCAGCGTGACAGTGCATCCTTATTATGACGTTGATCTGTGCAGTGCTGTCGTATCCATCGCCAACTCGGCGATGAAGCCTGCGACAGGTCTACGCTCCGGAGATTCATGGCTGATAAACACCCGTTAGTCCTCGCTGAGAATCATCCTGCGAGTGTCGCGCCGCACAAATCCACTCGCCGCCCCTCCTCACCAAAATCAATTCTCGCCAAGAACATCTCGCCCTCCGATCCAATTGCCACCTTCGATCCCCGCGCCCTGCTCAAAAAGCTTTCCGTTGGGAAGACGAGCCGGGAGTACACGGTGGATGAATCCATCTTTTCGCAAGGGGAGAAGGCAGATGCTGTGTTCTACCTGCAGAGTGGCAAGATAAAGCTGACGGTTGTATCCAAGCGCGGCAAGGAGGCCGTCGTCGCCATTCTTTTGCAGGATTGTTTCTTCGGCGAAGGCTGCCTGGCAGGACAACCGCTCCGCATGGCCACGGCAAGTGCAGAGCTGAAAAGCACGATTATCCGGGTAGACAAGCAGAAGATGCTGGAATTGCTGCATCAGGATCCGGAGTTCGCAGAGCGCTTTCTCGCTTACCTGCTGGTCCGAAACATTCGCATGGAAGAAGACCTGGTGGACCACCTCTTCAATTCCAGTGAAAAGCGTCTGGCCCGGCTCCTTCTGCTGATGGCCAACTTCGGCCAGGAATCAAAGCCCATTCCGCTGATCGCAAAGATGAGCCAGGAAACCCTCGCCCAGATGATCGGCACAACCCGTTCGCGAGTCAGCTACTTCCTGAATCGCTTTCGCGATCTTGGATTTATTGAATACAACGGTGGAGGTATGCACGTGCACAGTTCTCTCGTTAGCGTGGTGCTGCACGATTAAGGGCAAGAAGCGTACGGCCATCCCGCTCCACAATTTGAGCGCCCACATGCCGCATCGACCCTCTACTTCCAGTCGGGATCGGCTGGAAGCTGGTTATCGTTCAGTGGACGCCGGTCTTCATGGCTCTGCACCGGATGTTCCGATTCATCGCCAACAAGCTCGACTTCCGCGACGATGCCCGTTTCGTAGGGTTGATCGTCTTCGTCCAGTTTTTCGACACTCCCATACGCAACAGCGACTTCCAGAGACAATCCGTGCGTGTCACCGGATTGTGCTACACACTCTCAATCTTAAAACCCGGGTTCGATTCCCGGTAGCGCTACCAACTTGTTTGCAATGAATTAGGAGCCCTAAGCAGGCTCCTTATTTTGTGCGCTGTGACGCGGAATGTGAAGCAAGTTTTCCTCCGCGTGCTGGATTCTCCTGTCAAGCAGCTTCCTGGCACAAATCCATATCGGCCCTGCCGATGCCGGATCATCAAGAGCGATCCTTCAGCGTCTACTTCTTGTCACGTCTGGCGCGTTCAGAAAAATGTCGAAGGCGGAATCCAGTTGCCGAAGAGCCGCGTCCCTGGTGAGCCGGTAGGCCTCGGGGTGGGTAATCAGCATGATGGTCATGCCGTGCAGCGACGCAAGAATCTGATGCAACCGTTCTTCCACCAGTTTGCCCGAACTGCCCGAGGGAAGCGCGAGCTTGAGATTCTCCCGGAAATACGCGATGGCCGGATTGGCGGCCGCATGCCGCATCTCCAAACCCTGCTCATCCAAGGACGGCACAAGAAACGTCAGACGATAATGATGCGGGTTCTTGACGGACAGGAGAACAAAGTTCCGAAGCGCCTGGCGGAGACGCGCCCTGGGGTCCGGCAGGTAATCGAATTTGTCATGCAACTGGGTGGTGAATCGCTGGTATAGCTCGGCGCAGAGATGGCGAATCAGCGCCTCCTTGTCCGGAAAGTGCCGATACATGGCCATCTGGGAACAGCCGACCTCCTGCGCAATGCTGCGGATCGAAACGCGGTCGTACCCGAACTCGCCGAAAAGGCGACTGGCCGCTTCCAGTAGCCTGCGGCGCAGCTCATCTCCAGCCTTGAATTTTCCGGACTCTGCTTCGTGGATAGCCTTGATCACAGTTCCACTCCCGATCCGAAGGGGCAACCCCTTCCGTGGCAGGCCGTTGCCGGCCTCACATCGCGTACCATGCATATTTAGTTTACACTGTATACATGCGGCAAATCCAGCCCCCTGCGAGACAAATTGATACGCGGTCCATCCGCCTGCAATGCATCCTCCTGCTCGGCGCCGGCTTCCCCCTGTTCGCATCACCCGCGGCGGCGCAATGCGTGGGGACGGTCGCGGAGCTGACTGCTGCCGCAACCTGTACGGCAAAGACGATGGCGCCCAGGATGACCGCAACCATTGACCCGCACCGGCCTTACCGTCTGGAAGAGTTGATTGACATCGCCGAGACCAACAATCCCCACACCCGGATCGCCTGGGAAAGGGCGAAGCAGGCCGCCGAGGGGGTAGGTATCGCACGCAGCGAGTACTATCCTCACCTGGCAGGAGCGGCTCTGTTCGGCGACGCAAGATTCATCAATCCGTTTCCCAAGCCACTGGCTCCGCTGGGCTATACCATGGTTGAAGATCCAAGCATTGATACAGGCCTGGCCGTGGAGTACACGGTCTTTGACTTTGGCCGGCGGCGCGCTCAGTTGGATTCCAGCAAAGCACAACAGCTTGCGGCAGCGGCGAGTTTTCAGCGCGCCAACCAGGATGTGGCCTACGGCGTGGTTGTCGCCTACTACAACCTGGTGACCGCGCAGGAACGGCTCGCTGCGATTCAGCAGATTCTAGCCACGGCGCGCACAACCCAGTCCGCCGCGGAGGCCCAGCTTGCCAACGGCCGGGCGACGCTTCCCGACGTGTTGAACGCAAAGGCCGGCACGGCGCACGCCGAGTATGACCTCCAGAAAAGTCTTGGGGCCGAGGAGATTGCACGCGTGCGGCTGCGCGAAGCGCTGGGCGTGGAACCCTCCGATGCAATCGCCGTTGAGAAGCCCGCGGGTATACCCGATCTTTCCGCCGTCTCCACCTCGGTGGCCGGCTTTGTCGAGACCGCCCTGCAGGATCGCCCGGACCTGAAATCGTTGGCCGAGAAGTTGCAGGCGGCAGGCGCTGAGGTGAGGAAAGCCCGTTCCGCCTATCGGCCCACGGTCGAGTTCGAGTCCAACGGATCTTCGCAATCCATTTGGCCAACGGTGAGCCAGCCCAGTCTTGGAGACACGACGCAGTTTGTATGGAGCGCCGGGATTCAGCTCAAGTGGAATCTCTTCGACGGCGGATTGCGCAGGCATGAAGTGCTTCGGCGCACCTCCGAGCAGCGGCAAGCCGGAGAAGAAGTTCGAGAGAAAAGCGACGCCATCACCCGCGAGACCTGGGTGGCTTACATTGAATTTGGCACCGCCGTTCGCCAGAAGGAAGCGGCACAAACACTGCTGCAAGCGGCGACCACTTCGTATGACGCGTCACTGGACGCCTACCGCTACGGAGTCAAGAACCTGGTTGACCTGGTCAACGCCGAAGCGCAGCTTGCCGCGGCCAGGCTGGCGGATGTCGAGGCCAGGTCCGCGGTGCTGACCAGCGCCGCCAATCTCGGCTATACGACGGGCGATCTTCTCCGGCCGCGGCCGGACGCCCAGTCCCACAGAACGCAACCTTAGCAGCGCATAAGGGATGACCATGCTTCATCGCTTCACAAAATTGCCCGGCGCCTTATTCCTCACCGTTGTGATGGGAGGATGCTCGCGCGCCCCCTCGATTGATATCGCAGGATCCTTTCTGCCCTCGTGGATGTTTTGCCTGTTGGGAGGATTGGCTGCCGGCGGACTTGTTCATTGGCAGGTGATCCGGCGCAAGCTGCAAGGCCGGGTTGAGCCGGTGGTGGTGTTTTATCCCAGCGTGGTAGTGGCCGTCGCATGCGTGCTGTGGCTGTTGTGTTTTCGATAGATAAGAGGTGGATTGATGGAACCAGAAAAGCCAGGTCCGTGGTGGAGCGGAATCAGAATCTCGATGGCAATGCTGGCGGTTGCCGCCAGCTTACTGTTGATTGTCTTCTGGAGAACCAGCCACCACCCTCGCACCGACGATGCGAGCGTTCGCGCCAATTACATTCAATTCGCTCCCGAAGTAACCGGGCGCCTGATCACCATTCCGGTTGAGGACAACGCCTTTGTGCGCGCCGGCACGGTGTTATTTGCCATTGATCCGCGACCCTACCAGTATGCGCTGGAGCAGGCTCTCTCCGATCAGCAGCTGCTCGAAGAGCAGATCACGGACACACAGCGTCGCATTGCCGCGGAGAACAGCGCGGTGGAGGCCGCCCGCGCCGGTGTGGTGGGCGCAAAAACTCAGACTCAAACCGTTCTCAGCGCGGTGCAGGCTTCCAACGCCGCGGTGAAGAGAGCGAAGGCCTATCTGGAATCGGCGGCGGCGCAACGAACCTTGGCCATGAACAACCTTCATCGCATTGAGCCGCTGCTGGCCAAGCAGTACGTCACTCCCGAGCAAGTGGACGACGCACGCACCAAGGCTCAGGTGGCCGAACACAACTACCAGGAGGCCGAGGCCGCGCTGCAGGAGTCGCTTGCGTTGGAAGCGCGCTCCCGGTCCATGAGGTCCGAAGCGGAGGTCGGCGTTGCCATCTCCCAGGCCAAGCTTAAGGAAGGCATTCATGCCGTGGACCGGTTGGACAGCCTGCTGGCGCAGCGTCCGGCCAAGGCCGCCAAGGTGGCCAGCGCACGACTGGACCTGGAGCGCTGCACCGTGGTCGCTCCGTTTGACGGATATGTAACCAACCTCAATATTTCAGAGGGCGAGATCGCGAAGCCCGGCGTTCCCTTGTTCACACTGATTGATGCGCGGAAGTGGTATGTGGTGGCGAATTATCGCGAATCCGAGCTGAAGTACATTGCGCCGGGAATGCACGTTGACGTGTACCTGATGGGAAATCAATCGCGACGCTTCGATGGCGTTGTGGAGAGCATGGGAAACGGCGTGTCGCCCGACGACACGAATACGAGCAACGGCCTGCCGCAGATTGATCACACCCTGAACTGGGTTCATCTTGCCGCCCGCTTTCCAGTCCGCATCCGCGTCATCAACCCCGATCCGGCTCTGTTCCGCATGGGCGAAACCGCGATCGGCATTGTGAGATGACGCTGACAGATGGCTGCTAATCAAACCCCGGAATGGCTTACCAAGGTTTACCAGGAGCTTGCCCCCGCGCATGGCCGCTTTGAGGGCGCACTCCGTACCGCTTTCGCCGCCACGCTGGCAACCTACGTTCTGCTGGTCCTGCAGACGCCCTTGATCGCTCCGGGTGTTTATCTCATCTATCTGGTTTCTTACGATGTACCATACCTGACCTTCAAGACCAGTGTCCTGGAGCTGTTCTATCAGTGTGTGGGCGTTGCCTCGTCTCTGATGCTGATCGCGGTGTCGGGAAATGATCCCATGGTCCGGGTGCTGGGCGTGGCGGGCTTCACTTTTCTATCCGCATTTCTGCTGCGTGCCTGTACGGTTCGCGTGGCCGCCATGAATCTTGGAATATTCCCGATTCTCACCCTCTCGCTTTGGGAGATGCATCTGCCTGCCGAGCAGCTGGTCCATCTTTCCATGTGGCCGATCGCGACCGGAGCCGTTGCCGTCTCCATCAAAGTGGCGATTGAGTACATCTTCTCCAGCCGCGATCCGAACCATGCGTTGCAGGCGGAGATGAAGGCTCGGCTGGAAGCCTTGCGGCAGCTCTTCCAGGGGCTCGCCGCGGGTGAGAGCGGGCAGGAACTAAACCAAAGAGTTGCGCAGGTCTCCCGCTATGCCTTCGCCGGCCAGGGCAAGATGCTGTCGCTGTTGGAGGAAGTGAGCCAGCGCTCCATCCCGGAAGATTCTTCGCAACCCATCCGCCCGGCTTTGATTACTTACATTGCGCGCCTGCTGGACGTGAGCGCGTCGTTTAGCAGGCGGCACATGGCGAATGTGGATGATTCCTTGCGCCCCAGGTTCCAACAGATTGCCGCCATGCTGGCCCGCTTCCAGACGAAGAACGCAGAGGAAACAAGCGAAGCCGAGGGAGTGAAGCCGGACGAGAGTGCGGGCGAACTCCACGAAATCGAGCAACTGCTGTACACCATGGAGTCCATTTCCCACGCCGGTCACCTCCAGCCGAATGAAAAGCTTCTCCATGCTCTTCCTGCAAGGGAAAAGAAACCGTGGTTGCGTCCGGGCGCCTGGAGCAACCCGGAGTACCTGACCTATGCCACCAAGCTGAGTCTGTGCGCCACGATCTGCTACATCATCTACAACTCGCTGGCCTGGCCGGGCGCTTCGACTGCCACGCTTACCGTGCTGGTGGCGGGAGTCACCTCGAGCGGCGCAACAAATCAAAAGATGATCTTCCGCCTGATTGGCGCCACCATCGGGGGAATCATCTTCGGGATCGGTTGTACGGTCTTTTTCTATCCGTTTGCCGACACCATATTGCCCTTCCTGATCTCGGTTCTCGTTGTGTCGTTTATTGGAGCGTGGACTGCACGCAGCGCACACATGGGCTATGTCGGCCTGCAAATCGTTTTTTCCTTTTACCTGACCGCCTTCCAGGAATACGCCACTCCCATCGGCGCATCCGCAGGGCACAGGCATTTCATCAACGCAGTGCATGGCTTTGGCGCGCCGCTGCAGATGACCCAGGCCAGGGATCGCCTGATGGGCGTACTCATTGCCCTCATAGTGATGTGGGTGATCTTCCACCAGTTGCACCCGAAGCGAGCTGTGGACAGGATGCGTCTTGGCCTGGCGCGGCTCCTACGCATGGAGGCCGATCTGCTATCGCTCATCCGCAGCAGGGAGACCGGCCGGGTCACCGCGCTGCGCGAGGATGTTCTCGCGCTCGTGCTTGAAGTTCGCGGGCTTGCCGAGGTGATTCCCTTTGAGCTTGATCATCATGTGGGGCAGGATACGGCGATCAGCGAAGAGATTCAGCATGCCTTGACCAGCACGGAGGGACTCTTCCTGCACGCCAGGGCTGCATGGCCGCGGGAAGGCGCCATTTCGGCTGAACTCGATGTGGTAAAGAGCATCAACGATTCGATTGCGCAGGGCATGCGTTACATGGCGGACATGCTGGATGGAACGCCGCGGGATCAGGAACTGAAGGAACTGGCATCCACACTTTCGGCTTCAAAAACCAATGCCACCTGCTCAGAGTCCATGGCGGGTGCCTTAAACGCCTATTCACTCCTGCAAGGGAGAATCGTGAAGATTCAAGCCGGGGCCTGAGTCAAGACGCTGTTTCGCCCGCAGAAGATGAGCGCGTTTGCCAATTCTGGATTTCTTCTCACTTATTCGTTCGCCGCACGCCCCGTCGAGCTATTTCGCCGGGGCGTAAAAGTTGTAATCCGCCGTGTAATGGATTCGCGCCTCTTCTCCCTGATGCTGGAGGTCGCAACCCGTCGTTGGCGCTTTCCCACCGCTGGTGTTCAGTCGCTGGATGGACTGCACATCGCTCATCACGCCCACTCCGCTATGATCAACGGCCGTCAGCAACAGCCACGCAATCGAGCCGGGCTCAGGAGATGCCTGGCCGACGACCTTGCCTTTTACCAGGCTGCCATCGGTTGCCTGCCATGTCGGCCCCGCAAAGTGCTTCGCGACTTCCATCCCACGGTCGTCGGTGAGGGTTGCCTCCGGAGCGCTGAAGACCCAGGCGAGATGAGCGTCGCCACCGGTTGTGGGCTGGCAGACGTAGATCTGAACGCCGGAGGCATGCGTGTGCAGCACCAACCGTTGCTCCGTTGGCGGCTTGATCTGATCAGGCACCGCGTATTTCTCCCGTGCGGATGCCGCGGTGAAGAGCAGCGCGAGGGCGAGCAAAGAACAGGCGGAAAAGCGGCTTGCGCTGCGGGTCATCAGGCTCACCTCGGTGTTGAAATCTCCATGGAACACTATCGCACTTCCCTACCCCAGCACGCGATACTTCGCTTGCTGGAAGGGTGCGGCCATCGCGCGCTGCGGCAGCGGCTCTACCCTGGATAACGTTTTTGTGGCCATCACCTGCTCGTACGCCGCTTGGAAGCGCTGCATCTCCTCCGCGGTGCCGATAGTGATGCGCACGTGCGTGGGCCAGGCCGGCCAGGCGCGGCCAATGTAGATGCCGCGCTGCTGCATGGCGTAGATGACCTGCTGCGTGGGGCGTCCCGTATCCAGCATGAAGCAGTTGCTGACCGAAGGCACAAATGAAAAACCCTTGCGGGTGAGCCAGTCGAAGACCTCGGCGCGCAGCGTGGCCAGCTCTCGACGGCGGCGTGGCACAAGTTCCGCATCGTGCAGGCTGGCCATGCCCGCGGCCACGGCGGTGACCGGGCACATCGTCCATCCGCCCTGTATGAAGATTTTTTGCAGCAGGTCGGGGCGCGCAGCGGCGAAGCCCAGGCGCAGACCGGCCATTCCGTACAGCTTGCTGAAGGTGCGCAGCACGACCACGTCTTTTCCGGCGGCGACCATGTCCAAGGCGGAGGGCTCGTCGCAGAAGTGCAGATAGGCCTCGTCCACAATCAGGATGCTGCCCTGCGGCTTGTGTTCCAGCGCGTACTCCAACTGCTGACGGCGGGTGACGGTGCCGGTGGGATTGTTGGGGTTGCAGATGTAGAAAGCTCCGGCGTGCGAAGAGGCCTCGCACATGGCGCGCACGTCGTGGCTGTAATCCCTGGCAAGCGGCACCTTGAGGACCGGCGCACCGCAGGCCTTGGCGGCCATCGCGCCAGCCTCGTATCCGGGATCGGCGATGACCAGCGGGCGAGCGGTTGAACAGAAGGCGAGCACCGAGTAATGCAAAGGCTGGCTGCTGCCGGCAAAGGCCATCACGGAATCCGGATTGAGGCCGTTCTGCGCGGCGAAGAGCTCTTCCAACTGCTCGGCCAGTTCCATGCGGTAGCGTCCGCCCAGGGCGACGGCATCCATGGCGGCCTTGCGCGCGGCCTCGCTGGGGCCAAGAGGATTCTCGTTGGCGTTGATGTAGACGGCGCCTTCGACGTAGGGCGGCATTTTGATCTTCTGCGCGTGGGCCAGCTCGGGCTCGCCAAGGATTCTGGCGGTGGCCGCGGCGGCACCAAGCATGGCGGCAGCGCGGAGGAATCCCCGGCGTGAAGATGTGGTGAGCGGGGTGGTCAAAGGATTGTGCGTATCCATTTGCGTGCCTCCGGCGAAGTTGTGTTGTGCGGCGCGTCAGTGATGTGCAGGCCCGAGCAGAGCCGTGCAAGATTGCATAACACTGTAACCGAAAAGAGCTTTGCGCGCGATACGGGCGAAGGGATTTTTCCTGGCCGCGCCAGGGAGCGTGGCACACGAGGTTTTCTTCCGGGGAAGTGGCGTTCTACAATGGCGCCTATGAAGGCGCAAACGTATTTCACTCCCGAGCTGTTCACCTTCCTGCGGCAACTGAAGCGCAATAATACGCGCGAGTGGTTCCAGCGCAACAAAGAGCGTTACCAATCGGTGGTGGTTGAGCCGGCGCTGCGTTTTATCACCGACATGGCGGAGCCGCTGGCCAGGCTGGCTCCGCACCTGGTGGCCGACGCCAGGCCTTCGCGCGGCTCGCTCTTCCGCATCTATCGCGACACGCGCTTTGCCGCCGACAAGACTCCTTACAAGACGCACGTGGGCCTGCATTTTGCGCACGAGGCCGGCAAGGACGTGCACGCGCCGCTCTTCTACCTGCATCTTGAACCCGGCGGCAGCTTTGCCGGCGGCGGCGTCTGGCATCCGGACTCACCGGCCCTGACGAAGATTCGCACGGCCATCGTCGCCGATCCCGCGCGATGGAAGAAGGCTCGCGGCAAGTTGGAGCTGGTGGGCGACAGCCTGTCGCGCCCGCCCAAGGGATTCCCCTGCGAGCATCCGTTTCTCGAAGACCTGAAGCGCAAGGACTTCGTCGCCGTGGCCGAATTGAGCGAAGAGCAACTGTGCGGGACGCAACTGCTGAAGCAGTACTCCGCGCTATGCAAGAGCTTTACCCCGCTGGTGGAGTTCACAACCAAGGCGCTGGGATTGAAGTTCTAGGCGCGCGTCTTACACGCTTGGACAATCAGTGGAACTCTCCCCAGTAGGCGCCTTTCAGAATGCGGCGCAGCAGGCGGTCGCGCACCAGGAAGGCTCCTGTGTCGGGGTCGCAGAGCACATCCGGCGCCAGGGTCCGGCAGGCGGCCGGGCCCCAGGAGTTCTTGATTGTGTAGTAGCAAGCCTCGTTGTCGCCATCCCTGGCATCGGTGTTCTTGATGACGCGCGCGCCGTAGACGACAGCGGCGTGCAGGTCTCGCGACTCTGGAATGGTGCGCGGGCTGAGCTCGTGGGCATGGAAGCTGGCGACGGCGAGGCTTCCCTTCTCAGACAGATGCTGCTCCATGGCGTCAAAGTCATCGCAGCAGAGGTGATGATCGTCCGGCAGATGAATGCGCGTAGGCGCGGGGCAGGCCAGCTCGTTGATTTTGGCGATGATCTCGAATGTATTCTGCGCGCGCTCGGGTAGTGCGGCCACAAAGCGCAGCACGTCGCTCCACTCGGCATCGGTCAGGGTTGGGGCAATCCAGCGGCATTCGGGACAGACATCGTCAATCTTCGCTTCCGCAGCGGGCGCGGGCTGGTAATCGCGCAGCCGCCGCTCCACGCCAAGGTACACGTCGCGCAGGCCGCCATGCGTGGCGAACTCGCTGGGAAAACGCGACTCCGGACAGATGCCGCGCTCCTCGACCAGGCTGACGAAGTCGTCGGCGTTGTGGTCCACGCGATTGGTCTCCGTGACCTGGCTGTTCTCGTCGAGGAAGGCTCCGAGGAGTTTGCGGATGGTGTTGGGATCGAGATGGCTCTTCTCTTCGGTGAAGGCCTGCACTTCAAGGTCGAGCGCCGAGCAGCCATCCGCCGACTGCGGCCAGCGGCCCATGCGATGCAGTTCGTAACAGATGTAGTCGGCACTGGCCATGGCCGCGCAGACGCCAACGCGTTCCTGGTTGCGGGAGAAACTTCTCGGCACAGCCGGATCGTAGCCGGGAAAGTCCGCCGGACGCACGCAGTTCTCCGGGCAATGGGCGCCGGAGGCCAGCACGCGCATGCCGGACACACACTGCGTCGCCGTCTGCGCACGGGCTGATGCGGAGAGGATGGCAAGCAGTAATATGCCAAATATCGCGGTGCGGCTTCGCATCCATCCCTGGGCTGTGCTCATTCGCCCACCTTCATCCGGCCGGCCCGGTCACAGCCGATTGCGCTGTACTGGACGGCCACGCATTGAGCCAAGCATTGAGCCAAGCATGGGGCCACGCATTGGTCCACGCATTGGTCCACGCTTAACGATGCTCTGCGCGGCCCAAGGTTGCAAGTATGGAATCGGATAGACCTAACGCGGAGTGGTGACAGGGTCGGCGCCGGCGCCGATGACCACCGTCCAGGGACGCACGCTCCAGTGCTTTACCACGCCGTTGACGACGTAAGGGTCGTCCTGGGCGAATTGCGCTGCGGCTTCGCGTGTGCGGAAAACGAAGACCGCGCCATCGGCGGGCTCGGCCAGGGCTCCGGCCTGCAGCAGATCTCCCGTGGAGTGGGCGGCGGCGGCCAGTTGCAGGTGCTCGGAGCGGTAGGGCGCGCGGCGCTCCACGTAGTTGCCTTCCGCCTGGTAGAACAAAATGTAGAGCATCGAATCTCCCTTCGCGACCGGTTGCGCTGAGCCTCGGCAGAAAGTGTACACCAGTAGAAAGCGCCCTCCGGCGGGAGGGCGCTCACGGTTGTTGGCAAGTGTGGTTAGTCGCCGCTTTTGGCTGCGGTGGCCGCCAGTTGCACCTTGCTGTGATGGCGTCCGTAGGTGAAGTAGATGACCATGCCGATGGCCAGCCAGATGATCATTCGCATCCAGGTCTGCCAGGGCAGAAAGACCATCATCAGCAGGGAAACCAGCATGCCCATGATGGGCACAAACGGGACCATCGGCGTCTTGAAGGGACGATGCAGCTCCGGCTTGCGCACCCGCAGAATCCAGATGCCGGCGCAGACGATGACAAAGGCCAGCAGGGTGCCAATGCTGACCAGTTCCCCCAGAATGCCAATGGGAACCAGGGCGGCGAAGAAGGCCACAAAGATGCCCACGACAATCGAGCTCTTCCACGGCGTGCGGAACCTGGGATGGATGTCGCCCGCCCACTTCCAGAGCAATCCGTCGCGAGACATGGAGTAGAAGACCCTCGACTGGCCCAGCAGCATGACCAGCATGACCGTACTGAGTCCGGCCAGGGCTCCGGCGTTCACCACGTAGCTGCCCCACTTCACGCCGGTTTCGCGGATGGCCAAAGACACCGGAGCGCCCACGTTGAGGCGCGTGTAGTGCACGGTTCCGGTGAGCAGGAAGCTGACCAGGATGTACAGCACGGTGCAGATGAGCAGCGAGCCGAGGATGCCGATGGGCATGTCGCGCTGCGGATTCTTAGCCTCCTGCGCGGCGGTGCTGACGGCATCAAAGCCGATGTAAGCGAAGAAGACGACGCCGGCGGCGCGGATGACGCCGCCCCAGCCATAGCCGGGAAGTTGCGGAACAAAGGGCGTCCAGTTGGCCACCGACTGCGCCTTGTGCGCCATCACGTATCCGGCGGCCACGGCGATGAAGGTGATGACGGCGAAGAGCTTGACGAAGACGATGCCGGTGTTCAGGCTTGCCGACTCCTGAATGCCGACGACCAGAATGACGGTGACCACCAGGATGGCGAGGAAGGCCAGAAGGTTGAAGTGTGCCGTGGCGTGCGGCAGGGCGGAGTAGTCCACACCCGAGGGCAGGGTGGAGATTGGCACCCAGCGCAATTTGTCGGTCAGGTAGACCCATACCGTGCCCGGCGTGTCACAGATCTCCGGCCGTATGTTGATGCCGTAATCCTGCAGGAAGGCGACAAGCGTGCTCGACCATCCGCTGGCGACCGTGGCGGCGCCGAAGGCGTATTCGAGAATCAAATCCCAGCCGATGATCCAGGCGAAGATTTCACCCAGCGTGGCGTAGCCGTAGGTGTAGGCCGAGCCGGCGATGGGGATGAGCGAGGCGAACTCCGCGTAGCAGAGGCCGGCGAAGGCGCAGGCCACGCCCGCCAGAATGTAGCTGATGACAATGGCCGGACCGGCATAACGCGCCGCGGCCGAGCCGGTGAGCACGAAGATGCCGGCACCGATGATGGCGCCCACGCCCAACATGATCAGGTTGATGGGACCTAGCACGCGCTTCAGGCTATGTTCGCCGGTTTCGGCGGCCTCGTGCAGCAGCGCGTCCAGCGGTTTTGTCAGCAGCAGATTCGCCATTGCTGTTTCTTCTCCCCTCGCACAAGTGAGTACGGCAGTGTTATCGAGCGGTCTTGCCCGCCAGGGGCTTTTGCCCCGTGCGGCGCGACCAGATCCAGTAAACCGGCAGTCCCAGCAGAACGATGAACAGTCCGGGCCAGGTGTATTGCGGCTTGTAAATCAGCAGAACAATCTCAATGAAAATGGCCATCACGATATATGCGATGGGCAGCCACGGGTAACCCACCGCGCGGTACGGACGCTCGGCATCGGGACGCGTGCGGCGCAGCACAAACAATCCCACAAGCGTCAGCACGTAGAAGAGCAGCACGGCAAAGATGATGTAGTCGAGCAGTTGTCCGTAGCTGCCGCTGAGGCAGAGCACCACCGTCCAAAGGGCCTGTACCGCCAGCGAGATGTGCGGTGTCTTATAGCGCGGATGCAGTTGGCCGACGCTCTTGAAGAACAATCCGTCCTTGGCCATGGCGTAGTAGACGCGCGAGCCCGCAAGAATCATTCCGTTGGCGCAGCCGAAGGTGGAGATGAGGATGGCGGCGGCCATCAACTGCGCGCCGGTCTGCCCCATGATCTGCTGCATGACGGCCGTGGCCACGCGGTCTTCACTGGCGTACTGAATGCCGCGGCCCACGCTCGTCATGGCATAGGGATCGCCCCAGAGAGGCAGCACAAGCAAATAGATGAAGTTGACGGCAATGTAGAGCAGGATGACCGAACCGGTTCCAATGGCCAGCGACAACGGCAGGTTGCGCTTGGGATTGCGCACCTCGCCGGCCGTGAAGGTGACGTTATTCCAGGCGTCGGCGCTGAACAGCGACCCGACCTGCGCCACGGCCAGCACGGTGATCGTCGAGACCAGGGCCGTGGCTCCGCTGACGCCCATGGGAATTTTGTGCAGCGAGCCCAGCCCGGCGTTGCGCCAGAAGTTGGCTCCAAAGTTGGCGGCCAGCGCCTCACTGGTACTGCCTGCCCAGGCGCCCAGCAGAACCAATCCGACGAGCGAGAGAACCTTGGCCGTGGTGAAGGCCACCTGCACGATGGCTCCGGTCTTTACGCCGAAGATGTTGATGGCCGACAGCAGCAGAATGATGACCACCGCCACCAGGTTCTGCGTGTTCAGTCCCACTTCCATGTTGCCCAGCACCATGGGTCCAAGGTGAAAGGCCGGAACCTTCCAGAGGTGCAGAATCCAGTTGGAGCTACTGATGGTGGGGAAAAAGATGCCGAGAAACTTGCCGAAGGCCACGCCGACGGCGGCGATGGTGCCGCACTGAATGACCAGAAAGAGCGTCCAGCCGTAGAGGAATCCCCACAAGGGGCCGAGAGACTCGCGCAAGTAAACGTACTGGCCTCCGGCGTGGGGCATCATGGCCGCCAGTTCGCCATAACTCAAGGCGGCGGCAATGGTCATAAAGCCGGTGATGAGCCAGGCGGCGATCAGCAGCGCGGGCGAATCCACCACGCGGGCGATGTCGGCGGCCACAATAAAGACGCCGGAGCCGATCATCGAGCCCATCACCAGGGTCGTCGCGCTGGTCAGGCCCAGGCCTTTGACGAACTCCGGGGTCGCCGCGGAATGGGATTGCTCTGCGAGTTGGCTCACTGCTCTCCTTGTTACGTGGTTATGTGTGTCAGTGGTCCAGCATGTCGAGCCCGGCTCCGCGGCTTGTGCGGGCCTCGGTACTCCGGTTGGGTGTTTCAAGAACTCTACAACATCCGGCGGAAAAATTCCCTAGCCGAATCCGCCGGGGCATCTATCAACTCACTGATGACGGCCAGCGAGTCGGCTCCGGCGCGGCGCACCCACTTGGCAGTTTCCTGGCGGATGCCGCCGATGGCCACCAGCGCGATCTCGCGCTCGCTTTCCACCAGGGCCTGCCGCGCTCCGGCCACGCCCTCCAGTCCAACCGTCGGCGCGGCGTTCTCCTTGCTCCTGGTCTCGAAGACCGGACCGATGGCGATGTAGTCCACCGGCTCGGTCAGCGCCTGGGCAAACTGCTCGGCGGTGTGGGTGCTGAGGCCGACGATGCCTCCCGGACCGACCACCATGCGCGCGCCTTTGGCGGAAAGATCCTCCTGCCCCACGTGCACGCCGTCAAAGCCGGCGGCCACCGCGAGGTCGGCGCGGTCGTTCATGATCAGCAATGCTTCGGGCAACATGCGGCGCAGGGCGCGGGCGCACTCCAGAATCTCCTCGACGGGCAGGTCCTTGGCCCGCAGTTGCAGCACGGTGCACCCTTCGTCGTAGAGTTCGCGCGCCTGGGCGCAGACCAGCGAGCGCGGGCTGGCCAGCGGCTGGCGCGCCAGCAGCGCATCGGCATCGAGGATGGGGTAGAGCAAGGGCAGCTTCAACATGATGACGGCAAATTCCGCTTGCAAACTCTTCGTCAACGCAAAAGGACGGCCCGGGGCCGTCCTCTCTTGCAATCCTTACGAATGTTTCTTCTGCGGCATAAAGCGCTCCATGAACTTTGTGTCGAACTTTCCGGCCACAAAGTCAGCTTCGGCCAGTACCCGCTTGTGCAGCGGAATCGAGGTATGGATGCCTTCGACGATGAACATGTCCAGCGCGCGATTCATGCGGGCCAGCGCCTCCTGCCGGTCGCGGCCATACACAATCAGCTTGGCAATCAGCGAATCGTAGTACGGCGGCACCACTCCATCCTGGTACTGCGCCGTGTCCACCCTCACGCCGTTGCCGCCGGGCGTGTGGAAGACCGTGATCTTGCCGGCCGAGGGAGTGAACTTCTCCGGATGCTCGGCGTTGATGCGGCACTCGATGGCATGGCCCTTGGGCACGATGGGCAGCGTGATGATGTCGGTCAGCTTCGCGCCCGAGGCAATCTGCAACTGCGCCTTCACCAGATCCACGCCGGTGACGAACTCCGTGACCGGATGCTCCACCTGGATGCGCGTGTTCATCTCAATGAAGTGCAGGCTGCCGTCCTCGTCCATCAAAAACTCGACGGTGCCGGCGTTCTGGTAGCCAATCTCCTTCATCGTCTTTTCCAGCACGGCGTTGATCTTTTTGCGTATTTCAGGAGAGACGGCGGGTGAGGGCGACTCCTCAATCAGCTTCTGGTGGCGGCGCTGTACGCTGCAATCACGCTCACCCAGGCTGACGACGTTGCCGTGCTCGTCGGCCAGCACCTGGAACTCGATGTGGCGCGGGCGCTCGATGAACTTCTCCATGTAGAGGTCGCCGTTGCCAAAGGCCGCAGCGGCCTCGGCATGCGCGCTGGCAAACATATGCGGCAGCTCTTCGGCCGAGCGGATGATCCTCATGCCGCGTCCGCCGCCGCCGGCGCTGGCCTTCACAATGACCGGAAAGCCCACCTGCTGCGCCCACTTGAGCGCCTCGGCCTCGTTGGCGATGATGCCATCCGAGCCGGGCAGGATGGGCACGCCGCAGCGCTTCATCGCCTGGCGGGCTTTTTCCTTTTCGCCCATCATGCGGATGACCTCCGAGGGCGGGCCGATGAACTTCAGGCCGCTCGACTCGCAGACGTGGGCGAAGTTGGCGTTCTCGCTGAGCAGTCCGTAGCCGGGATGAATGGCCTCGGCGTTGGTAATCTCGGCGGCGCTGATGACGGCAGGAATGTTGAGGTAGCTTTCGCCGGGGCGCGCCGGGCCAATGCAGATGGCCTCGTCGGCAAAACGCACGTGCAGCGAATTGCGGTCGGGCTCGCTGTACACGGCCACGGTCTTGATGCCCAGTTCTTTGCAGGCGCAAATGATGCGCAGGGCAATCTCACCGCGATTGGCAATCAGAATCTTCTTGAACATGCTTTGGTGTGCTCCCGGAGGAAGCGCCTTGCCCCCGTTGGGGGGACGACAGGCCGCGACCGCCGCCGGCAGGAAAAAGGGTCCGACAATCGCCCGGACCCACCGCCTGATTACTTGACGCGAATCTTGAAGAGGGGCTGGCCGTATTCCACCGGCTGGCCGTTGCTGACCAACACCTTGACGATCTCGCCGGCGTACTCCGACTCGATCTCGTTCATCAGCTTCATGGCCTCCACGATGCACAGCACCTGGCCCAGCTTCACCTTGTCGCCCTGCTTGCTAAAGGCCGGAGCGCCGGGCGAAGATGCCTCGTAAAATGTGCCGACGATGGGCGACTTGATGATCTCGATGCCCTCCTCGGTTGCCGCCACGGCAGGAGCAGCGGCAACCGGAGCAGCCGCAGGGGCAGCCACGGGCGCAGCGGACACCACGGCCGGGGCCGCAGGCTGCTGCACCAGGGCGTAGCCGCGCTTGACGCGCAGTTTGATCTCGCCGCGCTCCATCTCAAATTCGGCGATGTCTTTTTCGACGAGAAACTCGATGAGCTCTTTGATTTCCTTCTGATTCATGGGCCGCCAGGCTGCGTCCAGCGTATTGCCGGCGCAGCATTTGGATTTACCACCTGGTGTTACCAGTAATTTCTTGCCAACCTGAGCGATACCAACTCAGTCGTTTGTTCCCCACCCCGGGGCCATCGCGCGCAACCGCGAATTGTAAACCGGCGGCAGGGTGTTTTACAGCAATTCCATCAGAGCCTTATCCACGGGCGTCAGCACCTCGGCGCCGGTGGCGGTCACCAGGACCATGTCCTCGATCCGCACTCCAAATCGGCCCGGCAGGTAAGCTCCCGGCTCGACGGTCACGACCATCCCAGCTTCCAGCACAGTGTCACTTTTGGCGCCCAGCCGCGGTTGCTCGTGAATCTCCAACCCGACGCCATGCCCGGTGGAGTGCGTAAAGAACTTTGCCAGTCCGGCGCGGCGCAAAACCCTTCGCGCGGCCTCGTCCACCTGGCCACAGGTTGCGCCGGGACGAAGTGCATTGATTCCAGCCAGTTGCGCTTCCAGCACGGCGGCGTACACAGCCCGTTCGCGGGCCGTTGCGCGGCCCAGGTGAACGGTACGGGTCATGTCACTCGAATACCCCTGGTTGACTACCCCGTAGTCTAACACCACGAAGCCCTGCGCCGGCAGATGGGCGGGGCTGGCCAGGCCGTGGGGCAGGGCCGAGCGAGAGCCCGCGGCGATGATCGTCTCAAACGACATGCCTTCGGCGCCGGAGTGGCGGGCAAGGTACTCCAGTCGCGCGGCGGCCGAAAGCTCGGTCTGGCCGGGCTTCAGGGCCTTCAGGAGCGCGGGAAAGAGGCCGCTGGAGAGCTCCACGGCCTGACGGATGAGCTTGATCTCGCCGGGCTCTTTTACGGCCCTCAAGCCCTCGACAACGCCCCCAAGTGGCACAATTTTGACGCCTTTGCCCAACTCGCGCCGCAGGGCCTGGAACTGGCTGACGCTCATCCGGTCAGCCTCGACGCCAAGGCGGGTGACGCGCTGCGCCTGGCAGGCCTTTACGGCCGCAGAAAGGGCACTTCCACAGGGGATGACGACCTTTGCCCCGCGCACCTCGTGGGCTGCCTGCTCGCGGTAACGGCCATCGGTAAAGAACAGTGGTTTGGCCGAGGCCAGCAGCAGGGCCGCGCTGCCGGTAAAGCCCGTCAGGTAGCGCACGTTGGGCAGATGGGTGACGAGCAGGGCGTCCACCTGCCGGGAAACCTCTTGCCGGGAAACCTCTTGACGGGAAAGCAGTTGCGCACGCAGGCGGCGCTGGCGTCCGGGGTAGTCCATGCTCGGCGGTTGGCTCATGCTTGAAATTGTAAACGCCCGGGGCTTGTAAGTGGAAGAAAGCAAAGCGGGCTTCCGAAGAAGCCCGCTCGTTTTCGCTCCGGGGGGAGGAGCAGTTACATGCTTAGCTCTGTTGGATGATCTTCGGAGTGATGAAGAAGATCAGCTCGTCGGTTTCGGTCTTGACCAGGCGCTCTTTGAAGAGGTTGCCGAGCAAGGGGATGCTGCCCAGGATCGGGGTCTGCGAGACGCTGACCGAGTTGGTGGTCTGGATGACGCCACCGATGACGATGGTGCCGCCATCGTTGACCAGTACCTGCGTATTGATGGCCTGGGTAGAGAGGATGTAGTTCTGGTTGATGGTGCCGTCGGGCTGCGTGTTCTCCACGTCCACGTTCAGGAAGATGGTCCCGTCGGCGGTGATCTGCGGGGTGACATCCAGCCGGAGCACGGCGTCAATATAGCTGACGCTGGCGTTGGCGTTGGCGGTGCCGGACGTATAGACCGGAATCTTGAGACCCTGTTTGATCTGGGCCTTCACGTTGTTCTGCGTGACGACCCTGGGACGGCTGAGCACCTTGGCCAGGTTGTGCGACTCGGCCGCCGTCAGCACGGCGTCAATGCCGTAGCTCTTGGTGATGTTGCTGAAGGAGAAGCCACTGGTGGCACCCGCCGCCTGGAAGGTCGAAAAGAGCGGAGGCAGGGTGCTGGAGGTCGAACTGCCGGTGGAGGTTCCGCTGCCCGAACTGGTGATGGAGCTGGAAGTGCCGTTCGGGTTGGAGCCGCCAAGGGTGGTGACGCCGTTGCCCCAGTTGAAGCCCAACTGCACGCCGAGGTCGCGGCTGAAGCTGCGGGTGGCGCTGACGACACGTACTTCGATCTCCACCTGCTGGCTGCGGCGGTCGAGCTGCGTGATCATCTTTTCCAGGGTGGGCAGCACGCTGGGAATGTCACTGATGATGAGCGAGTTGGTGCGTTCGTCGGCGAAGACTTCGCCGCGTGCGCTGAGGAACTTTTTCACCGTGGGCAGGGCCTGCAGGGCCTTGGCGTAGCTCAGGGTGCGGACGATGGTCTGGCGCTCCACGGCCAGGGCGACGGCCTCGGACTGGGCGCGGCGGTCCACCGCCTCCTTGCGAAGGCTTTCGGTGGCGGCAATGCGCAGCACGTTGCCCTGCAACTCGCGGTCCAGCTGGCTGTTCTTCAGCACGATGTCCAGCGCCTGATCCCAGGGCACGTCGTCCAGCACGATCGTGACCGCGCCGTGGACGTTGGGATCGAGCACGATGTTGAGTCCGCTGATCTCGTGAATCAGGCGGAAGAAGTCCTTCAGGTCCACATCCTTCAGGTTCACCGAAATCGGCTCACCCGTGTACTTGTTGGCGGGGGCGTTGGCGCTGGTCAGCAGCGAGACCGGCGTTCCGGCCAGGGTTACGGCGGCCTGTCCGGCGCGCTGGCCGGGATCGGATGGCGGGCGCACTTCGGCCGGCGCGGGACGGGAAGCGGAAGAATCCTGCCCATCCACTTTGTCAGAGGAATCCGCGATGCGCTCCTGTATGGCCTTGACCGTGGGAATGACCGAGGTCTGGCCTGCGGGTGACGCAGCGGGTGACGCTGCCGGTGACGATGACGGTGACGCTGCGGCTGACGCTGAGTAGGAGACCACTGGCGTAGCTGCGGGCTTGGCTGCCGGTGACGCCGCCATTGAGGCAGACGGTGACTTCGCGGGCGTAGCTGCGGGCGGCGGCGGAGTGTTCATGGCCTTCATCTCAACGTGCGCGCTGGGCTTGGCCGCAGACTGCGGATGAGGATTCGACACAGGAGCAGGTGCAGGCAAAGGCGCTGGTACGGACTCGGCTACCTCGGCGGCGGCCTTGTTGATCTTCAATGTGATTTTGCCCACGCCCTTGACGACCTCGTAGCTGTGCGGAGCACCGAGGTCCACGACCAGGCGGGTGACGGGCGGCTCAAGCTGGTGGCGAGCCACGCGGACATCCAGCACGTCCTTCCCCTTGACCGGGAAGCCCTTGACGCCGGGATGAACCACCGTGTTGCCGAAGTCAACGACGATGCGGTCGGGGTTGGTGAGCACGAAAGGCTCGGCCGACGCCGGACCGCTGATGGTGATGTTGACCGAGTCGCGGGTGTGCTGCAGTCCGATGGCGCGAATGATGGTGCGCGGAGCATCGGAGGCCATCTCCGGAGTGCTGACCGGAGCAGGCGGCGGAGCGAGCTTGGGTGCCGGCGCGGGCGAAGCGCTGGCTACGGCCGGCGCAGGGCTGTGCACGATGGGCTGGGCGTAGGCAGGCACAGGCTTGTTGGCCGGAGCCGCCGACGGGGTTGCCGGCGAAGCCGCAGGCGAGGACGAAGCCACCGCCGGAGCGGTGACGATGGCCGGAGGCGGAATCACGATGGGAGCCTTGGCGCCTGGAGTCAGAAGACTGATCTGCAGTCCGCCCGGCTGCTCGGAGACCTGGAGGGAGACGTTGTCACCCACTACGAGCTCGACCCGCGTCACGTCGGCACCACTGGCGCTGACGTAGCTGGTGAGCTTGTAGCTCTTCAGCACCGGGGAACTCAAGGTGGCGGAGCGTTCGACGGAGGCATCGGCCGTGACGCCGCTCAGATCCACCAGCACGAGATGGTCGTCCGCGCGGTATTCCTTATGCGTGAACGCACCCGTGGTGTGCAGGTTGAGCACCGCAAGGTTATCCTTGGGCGTGACCTGCACGGAGCTCAGTTGTGAAGCCGCCGTGGCCGTTCCGGCGCAAACCAGCGCCATCAGTGCTACCGTCAGCAGTCGCTTGACCCTCATGGTAAGTCTCCCCGCAGAGCCCGTTGCCGCGCCCCACGTTTGCTTCTCGTTCATTGCTCTTACTCGTGACATGACCGAGTCCTTGCCCTAACAAAAACCGTATGCGCCGGATTAACCGGCGGGGGTTCCAAGCTTGCGCGTAACTTCCCGCGAGGCCTGATGCCCGAAATCGTCCTGATAGTGCTCGCGCAGCACAATGGAGTCGCGGTTGATGCGCTCCACCGAGCCGTTGGCCAGCGGATCGTTGACATGCAGAAAATAGGTGTGCTCGCCCGTGCTGACGACCGCGATGGTGCCGGCGGACGAACGCACAATGCCGTTGAGCGTAATCTCGCCGACCTCCAGGCACTGGCGCCCCGTGCCCTTGCAGGTGGAGCCGCCGCGGATGTGCTCGATGACCGGGCTGACGAAGGGATCGCGCTGCCCCTTGCCGGTAAAGGTGGTCTTCTCGGCGGAGGGCTTCTCCTTGCCAGTCCTGGCGGCCTTGACGGCTACGCGGCGGCGTTCCGGATGCTGCCCCCGGCGGGCATTGCCGACCGGCTGCGGAGTCCTTCCACCGCGCTCTGTAGCACCGCCATGCGCCGTTCTGCGGCCGGACACAGGAGCGGGAGTCCTCGCCGCGTTCTGCGAACCGCCTTTGGAAGCCACCGGCGGAGTGTTCTTCGCCGGCTGCGGGGCGTTCTTCGCCGCTGGAGGCGGGGCCACCACGGGCGCCGGCATGGGCGGCTTGTTGACCGCCGGACCCACGGGCCGATTGACGGCCGGGGCGGGCTTGGCCGGCTGGGCCTTTTGCCAGGGCCAGCGGATTTGCCCCCAGGCGGGCAGGCTCAAAAACAGAGCCATAACGATGATGACGCTCCTCTTCATGGCCTCACCTACTTTTTCACCGGAGGGGCCGGAGGCCCGCTCTTGGTAATGCTGTAGAAAGTCGTGACCACCGCGTTGGCCGTCACGGTTTCGGTGGGAGCCCACTTGTAGCTCTTCTTCACCGGGGAGCGTCCGCCCTTGATGGCCGCCATGCCGAGATGGCTGACGTTGACGATGCGCTCCAGCTTCTGAATCCGATCAAAATAATTGAGCACCGCGTAGTAAGGTCCATCTACGTCAATCTCGAACGGCACCTCGACGTAGTACTCCTTGGTGGCGGCGTCCTTGGGAGTGTAGCGGCGCACCTCGACCCCGGCGCGGATGGCCTCGGTGGCCAGCACGGTGATGAAGGTGGGAACCTCCTTCTCCTCGGGAACGATCTTGCGCTGCGCCTCCATCTGCGCCTGCAGGGTGGCGGTCTGGGCGATGAGTTCGGCGAGCTTGGCCTTGTAGGGCATGAGCTGGGCGATTTCGGCGCGCTTGCTCTTCAGGGTCAGCGCGTCGGCCTCGTTGGCGGCGATCAGCGGCTTGAGTGAAAACAGGTAGGCCCCGCCCGCCAGCAGCATCACCAGCAGCGCCACGATTGCGATTTGCGCCAGATATGGCAGTTCCTTGAAGCTCACCATAGACTTACGCCTTTGCCTTCTCGCAGACGAGCGTGAAGCTGAACGTCTGCATCTTGTGCCCGTCCTCCTGGAAGGTGTCCTTCAATTCCACGTTCTTGTAGTAGCCCGACTTCTTGAGATTGGTCATGAGGTTGGCCACGTTGTTGGGGCCAAGCGCCATGCCGTCCAGTGAGACCGTCGCGCCGTCGTCATGCATGTTGAGCACCCAGACGCCTTCAGTCTGGTTGATGGTCTCGCTGAGGTTGACCAGCAGCGGCACCGGGCCCACCTGGCCGGCGCGCAACTGGTCAATGATGTCGTAACGGCGCTTGTAGGCGTCGTATTCCTTCTGGCGCTCGAGGAAGGCCTGCTTCACCTTGGTCATCGAGGTGATGGTGCGCGTGGCGTCGCTGAGATCGGCCTGCAACTTCTCATGCTGTTTTTCCAGCAGCACGTAGTAGTAGTAGATTCCCGCGCCGGCCAACACCAGCAGCGCCAGTCCGGTAATCAGCGGCGAGGGGCCCTCGGTGGTCAGCTTCGGCAGTGCGAAGCGCCGGCGGCCCTTCTTCGGTTTTGCAAGACCGAGTAGATTGATCCGGATCATAGTTTTTCAAAGCTCCGCAGCGCCAGGCCGACGGCCACCGCCAGTTGCGCCGAGTTGCGCTCCACCACGTCGGCGCCTTCGCCGATGGGTGGCACGATCTTGAGAAACGGGTTCATGATGTCCACCGGAATCGAAAACTCCTGGCGGAGAGCCTCCACCAGTCCCTGCACCTGGCAGGAGCCGCCGGCAAGGTAGATGCGCTCGATGTGCTCTCCGCTGGCCGTGGCGCGGAAGAAATCAAAGGTCTTCTGAATTTCCAGCACGATGATCTCGGTCACCTGCTGGAGGATGGGCAGCTTGGCGTCTTCGCTGACCGTGCCCACCTTCTTGCCCAGCTTGAGCGCCTCTGCATCGTCGTTGGTGAGGTCGAGCTCCTTCTGCAGATTGTCGGTGTACTGATTGCCGCCCACGCTGACGTCGCGGGTGAAGAGCGGAATGTTGCCCTTCACGATGTTGATGTTCATCACGCTGGCGCCAATGTTGAGCAGGGCGGCCACGGCGTTCGGCGCCGGGTCGTAGTTGTACTCGTAGCAGTTCTGCAGGGCGAAGGAGTCAATATCCACGATGGCCGGCTGGCGGCCGCTGAGCTGCAGGGCGTTGGTGTAGTTGAGGATCTTGTCCTTCTTGACGGCCACCAGCAGCACGTCAATGGTCGGCCCGCCCAGGCTGTCGGTCAGCACCTGGTAGTCAATGTTGACGTCGGCCATGTCAAAGGGGATGTACTGCGCGGCCTCGGCCGCCACGGCGTCGCCCAGTTCGGGCTCGCCCATGGCCTGCATGGAGATCTTCTTGACGATCACGGAGTGGCCGCTGACCGAGGTGGCCACCTGCTTGGCCTTGAAGGCGTGCTCGCCGAAGATTTTGCTGATGGCGCTGGCCACGCTGCCGCTGTCCACGATCATCGAGTCCACGACAATGTCACTGGCCAGCGGCTCAATGCCGATGTGGCTCACCATGATCTCGCCATGGGTTCGCTGCAGCTCCACAGCCTTGATGCTGTTGGAGCCGATATCGAGACCGACGATCGTCTTTTTGGAACCGAACAAGCTAAGACCAAACATACTGGCGCACCCTTATGCAGCTATCGCATGCCGGCCGAGCGCACAGCGCGCGGCTTCTTTTTCATCACCACTTCACCGCCGCTGCTCTTGCTCTCCATCCAGCGGTCCAGCAGTGCCTTCTTGAACTTCCAGCGATTGCCCAGCTTGAAGGCCGGGATCCTGTTCTCCGACACGTACTTGTACAAAGTGTCGGGGCTTACCCCAAGATAGCTGGAGGCTTGCCGGATGTTCATTACCTCGGGCGATTCGGACATATATGTAAGCCCTCTCTCCAACGCGCAATACCCTTCGGATTGCAGGGAGCCCAAATTGCGACGCCTGCGGTGGTGTTTCTCCGCGGGGCATCGCTCGCGCCGGTCAGGCCCGTACAGGCATGGGACCACCGGCTAGGTTCCTTGCATTCTCGGGGGGATGCTACGCGCTGGTTATAGCAGAGTTCCGGGCGGTCAAGTCAACCCAAACTAACGGAGAAACCCGGAAGATAACAGGTGTCTTCCCGGTAAATCCTGGGTTCCGCCGCCCGGAAGGGCCATACTTGGTAGCCAAACCGCCGCATCACCACAATATACTGGGGCGTTGCTACAAAGGATTCCAACTTGCAAACCGGCCATTACGATAGGCCCGTACCGATGTTCCGGGTGGGCTTGTCGTACCCCCCTCCCGAAGAGCGGCCAGTAACTTCCAGCGGGTCAGGAACTTCGGAGCGGAGGGGGAAAATTGACGGGAAAATCGCGCGCGATCAGGAGAGAAATCCGGACAAAGGTGCGGGCCAGGGGAGCGACTCTGGTAGAATCACTGGGAAGTCATTCATACCTGTGTACTGATACCGGCCGGGCTCATTGCCCGGCCATTTTTCTTGCCCGCCAGCTCCACCCTAGCTCCCGCTGAAGAGAAGTTGCATCGTGATGACCCCGTCGGCCGAGTTCTTGATCTGCTTCATCTGAATCCTGTACGAAGCCAGGTTCGTCGCCAGACGCAGGTTCGCCGTGAAGCTGCGCAACAGCTCCGGGTCGGCCACCGCGCCGGCGAGTTTCTGCCACTGGCTTTGCACGGACGCGCTCTGATCCTCGCTGAGGCCATCCACCAGCAGCGCGCCGTAGTGGTAGACCTTCCCTTCCGTGACCACGATGCGGAAGCTGACCTTCGCCGCGGCGTCGTCGTATTCGGGCTCGACTTTGGCCAGGGCGTCGAGGTATCCGAGCTTTTTGTAGCTGGCATGGACGGAGTTCATGTCAATTTTGAGTTGCACGAGATTGGCCGGCTCGGCGGCCTTGAGGTGAACCAGGGCCTGTAGCTTCGTGGCATCCAGCGCGGTGTTCCCGTCCCAGCGAATCTCCTGCAAGGAGTAGCACCGGCCCTCCTCCACGGAGAGGTGGACGGTGACGGCGTACGCCGGTGAGGAAACCTGGTCAGCCTCCGGACTGGAGAACGTTGCCCGCAGATAGCCGCGGCGCTGGTAGATGGGCAGCAACTCCGCGTGGGCGAAGTCCGTCAGCTCCATCACGGAGTAATCCCGGCCGAGCTTTTCACTGGAGCGCTGCTGCAAAAGTGGCTCCAGCAGAGGGCTGGCGCCGGAGAACTGAATCTTGCGGATGGGAGTGTGCACTCCCTTCACGGTGTAAATGAAGCTGGTGATCTTCGAGGAATCAAGCGATCCCTCGGGGCGTCCTTCGACCCCGGCTGAGACACCTTTCTCCTTGAGAATGGCCTCCAACTGCTCGGTGACCTGGTCCGACATGTGGCCGATGGCGGGAACTTCGCCCTGGAAGAACGGAACGCGGCGTTTGAGTTCGGCCAGCAGATCGGCCTCGCTGAGCCAGACAAAGTTATCGAAGCGCAGGGGGTAGAGGGGCTTCTCGTCAGAAAGAAGAAAGACGACCCGCTTGCCCAGGTAACTGGTGGAGCCGGTGTACTTCATGTCGCGGAACATGCCGCTCTCGGAGAGCAACTGCAACACCTGCTGCAACTTCTCATCATGGCCATCGCTGCCCACATGCAAACCGGTGGCGGCGGAGATCTCCTCCGGGGTGAAGCGCGTGGAGCCGCGAAACTCCAGGGCGATGATCTTGTAAGGGTCGGGAGTGGGAGCCTGCGCGCGGGCAGGATGGCTCTGCGCCAGCACAACCGGCGAACAAGCCAGCAGGGCGAACAACAGAATGGTCCGGGACATGTCCAGCATTCTACAAAGCGTGGCCGGGGCTCACAATTGGCAAAGTGTGCAATACCGGGGGCGCCTGCGCGAAAACAAAGAGGAGAGCCCGTTGGACTCTCCTCTTGCGCTTACGGCCAAGGCCGCGGGCTAGTAGTTCATGTCGAACTTTTCCTGGTGCAGCTGGGCGTCGCTCTTGACCAGCACGGGACGGCCGAGCAGTTCTTCCATCTCGGTCAGCCAGCGGCCGTTGCCGCCCTTGAGCTCCTTGGCCACCTCGGGGTTCACCCGCAGCATGACCTCCTTGCCCTGGACGTGGCGGCGCACCTTGCGCATCTCGACGTAAATCTCATTGCAGATGGTGGGCACGCTCTTGACGAAGCCGGTGGAGTCGCAATACGGGCACGGCGTGCCCAGGGTGCGCTCCAGCGACTGCTTGACGCGCTTGCGGGTGATGGCCACCAGTCCAAAGTCGTTAAACTGCAGGATCTTCGACGGAGCGCGATCGGCCTTCATCGCCTCTTCGAGCGCCGCCATCACCTTTTGGCGATTCTTGCGCTCGTCCATGTCAATGAAGTCCACGATGATGATGCCGCCAAGATCGCGCAGGCGAACCTGGCGGACGATCTCCTTGACGGCGTCAATGTTGGTCTTGACGATGGTGTCTTCCAGCCGCGCGGTTTTGCCCACGTACTTGCCGGTGTTGATGTCAATGGCGACGAGAGCTTCCGTCTGGTTGATGACGATGTAGCCGCCACTCTTGAGCCAGACCTTGCTCTTGAGGCTCTTGTTGATCTCCTCGCTGATGCCGAACTGCTCGAACAGCGGCGTGTCCTTGCTGTAGAGCTTGATGCGCCGCACCAGGCTGGGCTGGAAGCGCGAGGCGAAGCGCACGACGCGCTCGTATTCGGCTTCGTTATCCACCCAGATCTGCGAGAAGTCGCTGGTGACCTGGTCGCGCAGAATGCGCTCGACGAGGTTGAGATCGTGATAGATGAGCGCCGGGCTCTTGCCGCTCTCGGCGCGGGTGCGAATCTCGTTCCACAGGTGCTTGAGGAAGCGGATGTCGGCGCGGAGTTCTTCCTCGCGGATGTTGGCCGCCGCCGTGCGCACGATGAAGCCGCCATGGCCGTTTTCACGCTCGCTGCTGACGATGCGCTTCAGGCGCTGGCGCTCCTCGTCACTGTTGATCTTGCGCGAGACGCCGATGTGGTTGACCGTGGGCATGTAGACCAGGAAGCGGCCCGGCAACGCGATGTGGCTGGTGATGCGCGCACCCTTCTTGCCGATGGGCTCCTTGGCAATCTGCACCAGGATCTCCTGGCCTTCCTTCAACAGGTCGCTGATGAGAGGCACGGCGCGCGACTGGCGCGGGGCTCCACGGCGGCCGCGCTGCGGAGCGCCACGGCGGCTACCGCGATCACCACGATCGCGGCGTCCCGGACGTTCCGAGCGTCCACGGCGGGGCTCACGGCGTCCGCTGGGTGCGGCTTCGCCTTCGGCGCCGGGTTCGGATCCTTCGCCGCCCTCGGCTTCCTCGTCGTCCAGTTCCTCGTCTTCCGCTTCGGCGGAGGTGGAGCCGTCGGCGAGCAACTCACTCTCCTCAAACTCCTCGCCGCCGAAGTCGTATTCGTCGTCTTCGAGCTCGTTCTCTTCTCCGGTGTCGCGCACGGCGGTGCCGAACTGCGAACCTTCACTGTCATCGTCGTCGCTCTCGTGGTAGCGGCCGACATGCTCGGCCAGGGCCGGCATCTCCGCCTCTTCCTCGTCGAGCTCCTCGTGCTCCACGGCGCCGCCTTCAATGACGAAGCGTCCCTCGTCGGGGCGGACTTCAGTGGGGCGAGCTTCGCTGGAGCGTGACTGCTGGCGCGAGCGTGAACGGCGCGACGGACGGCCTTCGCGCCTGCCTTCCGGCTGGGTTGCGGATTTCGCTTCAGGCTGGGTCGCAGCTGGCGCCTCGGAGTCAACCTCAGGCTCGGCGGCGAAATACTCCGTGTTGTCGGCTTCCGCCTCGGGAACCCGCTGCGCGGCGGCATGCGCTGCCGCGTCCGTGGCGTCCTCGGGCTCAATGGCTGACTCGCCCGCCGCCTCATAGGTGTGCGGCTCGGCGGCGTTGTAGCTGGATCCGAAGATTCTGGGAAACACGGTCGCGCCAGGAGCGGCGTCCGGGACGGGCTTCGACTTCAGGCTGCGCGGCTTCCGCCTTCGGAGCTTCCGCGTGCGGAGCTTCTACGTGTGCAGCTTCGGGATGAGACGGCTCGGCCATGACGTGCGTGGCCGGAGCCTCTTCCGCCGTCTCCTCAAAGTCGTCTTCCTCGGGCTCTTCGACGGTCTCGTCCGTGTCGCCGGCTTCGGCGTCGCTCACCGGAACATCGTCACGGCGCGTGGTCAGCGAAGGCAGTCCGCTGTTGCCGGAGTAGCTGGCGCTGCTGCGCGGCTCGTCAGGATTGGCCTCCGCCTTGGCCTCGGCTTTTACTTCCGCTGCTTCCGGCTCGATTGCTTCCGGCTCGCTCTGGGCCTCGGGCTGTGTCTCCTCGTGGAAGTGCTGCGCCTCGGGCTCGGGCTTCTCAATGGGCTCGCTGGGCTGCGTGTGGTGGGTGAAGACATCGGCCTGGTGCAGGACCGGCTCGGCCACGGGCTCCAACAGCGAGGGCACATCCACCGGCTCTACGCCGCGATACTTGGAGATGGACTCGCCGGGAAGAAGGATGGGCGTGTAGTTCTGCGGACGCGCGTAGCTTTCGCCAGCACTGGCGCCATCACGGGAACCGCTGCGCGGCTCACGCGATTCGCGCGGACCACGGTCACGGCCACCATCGCGGTCGCGGCGTCCACGGCGGCCACGGTCGTTACGGTCGCGGCGTCCACCACGCTCGCCACTCGTGCTCTCGGCATCGGCGGTGGGCTGGCTATCGCTGCGGGGGGATTCGCTGCGCGGCGCGCGGGCTTCTCCGCCACGGTACTTGGAGATGGACTCGCCGGGGAGAACTCCGGCGGCAGGCGCTGCGGGAGGCGCGAATGACGCCTCCGCCTCAATCGACTCGCTCTCAAAATCGTCTTCGTCATCGCCCTCGGGGGCGACGGCGTCGGCGTCTTCCAGGTTGCGGGCAATGCCATGCTCGGCCAGGCCACGCGGCTCAAAGCCACGCAGTTGGCGGCGCGGAGCGGGCGGTGCGGGGGCTTCGGATTCCTCACCCTCTTCGCCTGCCGGCTGGGCATCGGATGCAGAGGCCGTGGGCTGCTCGGCCTGGCCATTCTGGCCTTCGCCGTTCTGGCGCTCACGTCCTCCACGGCGGCCACGGCGGCGGCGGCGTCCACGCCAGCGCGGAGCGCCATCGCGTGTTTCGCCGTTCGCGGCATCGCCATCGGCGGAGGCGGCGGAAGGCTCTTCGCCCTGGGCGTCGGAGTCGGAATCGTCTTCGTCGTCGGCATCGGCGCCGGGCTTTGCCGCAGGCACAATCAGGCCGTTGGCATTCGCCAGCGAGGGGCCGTTGACTTTTACATCGCTGAATTCGCCGTCTTCATCCTCGTCCTGCAGGTCGAGGAAGTCGGAGACGTAGAGGAAGGCGTCGCGTTCGAGGCCGATATCCACGAAGGCCGACTGCATGCCGGGCAGAACCCGGGTGACGCGGCCCTTGTAGATGGAGCCGGCCAGGGTGTATTCGTTTTCCCGCTCGAAGTAGATCTCGGCGAGCTGGTCGTCTTCGACCAATGCCACCTTGGTTTCATGCGGCGTGGTGGAAACGTAAAGTTCCTTGTTCATGTTCGCTCCCGGCCTGCTCTCACGGAGCAGGCTGGAATGAGCCGGAAGCAGAAAGGAGGACTGATCAGGGTTGAAGATCAATGTGCCGCGCCACAGGCCCAGGGCCGGTGGACGAGGCGAAGTTCGCCCGCTCGATACTGTACTGAGGGGAACCCGCAGCCGTTGCCTCCGGGCGCTGTGCGCCGGATGAGCCCGCGGCTGAAAGTTTGGTGAACCTATGCACCGATTCCGTTCTCCCCGGGACGTCTGGTCCCGGTACGGTTGCGCATCGGCTGGGGTTGTGACCGCTTCTCTCCGCTCCGAAGGGAATCTTTTTTGGATTCCCTCCGCCGGATGGGGCCGTTCCCTGCCCAATTCCCGCTGCGCAATTCAATCCTGACCGGCGGTTATCCTTTTCTGGCCGGTTTGTGCCCCCGCGTTGGGAGGCGCCATCTCGTTGTGCGGCCCGGGAAAATCCCTGGCCATTGCCCCGGCGCTATCGCCGGAGACCCGCCCGCCGCGCTGTGCTGGAGCGCCGCCTGCGGGATTTGGTACAGCAAACCTGTTGTTCCGCCGGTTCTGCCTGCGACAGAACCCTGTGGCGGAAGCGCCGCCAGGCAACCGCAATTGCGGAAGCACTGTGCTTTTTGGGCGGCACACTCCTTCGATCCTTACATCAAAACCTTTTTAGTTTACGAACCGGCGCATTCGAACGTTCATCACGATGCCGAGGGCCAGGAACGTAAACAGGATCGAAGACCCACCATAACTCATCAATGGCAGCGGGATGCCCGTGACAGGCATAAATCCAACCACCATCCCCACGTTCACCAGGACGTGGAACGCCAGGACCGCAACTACTCCCATGATCAGGAAAACACCAGCGCGATCCGGCGCGGTTTGCGCGTCATGAATCAGACGCATCAACACCCCAAAGTATAGCAGTAAAACAAGAAGAGCGCCCACAAAGCCGTGTTCCTCGCTCCAGGCGGCAAAGATGAAGTCAGTATGTGGGACGGGCAGGAACTGGCCCTGGGTCTGGGTTCCCTTGGCGATTCCCTTGCCCCAGACGCCTCCGGCGCCGACGGCCACCTGCGACTGGATGACCTGGTAACCGGCGCCGCGGGCATCGGCCTCCGGAGCGACGAAGGTCATCAGGCGGTCCTTTTGATAGGGCTTGAGGCCCCACTTCCAGGCCGCGGGCATCAGTACGGCGGCCACCAGCACCAGTACGATGCCATGCTTGGGCTTCATTCCGCCCAAGAACAACGCCATGATGGCGATCGGCACATAGGTCAGGGCCGTGCCAAGGTCCGGCTGTTTCAACACCAGCAGCATGGGGAACAAGACCACCAGTCCGGCCTTGACCAGCTCCCGGAAGGGCAGTTCGTTGGCGCGGTAGTCGGCAAAATACTTGGCCATGGTCAGAATGAGGATGAGCTTGACCCACTCCGAGGGCTGGAAGTGGAAGACGCGGAAGTCAATCCAGCGCCGCGCGCCAAGATACTTTTTGCCAAACACCAGCACGGAGATCAGCGAGACCAGGCTGAGGCCATACATCCAGGGCACGGCCTCCAGCAGCGAGTGGTAGTTCAAAAAGCTGATGAAGAACATCAGGATCACTCCGGCCATGATCCAGTAGACCTGCCGCAGGTACATCCCCTCGAACTTGGTATGCAGCGTGGCGGAGTAAATCTCGCTGACGCCGAGGGCGCAGATGAGCAGGACGAAGCCGAGCAGCACCCAGTCAAAGTCGCGGAAGCGAATATAGCGGCTCACTCGTCACCTCGCAGTCGCCAGCCGGGGGCGGGCAGAGTGGCCAGGGTCGGCGTCCAGTTGGGAGTGGAATGCGGCGTGTTCCTGTCGGATGGCCGTTGCGTGGGCGGCGCGTTCGAGGCCCGCGCAGGGGAATGAGTGTCGGCAAATGCTTCCATGCCGGGTGCGGCCACGGCCGCGTGGAACGCTGGGGAGTGGTAAGCCGCGGAATGACGGGCACCGGCTTTGCCGCCTAACGAGAAATATCCCGAGTGCAGATGGCCTTCGGGGTCGCTCCAGATGCCACCCATGCTGAGCGCGGCCTGGTTGTTGCCCGTGGCGGGAGCTTTGGTTGCGGGCGGGTTCGCGGATGGCGTCGCGGATGGGTTTGCAGATGGTGTCGCGGACGGCGCTTCGCCGGAGTCTGCTCCCGGCGTCACAGGCTCAATCTTGGGCAACGTGTACGGGCGTCCGGCATCGTGCGCGGCTTTCTTATCCACGTAAACCTTGACGATCTTCGAGGCCACGATGCCAGAGCGCCAACCCCAGCCCGCGCCCTGGCTGAGCACGGCGACGACGATCTCCGGATTACGGCGCGGGGTGACGCCGACGAACCAGGCGTTATCGTCAAATGCCTTGCCGGAGCTGCCCATGCGCTTGCGCGCCTCCAGCGAAATGGTCTGCGCCGTGCCCGTCTTGCCGGCGAAGTCAATGCCGGGCAGATGCGCCTGGGCGGCGGTGCCGGTGGTGGTGACGTCGGCCATGGCGTCGGTGATCAGGTTCCAGGCGTCGGGATCGAGCGGCACGGTGTGCGAGTCGTTCAGGTGCATGGCGTTGACGTACTGCGTGGGCAGGGACTCCGGGCGCACCACGTGCGGCGTGCGGATCAGCCCGTCACTGGTGATGGCCCCGATGGCGCGCGCCAGCTGAATGGGCGTGACGGCCACGGCTCCCTGGCCAATGCTGACCGAGATGGTTTCACCGGCGTACCACTTCTGCTTCTGCGTCTTGATCTTCCAGGCCTCGCTGGGCATCACGCCCGAAACTTCCTGCGGAAGATCCACGCCGGTCTTTTGTCCCAGGCCGAAGGCCGTGGCCCACTGCGCAATGCGAGTGATGCCGAGGCGCGCGCCGAGGGTGTAAAAATACGTGTCGCAACTGACGCTGATGGCCTGCGCCATGTTGACCGGACCGTGATGGCGGTCGCACTTGAAGAAGTGTCCGTAGAATTCGGCGCCGCCGTTGCAGACGACCCTCTGCTCCGGGCTGATGGCTTTTTCCTGCAAGCCGGCCACGCTCATAATGATCTTGAAAACCGAGCCGGGCGCGAGCTGCGCCTGGATGGCCTTGTTGAGCAGAGGCTTGCCGGGATCGTTCAGCAGGGCCGCCCATTCCTTGTTGGAGATGTGCACGGCAAAGGAGTTGGGATCAAACGTGGGGCGGCTGACCATGGCCAGAATCTCGCCCGTGCGCGGATCCATGGCGATGATGGCGCCGGGGCGGTCGCCAAGCGCCTCCTCGGCGGCGATCTGCAGGTCGAGGTCAATGGTGAGCTGAAGCGGTTTGCCGGGTACGGCCGGCGTGTCGCTGAGCTCGCCCACCTCCTTGCCCTTGCTGTTCACCAGCACGCGGCGGGAGCCGTTCTTGCCCATCAGCATGTCGTTGTATTCGGCTTCGATGCCGCTCTGGCCGACGACGTCTCCGGCGTTGTAGAGCTCGAAGCGTGGCTGGTTCAGCATCTCCTCGCTGACCTCGCCGACATAGCCGATCAGGTGCGCCATGAATCCGTTCTTGGGATAGAGGCGGCGGTGCACGGTGATGGTGTCGAGCTCGGGATACTCGTTGCGATGCGATTCGATGAAGGCCAGCTCGTCCGGCGTGATGTCGAACTTGAGGAAGATGGGCTGGTAGCCGGGCATGGAGCTGAGCCGCTGCACGCGGGCCTTCAACTCCTGGGCGTCAAGATGCAGGCCGATGGCAATGGCATCGAGATTAGCCTCGGTGATGGGACCCTGCGAGCGCAGCAGAAGCGCGGAAAACGAGGGGTAGTTGTCCACAATGGCGCGGCCCTCGCGGTCCAACAGCTTGCCGCGCGGGGCGAGGATGGGAACTTCCTTGATGCGGTTCTGGTCGGCCATGTTCGAGTAGCGATCGCTCTGCATCACCTGCAGCCGCCAGAGGCCGTAAACGAGCAGCAGGAAGATGGCCAGGATTACATACTGGGCCACCGCCAAGCGGAGAATGGGGACCTTCTCTTCACGACCGAACATACGACCAACCGAGCCAGACTAAAGCAGAATCTGCTACACCCTAATTTTCAGGCGGTTAAGCAGCGAGAACAGGAAGACGGCCATCAGCGCGTTGATGACCGCGGTGCCCGCCTCATGTCCCAGGTTGAAGTGAATGGACTGGCCGACCAGCCAGTGCTCGATGGCCAGCACCACCGCCAGATGCATGACATAAAAGACGAAGGTCATCAGGAAGCGTGTGCTGGGATTCTCCACGTCAATGGCGATGCCGAGCGAGCTGGCCCCGTAACCGACCAGGGTCTTGGCAATGCCGAAGACGCCGAAGGGCGTGCTGGTCAGACAATCCTGCAGCAGTCCGATGAATGCCCCGGTAAGCAATCCGCTGACCGGGCTGCGGCGCGAGACGGCGAAGAAGATGGTCAGCAGCAGGCCAAAGTCAAAGGGGCGCAGGAAAGGCACACGCACCGGGACAAAGGCCTGGAAGCCCACCATCAACAGCGGCAGTCCGATGGAGACCGGCCAACTGAAGCGATAGACCTCGACCTGCTCGCGCGAGGTGTAGCTGACACGAACGCCCCTCATGGTTTTTTCGCTCCCTGGCCCGGGTTGGCCGGCGGATTGGCGGTGGCGGCAGGCGCCGCGGGCTGCGGCACGCCGGGCAAGTGCTGCGCCAGAATGTCACTGGCGCGCACGTGCTGCTGCCCTGGGGTGTCGGGCTCACGCGCCACCTGCGAGGTGATGACCAGGACTTCCTCCAGGCGATTGAGCGGCACGGCCGGCTTGACGCGAATGTCGAGAAAGAGATTGCGGCCCATCGCAGAACGGGTCACCGTGCCGATGGGCAACCCCTTGGGGAAGATGCGGTCTCCGCCGCTGGTAACGATGACTTCGCCGGGCTGCACGCTCTCATCTCCCATGATGTAGCTGAGCGTGAGTTCGCCACTGGGCGAACCCTTGACGATGCCCTGCAGGCGCGAGTTCAACAGCAGGGCGCCGACTCCGCTGCTGGCGTCACTGATGAGCAGCACCTGCGAGTTGTGATCGCCAAAGACGGCCAGCACCTTGCCCACCACGCCATCCGGCGTGATGACCGGCTGGTCCACCTTGATGCCGTCATGCGCGCCCTTGTCGAGATAGAGAAGGCGCGAGCTCTCCGTGCCGCTGGTGCCGATGACCTGCGCGGCCACCGTCTGGTCCATCCAGTTTTCCTTGAAGCCGAGCAGGGCTTGCAGGCGATGCGCCTGGCGGGCGTCTTCCAATTCGCGCAGGCGGGCCAGCCGCGTCTGCTCGAACTCCGCCTTCAGCGTGAGGTTTTCCTGGCGCACGTGGCGCAGGTCAATGTAGTTGCTCCACAGGTGGCGGGTTCCCTGGCCCAGGTAGATGGCCGAGCGCTCAAAGGGCGAGAGCGTGCTGACGGCGACCAGGCGCAGCAGCGTGACCGGACCGGATGGCGTCTGGCGCTTGACCTGCACGGCAAGCGCCAGCAGCTGCGCCAATAGCACCGCTGCCAGCACCACCGCGTTGTTATGCCGCCTGAAAAAATTCATCGCTTGGGGAACTTCGGCTTCTGACGCCGCCGCGGCGGTTACTCCACGCTGATCTTGCGGAGCAGCTTGAAGTCCTCGAGCATTTTGCCCGTGCCCAGCACCACGCTGGCCAATGGGTCGTCGGCGATGGAGACGGGCAGGCCGGTCTCCTCGCGAATGCGCTTGTCCAGGTTCTTCAGCAGCGCGCCGCCGCCGGTAAGCACGATGCCGCGGTCGCTGATGTCGGCGGAGAGCTCGGGGGGAGTGCGCTCCAGGGCGACGCGAATTGCGTTGACGATGGTGCCCACGCACTCGCTGAGGGAATCGCGGATTTCGCTGTCGTCAATGGTGATGGTCTTGGGCACGCCCTCGATGAGGTTGCGGCCCTTGATCTCCATGGTGAGCGGCTTTTCCAGCGGGTACGCGGAGCCGATCTCGATCTTGATCTGCTCGGCCGTGCGCTCGCCGATCAGCAGGTTGTACTTGCGCTTCAGGTAGTTGGCCACGGCTTCATCCATCTGGTTGCCGGCCATGCGCACCGAGCGCGAATAAACAATGCCGCTCAAGGAGATGACGGCGATGTCCGATGTGCCGCCGCCGATATCCACCACCATGTTGCCGCAGGGCTCGGTGATGGGCAGACCCGCGCCGATGGCGGCCACCATGGCCTGCTCCACCAGATGCACTTCGCTGGCCTTGGCGCGATATGCGGAGTCCATGACGGCGCGCTTTTCCACCTGCGTAATCTCACTGGGCACGCCGATGACGATGCGCGGCAGAACCAGCATCTTGCGGTTGTGCGCCTGCTGAATGAAATAGTTCAGCATCTTCTCGGTGATCTTGAAGTCGGCGATGACGCCATCCTTCATCGGCTTGATGGCGACGATGCTGCCGGGCGTGCGCCCCAGCATCTCCTTGGCCTCCTTGCCGACGGCTTCCACCTCACCGGTGTTCTTGTTGATGGCGACGATGGAAGGCTCGTTGACGACGATGCCTTTTCCGCGCGCGTACACCAGGGTGTTGGCCGTGCCCAGGTCAATGGCAAGATCGCTGGAGAACATGCTGAACAGTGAGCGCAGGTTGCCGAAGCGCGAAGCCTTATGGAAGCCGTGGTTTGACATCGTTGTCTGTGCCGTCTCTCTCTTCTCGGATGAACAATACGCCCGGCGCGCTGGCGCCCCACGCGGCGCGTCAACATCGGTCTGCTCGACGGCCACGGGGCGAGCTGGCGCAAAAGGGCGCACGCACCACCAGGGACCGGGCAGAAGCGTTGCAATGCAATGCGTTAGGAGCTCGTGCCGGGACTCAGAAAGTATTTTACTACCGCCGGTGGCCGCAGGTGGGAAATGGGCAAAAATTCACCAGATTGCCCATGCCGGGCGGCCTGGAGAGGCTTCTCTGCTGACTGCCTCCTGTTTTTGTCGTATTCTTGTCCCGGAGGAGCCGCCGTGGGTTACTTCATCCGCATGGATCAGCATCTGTCGGGAATCGCAGCTATATGCCGCCGCCATGGTGTACGCGAACTGCTGCTATTCGGCTCCGCCCTATCGCCTATCCCAGGGTTCCTCCCCGCATCCGTAAACGACGTAGATTTTCTCGTGGACTTCCTTCCAGGAAAGCGCATCGGGCTCTTCGAACTTTCCTCCATGCGCATGGAACTGGAGGCTCTTCTTGGCCTCCCCGTGGACTTGGTGCCCAAGCGCGGATTGAAACCGCTCATCCGCAACGAGGTTCTCTCCCGTACCGAAACCGTTTATGCGGCGTGACGAACTGCGCCTCCGCGATGTGCTGGAGCGGATTGACGCGGCCATGGACGCCGTGCGCGGAAAGAGTCCCGCCGACTTCCACGCCGATGTGCAGATGCAAAAGGCTATCCTCAATGACATCATGGTCATTGGTGAGGCCGCCAATGCTACGTCAAAAGAACTTCAAGAGAAGTACCCTCGTATTCCATGGCAGAACATCATTGGGATGCGCAACGTCGTAGTTCATGAATATTTTTCAGTGGATGCGGACATCGTCTGGGAGACCGTTACGCTTGATCTGGCCTCCCTGCGGCCATTGATTGTTGAAATTCTATCGGCCGAGTTTCCCGCCGATTCCGGCAAGACCTAACCCCTGCCGCCCTTGCCAGCCGCCATCGGCGCCGACTACGATATGCGGTCGCCAGCAATACGCGCCGCGCCGCCTGCTCCGGTTTCGCCGGGAATGGGGCGCGGGCCACAAAATCAGTCCCTTGGGAGAGGCATCCTTCATGTCCGGCACAACTACTGCAACAAAAACCTATCTGAACTTTATTGACGGCCAATGGATTGCCGCCACCAGCGGCAAATCCTGCGAAAACCGCAATCCGGCCGATACCCGCGACGTGGTGGGCATCTTCCAGCGCTCCGCAGCCCACGAGGTCAACCTGGCCGTGGAAGCCGCGCAAAGGGCCTTCCGCAGTTGGAGCCTGACGCCCGCGCCGCGCCGCGCCGAGATCCTCCTCAAGGCCGCCGACATCCTGGAGCAGAAGAAGGAAGGCTTTGCCCACGACATGACGCGCGAGATGGGCAAGGTGCTGAAGGAGACGCGCGGAGACACGCAAGAGGCCATAGACTGCGGCCACTTCTTCGCCGGCGAGGGTCGCCGCATGTACGGCCTCACCACGCCCAGCGAGCTGCCCAACAAGTTCGCCATGGCCACGCGCCAGCCGCTGGGCGTGGTGGGCATGATCTGCCCGTGGAACTTCCCCATGGCGATTCCATCGTGGAAACTTTTTCCGGCGCTGGTCGCGGGCAACACCTGCGTCATCAAGCCGGCGGAAGATACCCCGCTGTCGGTCTTCAACTTCGTCAGCGCACTGGTGGAGGCGGGCGTGCCGAATGGCGTCATCAACATCGTCACCGGCCACGGCGGAGAAGTTGGCGGCCCGCTGATGGAGCATCCTCTTGTACGGGCCATCAGCTTTACCGGCTCGACCGAGGTGGGTCGCATCATCGGCGAAAGCTGCGCGCGGACATTCAAACGCTGCTCGCTGGAGCTGGGCGGAAAGAATCCGATGATCGTGCTCGACGACGCCAACCTGGAGCTGGCGCTCGATGGCGCGTTGTGGGGAGCCTTCGGCACGGCCGGCCAGCGCTGCACGGCCACCAGTCGCATCATTCTGCAAAAGGGCATCTACAAGAAGTTTGTGGACGAGCTGGTACGCCGCTCGAAACTCCTGAAGCTGGGCAACGGACTGGACGAAAAAGTGGACGTCGGCCCGGTCGTCAGCCAGGCGCAGTTGGAGACCGTGCTGGGCTACATCGAAGTGGGCAAGAAGGACGGCGCGCGTTTGGCCACGGGCGGCCAGCGTTTTGAGGGCGGCGACTGCAAGCACGGCTTCTTTATTGAGCCCACGGTGTTTGCCGAAGTGACGCCAAAGATGCGCATCGCGCAGGAAGAGATCTTTGGCCCCGTCGTCAGCTGCATTGAGTGCGAGTCGCTGGAAGATGGCATCGCCATTGCCAACGACGTGAAGTACGGACTCAGCTCGTCGCTCTACACGAAAGACGTGAATCGCGCCTTCGCGGCCATTCGCGACCTCGACGCCGGCATCACTTACATCAACGCGCCCACCATCGGCGCCGAGGTGCATCTGCCCTTTGGCGGAGTGAAACAGACGGGCAACGGCCACCGAGAGGGTGGCATCGGCTCGCTCGACTTCTACACCGAATGGAAGGCCGTTTACGTGGACTACAGCGATCATCTGCAGCGCGCGCAGATTGATAACCGCGAGTAGTTCCTGCCGAGAATCTCATCGTAGACATCGGTCTGCTGGCTCTGCGATCAATCCCGATCGCGGAGCCGGCAGATACGCATCACCCGTCCCCGCCGCGTCGCAACGTCCCGATAAACAGAACCGATGCCGCCAAGAACTCAGAATGAGATACGCACTCCGAGCTGCGCCGCAAAGGGGATGCCCACGGTCGTGCCGGGGCCGAAGAAGTCGCCCAGGGCTCCGGCGGGAATCTCCAACTGCTTGAGGCTGGTGACCGGCACGTAACTGCTGCAGGCCGCGTTGGCGCAGACTCCGGTGACGTTGCCGCTGGCAACATCCGCGGGCGACACCGGAAGATTCGCGATGTTGGCCACGAAGTTCGCGCCCGGGTTGCTGCGGTTGAAGACGTTGAAGAGTTCCGCAAAGGGATAAATCTGCACGCCGTCGCGCAGGCGCATGGGGCGGCTGACGCGCAGATCCACCTGCATGTAGGGCGTGCCGCGGAACTCGTCGAGCGAGGTGGGCTGGCCGTTGACGGAGATGCGCTCGGTGCCGTCGGCGGTGGTGATGGTGATGGGGCGCGCGCTTTCCAACTGCGTGAGCGTGGTCAGCTCGACGCCGCCAGGCAGGTGCGCCGTGCCGGCCAGCACAAAGCGGTGGCGCACGTCTTCTCCCGAGGGACCATAGTCTCCGGCGGCGAAGGCGTGGTAGGGGTCGCAGACGCCGTTGACGTAGTCAAAGAGCTCGCCGAGAACGCATCCCCAGGTTTGCGCCTTGGAGAGCGTATAGTTCGCCGTCAACTGGAAGCGCTTCGCCAGCGTGCCGTTGAGGTGCAGCAGCAATGCGTTGTACGCCGAGCGGTTGTCCGAGCGGAAGACCGTGGCGTCGGCATAGGGATAGGCGCGGTAGCCGTGGTCTCCCTGTTCATGCGTGTAGTCGGCGCTGAGCACCCAGTTGCGAGTCAACGCGCGCTGCACTCCGGCAGTGGCGTGGATGGCGTACGGCGTTTTGTAGTTGGGATCAATCAGCGAAGGCGGCGCAACGGAGTTCACGTTCACCGACTGGAAGGCCGCGGCCCAGCCGTTCTGCGCAAGATCGTTGTGAAAGATTCCGAAGCCGGCGCGCAGCACCGTGTGCTCGCCGCGATCCGGCGTGTAGACCACTCCCAGGCGCGGGCCGAACTGATGGCGATCATCGTGCGGAACGGCCTCCGGGTAGCCGAGCGACGGCAGCAACGAATACGCGGGGTTGGCCGCCTGGCTGAGTCCGCTGGCCGTGAAGAGTCCAAAGCTGGCTTGGTAGCGCAATCCGTAGTTCAGCGTGAGATGCGGAGAGACTCGCCACTGGTCCTGCGCATACAGGGCGAGGCGCTGCACGTTCTGGCTGAAGGCTCCATTGCCCGCCGCGGTGTAATTGCAGGTGATTCCGGAGGCTGGGTCGGGCGCGGGCGAGCACTGATCCGCCGGCGGCACGTAGTAGAACTGCGAGGGGTTGGCCACGTAGTACGACGGGTTCTGCGGATAGGCGATGAGCTGCTCGGCGGTGGCCGCAAAGGCTCCGCCCAGCACCGGCTCATGAATAAAGTTGATGCCAAATTTGGAGGCGTGCGCGCCGCTGGTATGGCTCACGTCGTAGCGGAACTGGTACTTCTGCTGGTTGCGCAGGGCGGGAAAGAGCGTGATGGGCGTGGCGAACTGGTTGTCTCCATACGTCTCATATCCACTGACGGTGAGTGCCGTACTGCTGAAGGGAAACGCCAGGGCAAAGCCGAGGTTCGAGTTGCGCTGCTGCGTCAGGTGCAGGGTTCCCGCATCCAGCACAAGGTTGCCCAGCCAGTGCGGTCCAAACGTGAACTGGTTGGAGATGACCGTGTTGGTGTAGTTGTTGTGCGTCGTCAGTCCGGTGGAAGGCAGAGTGGCCTGCTGCACCAGCGCGTTGCGGGTCAGGTAGCTGTCGGCCGAGGTGCGCAGGAACCAGTGCGAACGCTGCGACTCGGCCCAATCCATGCGGAAGGAGCCGCTGTTGTCGCGGAACGGAATGGCCACCGTGGCCGGCACGGCAATGCTGTTTGTGCCGGGGATCAGTCCGCTGGAGGCAAGCGCGGCAAGGGCATCAAACTGTGTGGTGCTGCCGGGGTTGTAGGCGATGCTGGCGTCTTCGCGCACATACTCGGCGGCGACGAAATAGAAAAGCTTGTCGCGGACGATGGCTCCGCCGAGCGTGCCAACGTAGTTCTGCCGGGAGAATGGCTGCTTGGGATTGCTGACGCAGGTACCGTCGGTGCAGGTCTCGGCAGGATTTTCGATCGGGTAGCGCGCGTTCAGCTTTGCGTCGCGCTCGTAGAAGGCGAAGCCACCGTGCGATTGGTTTCCACCGTGGCGGGTAGTGATGACGACGCTGGCCGCGGTGGTGCCTCCGGTGTCGGCGTCGGCGCCGGCGGTGCGGATGGCAAACTCCTGGATGGCATCCACCGGAATGTTTTGCAGGAAGCCGCCAATCCAGTCGTCGGAGTTGTCGGCGCCATCCACGCTGAGTTCGTTGTTGAGTCCGCTGCTGCCGCCGGTGCTGACGGCGGTGATGCGCGCCTTGGTGGGATCGCTGGGCTCGACCGGCTCAGTGCCCGGCGCCAGGTAGGCGATGTTGGCAAAGCTGCGTGCGGCCAGCGGGAGCGTTGCCAGGTCCTGACTGCTGACGACCACTTGGTGCACGGCGCTGGCGGTGTCCACCGGCTCGGTTGTGATGCTGCTGGAGCGGCCTTCCACCTGCACGGATTCGCGGCGCGACTCGGGACGCAGGACGACGGAAAGATCGCGCACCACGCTGACCGAGACTTCAACATCGGCCTCTGCCGGGGCAAAGCCCGCGGCCACAACGCGCAGGTGGTAGCGGCCGGGAATCAGCCCCTCCAGGCGGAACTCGCCTCGCGAGTCAGCGGAGATGCGGCGCTCGAGTGTGGCATCGGCCTGGCGCAGCAGAATTTGCGCTGCGGCCACTCGGGCACCGCTCGAGTCATGCACCTCGCCGCGCAGGCTGCCGTTGGGGTTCTGCGCGCGGCCAGGCAGAGCTATACAAACAACTAGAAACAAGAGGCTTGCCAGATTACGACGGAAAAAGCAGTTCACGCTTAGGTCTCCCTTGGGTGCCATCTGATACGTATCCAGCGCCAGAGTGGTTTCATCTTACCGCGCCGAAAAAGGAATTGAACTTTTCCGGCCCGTGCGGCGTATCAGTTGGCGGTGCGGAGCGGGATTTTACCGGGCGCAGGGCGCCATGTACAATTCCCGCACCGAGAAGGGCGCCCGGGTGGACGCCCGTAACCTGTATGCCGAAATTTCCGGGTCATTGCGAATTCAATTTCGAGCATTCCCACGCGGCCGCGGAGAGTGGTATTCCGTTGCGTGCCGCCAGCCCAGTGAACCCATAAGGATGCGCCCAGTGCGTTCCCTTTCAGAAAAAGGAGCGATTTCCGATGAGACTGCTTTCGCGTTTTGTGGTGCTTCCCATGGTGCTGCTGGCCGCGGCATTTGCCTCGGCCCAGACGGCCGAGGAGATGGCGGCGAAGAACATTGAAGCCCGTGGCGGACTGGACAAGCTGAAGGCCATCCAGACCATGCGCATCAGCGGCAGCATGGAGGTGCAGGGCTTCAAGGCGGGGATTGTCAGCGAGATGAAGCGCCCGGACAAGGTTCGCCAGAGCTTTACCCTGCAGGGGATGACCGAGATTGACGCCTACGACGGCACCAGCGCGTGGAAGATCAGCCCCTTCCAGGGCAAGAAGGATCCCGAACTGATGGGCGAGGACGAACTGCGCGGCATGCAGGACCAGGCCGATATTGACGGTCCGCTGGTGGACGCCGCCGCCAAGGGCAACAAGATGGAGGCGCTCGGCAAGCAGAGCCTGGACGGCAACGATGTGCTGGTGCTGCGCGTGACCCTGAAGAACGGCGACCAGTTCACCTACTACTTCGATCCTGACACCTTCCTGGAGACTCGCGTGGACCAGGCAATCTTCCTGCGCGGTTCGGCCCGCGAGACGACAACAGAGTTCGGCTCGTTCAAGGAAGTGCAGGGCGTGCTGATTCCCTTCTCCATCCAGGCGGGGCCCAAGTCGCGCCCGGACCAGCGGCAGAAGGTGGCAGTGGACAAGGTCGAAATCAACGTCCCCATGGATGACGCGATGTTTGTGATGCCGGCGGTGAAGCCCGCCGCGGCCCCTGTTCCTGCTCCAGCTCCGGCAGCGGCTCCGGCGGCGGCTCCGGCCAAGACGGGAGGCGCGCAATGAGCGGCCGCCTTAGGACAACAACTGCACGCCGCTTTTGTCAGGCAGCAGTGCTGGGTGCGATAGCGCTGATTGGCGTCAACGCGTTGGCGCAGAGCGCGCCCGTGGTTGATTCCGCGGTCATCAGCGGATTGCCGGCGCGCAATATCGGTTCGGCCACCATGAGCGGACGCATTGCGGCCGTGGCGGCCGTGCACGATCACGGCCAGATTACGGTGTATGCGGCCTCGGCCAGCGGCGGAGTGTGGCGCAGCATCAACGGCGGCACCACGTTCACGCCCATCTTCGATAAGACCACGGCGCAGTCCATTGGAGCCATTACGATTGACCCCGGCAACCCGAAGAACCTGTGGGTGGGCACCGGTGAAAGCTGGACGCGTAACAGCGTCAGCGTTGGCGACGGCGTGTACCGCTCCACCGACGGCGGCGACAACTGGACGAACGTCGGGCTGAAGGAATCCGAACACATTTCGAAGATTCTGGTGGACCCGAAGGACGGCAACACGGCGCTGGTGTGCGCCCTGGGCCACCTGTGGAGCGATGGCGGCGACCGTGGCGTCTTCAAGACGACCGATGGCGGCAAGACGTGGCGCAACGTGCTGCCCGGCGCCAATTCGAGCACCGGCTGCGGCATGCTCAGCAGCAGCACGAGCGAACCCAACACGATTTACGCTTCGCAGTGGGACTTCCGCCGCCAGGGTTGGACCTTCCGCTCCGGCGGCGCGGGCAGCGGCATCTTTAAAAGCACCGATGGCGGCGAGCACTGGACGGAGCTGAACGAGTCCAACGCCAAGGGCCTGCCCACCAAACCTTACGGCCGTATTGCCGTGGCCGTGGCGCCCAGCAAGCCGAGCGTGGTGTACGCCATGATCGAGTCGGCCTCCAGCGCACTCTTCCGCAGCGACGATGGCGGCGCGAACTGGAAGAAGCTCGACGCCAGCCAGTTCATGGTCTGGCGCCCGTTCTACTTCGCCAACCTGATTGTGGATCCCAAGGACGAGAACAAACTGTTCAAGCCCGACCTGGGACTGCTCTACAGCACGGACGGCGGACGCAGCTTCAGCTCGGTCGGCGGCGGCGCGCACGGCGACTTCCACGATGTGTGGATCAGCCCGGAGAACACGAAGATCGTCTACACGGGCGACGATGGCGGATTGTGGCGCAGCCAGGATGGCGGCTCCAACTGGGAGCACATGCAGAACCTTCCGGTGTCGCAGTTCTATCACGTCAGCGTGGATCACGCCGATCCCTACCGCGTCTACGGCGGCTTGCAGGATAACAGCGCCTGGGTGGGCGATTCCTCCTATCCCGGCGGCATCACCAACTCGCGCTGGGAGAACATGTACGGCGGCGACGGATTCTGGATGTTCGAAGACCCTTCCGACCCGAACTACATCTACGCCGAGTCGCAGGGCGGCGAACTGGGACGCATCAACCGCATCACGCATGAGGCGCGCAGCATCCACCCCTACGCCGATTACGGACACAAGAAGCTGCGGCTCAACTGGAACACGCCGATTCACATGAGTCCGAACCAGAAAGGCACCATCTACATTGGCGCCGAGTACCTGTTCCGCTCACGCGATCACGGACAGACCTGGGACCGCATCTCGCCGGATTTGACGACCAACGATCCGGAGAAGCAGAAGCAGGAGGAGTCCGGCGGCGTGACCGTGGACAACTCCTCGGCTGAGACGCACACCTCCATCTACTCCATCAGCGAATCGCCGAAGAGCGGGCTCATCATTTGGGCCGGCACTGACGACGGCAACCTGCAAGTCACCAGCGACGCCGGCAAGACCTGGACGAACGTCGTCGGCAACGTGCCCGGCCTGCCCAAGAACAGCTGGGTAACCACCGTTGCCGCCAGCCGTTACAGCGCGGACGTGGCCTACGCGACATTTGATCGTCACACCTTTGGCGACATGACGCCGTATGTTTACAAGACCACCGACCGCGGCAAGACCTGGCATGCCCTGGCGGCAAAAGAGAGCGGCGTGCATGGCTACGCGCACGTCATCGCCGAAGACACCCGGGACCCGAAGCTTCTCTTCCTGGGCACCGAGCTGGGCCTGTGGGTCAGCGTGGATGGCGGCGATCACTGGGCGCAGTACAAGGGCTCCAACTTCCCGGCCGTGGCCGTGCGAGACATCGTCATACAGGAGCGCGAGAGCGACCTGGTGCTGGCAACGCATGGACGCGGCATCTGGATTATTGACGACATTTCGCCGCTGCGCGCGCTGACTCCGGAGGTTCTCTCCGCCGAAGCCGCGCTGCTGCCGTCGCGCCGCTCGGTGCAATATCTGCAATCGAACGGCGGGTGGCCCGAGGGCGACAACACGTTCAACGGCGCCGGACGGCCGGAGAACGCCACCATCACCTACTATCAGCGGGCCCGGCACATGAAGGGCGACTTGAAGATTGAGATCTTCGACGCCCAGGGCAAGCTGATGGACACCTTGAATCCAGGCATGAAGCGCGGCATCAACCGCGTGCAGTGGTCCATGCGATTGAAGCCGCCCAAGGTTCCACCGGCGGCCTCGGCGCTGTTTGAGGCCGGCGTGGGTCCGCGCGTGCTGCCCGGAACCTACACGGTGAAGCTGACCAAGAACGGCAAGGTGTACACCGGCAAACTGGAGGTGGCACTGGACCCGCGCGCCAAGTTCACGGTCGCGGATCGCACGGCGCAGTTTGCCCTGATGGGAAAACTGAGCGAGACCATCGGGCACATGAGCTGGGCCGTGGAGGCCATCACCGGCGTGCGTGACGCGGCCACCGCCCGCGCCGCCGGACTGGACGCCAGGGACCCGCTGCAAGCCGAACTGACGGAGTACGCCGCCAAGGCGAACGCACTGCGCTCCCGCATTGTGGCCACCAAGGAGGGCGGCGCCATCACGGGCGAAGAACGCATCCGCGAGTACCTGGGAAGCGTGTACGGCGCGGTGAACAGCTACGAGGGGCGGCCGACGAAGGCTCAGGCCGACCGCGCCTCCGTGCTCAGCCACGAGTTGGATGACGTGGTTGGCGACTTCACCCGGCTGAACGCGGCCAAGCTGGACGCGTTGAACCAGCGGCTGACCGGGAAGAAACTGGCGGCCATCACCGTGCTCGACGAGGGCGAATGGAAGAAGAAGGCCGCGGCCGAGGCGGCCGGCTCAGCCACGCCCGGGGCGGATAAGTTCCACCTCTTCTTTGAAACCGATTAACAAGGAGAGCGATTCACCAGAGAAAGGGTTAAACGGAAAACGATGCAACCGGAGGCGCCACACGGCACACGCTGTGTGGCGTTTCTGTCTGCGCCAACTCGTGAATGCGGTGAACGAAGGACTTGCACCTATGGCTGCGATGCCGCGGGTTTGTGAGCCGAATACTTGCGCCCCGCTGCCGTATCAGGTTCAATAGAAAGATTCCACTTAGTTAGGTATCAATGACGACCGCTTTGACATTCCTACAACAAATCTCGCCGGCCACGCGCATGGCCAACGTCAGCTACGCCATCCGCGACCTTGCCGTGGTGGCCGACAAGGTTGCGCGCCAGGGTCACAAGATTCTGTATCTCAACATCGGCGACCCCTGCACTTATGATTTCACCACGCCTCCGCACATGATCGAGGCGGCCATCAAGGCCATGCGTGACGGTCACAACGGATACGGAGACTCGCTGGGCGAGCACTCGGCCGTGGAGGCCATCCGGCGCAGGGCCGAGCAGCGCGGCTTCCAGAACATTCAGGGCATCATGGTCGGCTTCGGCTCCGGAGAGGTCATTGACCACTGCCTGACCGCCCTGGTCAATCCCGGCGACAACGTGCTGACGCCCTGCCCGGATTACCCGCTCTACGGCGCAGTGCTGGGCAAGCTGAGCGCCGAGCCGAACTCCTACCAGTTGAACGAGGAGAATGGCTGGCAGCCGGATCTGGATGACATCGCCGCGCGCATCAACTCGCGCACGCGGGCCATTCTGCTGATCAATCCGAATAACCCGACGGGCGCAATCTACTCCCGCAAAACGCTGGAAGGCATTGCCGAGCTGGCCCGCAAGCACAACCTTCTGATCCTGGCCGACGAAATCTACGACTCGCTGATTCTGGACGACGACCAGCAGCACATCTCCATCGCCACCTTGGCGCCGGACGTTCCGGTCATCACCTTCAACGGCCTCAGCAAGGCCTACCTGGTGCCGGGCTGGCGCATTGGCTGGGCCGTGGCCACCGGGCCGGCTGAGCTCCTGGGCGACTACCTGGAGGCGGTGTACAAGCTGCTGCGCGCGCGTTTGAGTGCTCCGCACCCGTTTATGTACGCCATTGCACCGGCCTTGGACGGCTCACAGGATCACCTGATCGAAGTGCGCGCCAAGCTGCGCCGCCGCCGCGATTTGACCGTCGAATGGGCCAAGCGCACGCCGAGGGTCACCCTGACGGCTCCGCATGGAGCTTTCTACGCCTTCCCGAAGCTGGACATCCCGGAGGACGACAAGCAGTTCGTCACCGAGCTGGTCGAGCAGAAATACGTGCTCTGCGTCCACGGCTCCGGCTTTGGCGAGAAGCCCGGTACGCGGCACATGCGCATCGTCTACCTGCCGCCGGAGGATGTGCTCGGCGAGGCTTACCAGCGTATTACGGAGTTCATGGCCGAGCGCTACTAGGCCGGAATCTGGAGTCAAGAAGCAGGATTTCCACCCCCCGCGCCACCCGGCTGCGGGGTTTTTCTTGGCCGAAAACGCCTCCGTCAGAGGAGAAATCGCCTTCGCCGGCCTCTTTCGGGAAGCCGGTACTATCATCGTAAAAGATTGATTCTATGACCGTTAACTGCAACTATACTTATCTGCCATAGCATGAATTAAATCAATTGATAGGCATTTAACGATTCAGCCCTCCCCGGTGGCCTATCATAGTAAGTGATATGAGTGATTCTTTAACCAAGCAGTATCTGTTCGCCAGTGACTTTGACCAAACCCTGAGTTTCAACGACTCCGGCTGGGTGCTCACCGAAACATTGGGCATCCCGGTGGAGGAGTTCAAGCAGAAGGTTGCAGGCATGGCGAAGTTAAACCTTGTACAGCAGGGGGCCGAACTGGCCTATCTGCTGCTGCACGACCCGGCCTTCCATAGCAAGGTTCGGCGCAAGCACCTGGTGGAGACCGGCAAGCGCATTCCCCTGAAGCAGAACATCGAACTGCTCTACAACACGCTGCGCGAAGGCATTCCGGGATACCAGTTCGACTTCTACGTGCTGTCGGCCGCTCCGGTGGAGATTGTGCAGTCGGCCCTGGAGGGCATCGTCCCGAAAGACCACATCTTCGGCACCGAGTTCGAATGGGCGCCGGATGGCAGCATTGAGCGCCTGGTGCGCTGCACCGCCGGATACGGAAAGGTGACACGCATCATGCAGTTGCAGAAAGAGCATTCGATTGGCCGCGATCACGTGGTCTACGCCGGCGATGGCAGCTCGGACATCAACGCCATGCTGCACGTCAACGACGGCGACGGACTGACGATTGCCGTCAGCAGCTCGCGCGCGGTGACGCAGATCGCCCGCCGCACCGTGCTCAGCGATAACGCCTTGAGCGTGCTGGTGCCCATCCTGGAAGAGGCCGCCGAATGGAGCCAGCCGCAGATTCGGCGCTTCTTTGAGGAAAAAGGCTTCCTGGTGCAGGAGTGGGCGCGCACCCGCACCGACTTTGTCACCCTGCGCGCAACCGGTCTGGACGACGCCTCGACGGGAGGAGAACAGTAGCCATGCTGAGCTGGATTGGATGGATTGCCACGGCCTGCTTCGGCCTCTCCTACTTCTTCAAAAAACCCGCCACCCTGCGCCTCATCCAGGCCGGGGCGGCGCTGATGTGGATCACCTACGGACTGCTGATCCACGCCATGCCGGTGGTGGTGGCCAACGTAATTGTGGCCGCCGCAGCCGTGTGGAGCACCTTCAGCAACACGGGCAGCAAGCCGACCGAAGCCTGAGGGCGGCTGCTTTCTTCCAGCACCACATCTCCCATCTTTTCTCCGCGTGCGGCTTGTGCCATGCTCTTCGGCATGAGCCGCACGCGCTATTTTGGCCGTTCCCTTCTGATGCTCGCGATCCCTGCCCTGCTCTCAAGCGCGATGATGCTGGCGGGGATGCCGCTGTGCGCGCAGAGCCAGCCCGCGGCGGCGAATGCGAAGTCCACGCCCCCGGCAGCCGCTGAAACCGCGCCCCACGAGGTCAGCCTGACGGTGGTGGTGCGGGACAAGCAGGGCGAGGCCGTGGATGGTCTCTCCGCCGAGGACTTTGCGATTGAATCCGATGGCCGCGCCGAGCTGGTGACCGCAGCCGTGCAGGACGCTGATTCCCCGCTGCTGGTGGGGCTGGTGGCCAACACCAGCCGTGGACAGCGCAAGGCTTTGGCCGATGAGCGCAGGGCGGCCACAGAGTTCGTCAAAACATTGCGCGAGGGGCGCGACCGCGCCTTTGTCATTCGCTTCAGCCGCAAGGTGGAGCTGTTACAGGATGTGACCACCTCGCACGACCGGCTGCTGAAGGGCGTGGACGCCATCAGCGTGGGCGAGCAGCACTCCGCCGTCGGTGAGCGCCGGCGCGGCGAGGAGAGCGCGGACGATTTTCTGTTCGCCGGCAACACGCTCTACGACGCCATCTTTTTGGCCTGTGACGAGGTGATGAAGTCGCGCAAGGGACGCAAGGCGCTGGTTGTCTTCAGCAGTGGGGTGGATTACGAGAGCCGCACCAGCTTGCAGACGGCCATCCAGAGCGCGCAGCGCGGCAACGTCGCGGTGTACACAGTGTATGTGCCGGAGGAGCCGGAAGAGGATCACCTGACCCGCATGGGGACCGGCGCTGGCCTGGGCGGCGGCGGACACGACACGGGCCATGACGGCGAGTCCAGCCGGGAGAGCCGCAACAAAGGCCGCCAGGTGCTGGAGAGAATTGCGCGCGAGACGGGCGGCCGCTACTTTGAGATCAAGAAGAAGGAATGGAACAAGAAGGAAATGGCCACGCCGGAGATGGCGAAGAAATCGGCGCTTGGCGAGATTTACCGGGAAGTTGCCGGGGAGCTGCACCAGCAGTACACCCTGCGCTTTACCGTCGAGGGCGAAGAGCTCGGCTACCATCGCGTGAAGGTGACCGTAAAGAAGCGCGGGGTGACCGCGCAGTCCGCCGCGGGCTACTTTGTGGAGTAATGCCGGCCGAGTAGTGGTCTTCTGAGGCAGGCGCGCTAAGAAAACTCCAGAGGAAACCTAGTTGGTGCCGCCGACGGCAGGTCTCTCCTGCCGCAGGGGCGGAGGCGTGGCCAGGTCGGCGCTATCGGGATTGAGAAGGTTCTGGCGTCCCGGTCCGAGGCCGAGCTTGATGAGCGCGCGCGAGTCGGGAACGATCTTGGTCTGCCAGTGGTTTTCATCCTGAATGCGGGTGAAGGCATCACGCGTGGACTGGTCCCACACACCGGTGGGCTCACCTTCGAGGTAGCGCTCGCGGATGAGCGCCTCCTGAATCTCCAGCGTGCGCTGGCGGTCAATGGCCTGCTGCCCCCTGCTCTTGGGACGAACGGCAACGGTCTTCAGGGTCGCCCCCCTGCGCGAATGGCGGCCCGTGGCAGAGGCCTTTTGCGGCGCGCTTTGCGAGAGTGCAGGCTGCGAGGCCGATGCATGGCCGCGCGCGGACCTCGACGACACGGACTTCGACGACACGGACTTGCCGCTGGCAGCTTTGGAAGAAGCAGCTTTGGGCGATGCAGCTCGGGGCGATGAAGAACGGACCGATGCAGCCTTCGCCGACGTAGCCTTCGCCGACACGGAGTGCGAAGCGGTGCTCTTGCGGGCCGAAGGACCGGCTGCAAAGCAAGGTGCGACCATGATGGCGACGAGGCCCACGAAAATCCCTGTGATATGACGACGCACCCGGCTGCACCTCTTGTTCCGCTAATCCCCGGGGAGTTGGTTCCCGCTGGGGTTGGTTTCTCTCTGCTTGAGCCTGGCCTTGGCTGGAATACACAAGGCGTTCAGGATGAGAGGTTATCCCATGCTGCCGGAGCCATCAAATAACGAAAGGCTCAGACTCCGGCAGCGCATGGGACCTTTGATTAGGTTACTACGGCAGGGTTCCGCCCAGGAAGCTGTTCGAGGCGTTGATTCCCTGTCCGGAGCGCACGACGAAGACCACGTCCTCGCCGCTCTTCAGCGTGGATTCGACCTTGGCGAGGCCCGCCGCATCGTTGACCGGCTGGCGATTGACCTCGAGGATCACGTCGCCGCGGCCAAGCATCACCGAGTCGGCAAAGCTGCCGGGCTTGACGTCCGTGACCAGCACGCCCTGGTTGGCGGGCAGGTTGAGGCGCTTGGCGGTGGCGGCCGGAACAGCCTTCACCGTGACGCCCAGCTTGCTCTCCTTGGGAGCCTGCTCCTCGGCGTCCTCCTCGGCCATGCCGAGCTGCGCGCCCAAAAGCTTCTGGCGGTCGGCGACCGTGACGGTTGCCTCCTGCTGCTTGCCACTGCGCAGGTAACCAATCTTCAGCTTGTCTCCGGCATGGTGCGAGCTGACCTCGGCGACCAGTTCGTCTCCGTTGGCCACGGGCTTGCCGCCCACGCTGATGATGGCGTCGCCGGCCTGCAATCCGGCATTTGCCGCCGGGCCGTTGGGGTTTACGTCCATCACGATAACGCCGCGTCCGCCGCCGTACATGCGGGTGACCGCCGGGCTGGGCTCGGCGCTGAAGGTGATGCCGATGCTGCCGCGCTCCACCTTGTGAACGGGGCCGACGAGCTGGTTGAAGACC
>CAVRDQ010000130.1:0-46581 GCA_963719655.1 uncultured Acidobacteriota bacterium | reverse complement strand
TTCCGAGGAGAACGGCGACTATCGTCCACACATCCGGGAGATTACGCTCAAGGCGGCAAAGCTCGTCGGGCGGCCAATTTTCTTCGCCATGGTCATCATCATTCTTGCCTTTGTGCCGGTGTTTGCGCTGCGCGGCATGGAGGGCAAGATGTTTCACCCGCTGGCCTTCACCAAGACCTTCGCCATGTTCAGCTCTACGATTCTCGCCATCACCCTAGTCCCCGTCCTGTGCAGCTTTTTGATTCGCGGCAGGCTGCATCGCGAGGAGGACAATCCGGTGATGCGCCTGTTGCGCGGAATTTACCGGCCGGCGCTGGGCTGGGCGTTGCGCTTCCGTGTGGCGACCCTGGCCATTGCTGCGCTTCTGTTCTGCGCGGCGCTGTACACGGCCACCACCATCGGCACGGAGTTCATGCCGCCGCTCGACGAGGAGACAGCGCTCTTCATGCCCATCACCGATCCGCGCATCTCGCTGACCATGGCCGCGGGGATCATGCGCCAGCAGGACCGCATCCTGTCGGCCGATCCTGCGGTGGCCATGGTGGTGGGAAAGATTGGCCGCGCGGAGACCGCAACCGATCCGGCGCCCATCAATATGGCGGAGACCATCGTGGTCTTCAAGCCGCGCGACGAGTGGCCCAAGGGTACGACCAAGGATGGCATCATCCAGCGGCTGGACGCCAGGCTGCACATCCCCGGCGTCTCCAATATTTGGACGCAGCCCATCCGCAACCGCATTGACATGCTCTCCACCGGAATTCGCACCCAGGTTGGTGTGAAGGTCTTCGGCCCGGACTTGAAAGTCATCGAGCAGAAGTCCGAGGAGATTGAGCGCGTACTGCGGCAGGTACCAGGCGCCACCGATCTGTACGCGGAACGCATCACCGGCGCGCCTTATCTCGAGATCAAGATCAACCGCGAGGCGGCGGCGCGATACGGCATCAGCGTGGCCGACGCGCAGGATGTAATCGAGGCCGCGATCGGCGGCAAGAGCATGACGACCACCATCGAGGGACGTCAGCGCTTCCCGGTGCGCGTGCGCTACGCACGCGACTTCCGGCAGGATGTGGACGAGATGAAGAACGTGCTCGTGACCGGCAGCACGGGTACGCAGGTGCCGCTACAGGAGATCTCCACCATTCAGATGGTGATGGGGCCGTCCATGATCAGCAGCGAGAACGGACTTCTCCGCGGCACGGTGCTGATGAACGTCCGCGGCCGCGATGTGGGCGGATTCGTTGCCGAGGCCAGTCGCGTGGTGAACAGCAATGTCCAGATGCCGCAGGGTTATTACGTGCAGTGGAGCGGCCAGTTTGAAAACCAGATCAGCGCCCGCAAGCGGCTGGAGATGGTCATCCCGGCCGTGCTGCTGATTATCTTCTTCCTGCTCTACCGCACGTATCACTCATGGAGAGAGGCTGCCCACGTTCTGCTGGCCGTGCCCTTCGCGCTTACCGGCGGAGTCTTCCTGGTCAAGCTGCTGGGATACAACTTCTCGGTCGCCATGTGGGTGGGCTTCATCGCGCTCTTTGGCACAGCCGTGCAAACAGGCGTCGTGATGGTCATCTACCTGGAAGAGGCCGTGGCCCGGCGGGTTGCCCTGGACGGCGTGCTAACGCGCGAGGGGTTGCACGCTGCGGTCATGGAGGGAGCTCTGCTGCGTCTACGGCCCAAGGTGATGACCGTGGCCACGGTGGTCGCCGGCCTGCTGCCGCTGATGTGGTCTACCCGCGCCGGAGCGGAGTTCATGAAGCCCCTGGCGGCCCCGGTGCTGGGAGGCATGCTGAGTTCACTGCTCCACGTTCTCGTGGTGACGCCGGTGATCTTCACCTGGTTGCGGGAAAGGGAAATTGAGAAAAGACATCTGCTATGAGCGACCGATGGAGAAGTGTGCCGTGATGGACAGGCTGCGAAATCCTGACGGCACAGGCAACCGTATGGCTCAGCCCTGGGAAGTGTGCATTGCGTTGGCAACGGTAGTACAAAGTGTCTTCCCTGCGTTCCACCGGGGCGACTATTGGGTTCCGCGCAACGGGAGCCCCGGCACTGGCCAGCGCGGAAGCCGCGCAAACATAAACGAGCAAGAGCATGCTGCAGCATGTCTTCCTGTTGAATTATTGCCAGCACACGACTGAGGCCGACGTTGGTGAAAGAGCCATGGTGCTGCAGGCCTCCATGCCCTTGTCATCTGCGGCCATCCTTGCCTTTGGTCACGCTTCGAGTCTGGACGCGGCGGGCCGGAGAAAGCATTCAAAATCATTAGATTGCGGCAATGAAGGCGGCCAATTCACTAAGAATGAGCAATTATGAGCAGACCCTGTAGCTGGCATCTCCTATCGCGGGGTTCGTGCGTGGAACAGGCTCATCTTGATCGTCCGGTCGCGTGTGAATTCACGGAGGAGACAGGGAAAATGAACACGAATGTAGATAGCACGCCTTGGCCAGGAATGGGCACGATTAGGCCAGTTTGCCTAACAACCTGACAATGGGCTTTTCAGATGTAAAAGCCTTATTTTATGCGGGTTTCGTAGAGGTATGGTGCCGGGAGGGGGAATCGATGCCTGAGCTTTTTGAAAGCTGCTGGAAATATTGGTAATTAATTGATTACAAATAGGTTAGATGAGAGAGTGGCTCTTCTAGATTTTCCCTTCTTTACCCTTAAATTGACCGCTTTCGCCTGTTTTACCTAACAAAATCTAACAACGGAATTGGGGGGGGGGATCCACCTGAGGCGAGCCTCCGAAGAACGAGGCCACCTCGCCTCTGAGAATGCCTCGGATATGCACGTTTGGCAAGCAAGGAAGAGTTCTTTGCTGCCGAGCTAACGAGGAGTGCCACACAACGCTCATGACCGGATCATACAACCGAGTGCTCAAAGGGTATGGCAGGCCTTTTGGGCTAGCATTCCACGCACCTCACACCCATCTATCGAGCCCGGCTTGCTGGCTTTGCAGGGCGCTTCGTCCCAGCCCGCTTGCCGATTTGAGCTGATAGTTCAGTCAACGCTTTAGCATCGGCCTCCGCGCGGGCCGCCTCACAATGCTTGCTCATCCACACAAATGTATTCCCGTCAGGGTCAGTCCCCAACTTGCCAGACAAGCGTTCGGACTCAGCCCGAAGACTGCCCGCCCAGCCCTTCAGCCCATCCGCCGATCGCTTCAGAAACTCCTGACACGCCTTGGCACCACCATGCTGCCACGCGAGATATGCCACGCGGAGAATGGAATCGAGATCGGTGTGCTCCGTTGCCAGATGTTCAGACCATTCCTGTGCCAGCTTCTTGGATCCTTTGGTGGTTATGGAGAATTTTCGGCTCCGGCGGGCGCCTTCCTCGGAGGCTTTGAGTAGGCCGTCTTTTTCAAGACGAGCCAAAGCCGGGACAGTGCTGCCAAGAGACAGCCCAGCCTTCGTCTTTAGATCATACGGAGTCTGAAGACCTAGCTGCACCATTGCTAGAACGAACAGTTCTAAGCTTGTATTCATGGTCCGGCTTCTCCCGTCGATATACTCGCGCTATATCCTACCGCATTTGTACTAGAGGTGTGGCGTCTGTGCGGTTACCTGCCAGGCCGAGCGTGCACTGGTGCTGGCCGCGATCTGCCTTGCCTAACAACTGCCGGAGAGTAACTCTGGATCTGTAACAGAAAACGGGGACCGATCAGGCGGTCGCTGTCTCTTCAAACAGGACATGATAACCGGCACATGGCGCTCTAAATCTTGCGGCCGAGAGCCTTCCCAACATCCAGCTTCCGTAAATCGGTGGTGAACGTTTCCAGCATGGAGACTGCCCGGCCAGAATCGCTGTCAGGATTGGGCATCTTGCCGCCGTTCCGCTCCTTGTAGCCATTCACCGTCTCACATAGCCGCTGTAGTTCATCGTGGGCGGCTTGCAGTTTCTGGTTGGTCATCGCGCACTCCTTGCTGCTTCACTACTCGTCTCTTCGACATACTGCCCGTTGATTTTCAGCCAGCCTAGCAACTCGGCAAGACTAGCCTGGGCCAGGGCAATGCAGGAGTCGGCAGCGCCATAGTAGATGTTAAGGGTGTCTCCGTCCGGCGACAAGGTGTAACCGCAGGGGAAAACAACGTCGCGGACATCGCCGCTTCTCTCATACTCCGCCTCGGGGCCGAAGATCCATGAGTCGCCGCGTAGGATGCAATTTTCCGGATTGTCCAGCTCAAACAGGGCCAGTCCAAGACGGTATAGCGCGCCGGACGCATTTTGATGAACGCCGTGGTAGATCGCCAGCCACCCTTCGCTGGTTTCAATCAGCGGCGGGCAGAGGCCGATCTTGTTGGCGTCCCACCATGCCCCGCGGCGGGCCTCAAGCATAATGCGATGGCGCCCCCAGTAGCGCAGGTCGGGCGAATAGGAAATCCAGATGTGTGCTCCCAGCGGAGTCATGGGGCGGTGAATCAGTGCCCAGTAACCGTTGATTCTGCGCGGCAACAGCGCGGCATCCTTGTCCTCGGGGGCCATGATTACGCCATAGCGCTCGAAACTGCGGAAATCAGTAGTCATTGCCAGTGAGACTCCCGGGCCGCCGCGCGAGTACGAGGTATAGGCTATCGCGTACTGCTTCAGCTCCGGCACGTAGGTGATTCGCGGATCTTCAACGCCCCACAACTCCTCAGGATATTTCTGGGGGTTGGAAGCAAATGTCGGAGAGGGATCAACCACCCAGCCATCCACCCCGTTGTGCGAGCGGGCGGCTGTGAGATGCGAGATACCGCGGCGATCCTCCACCCGGCAGAGTAGCAGCGTCGTTCCGTCTTCCAGCAGGGTTGCACCTGCATTGAAGATGCTGTTGACCGAGTAAGGCCAATCCTCGCTGGTGAGAATGGGGTTGGACGGATGACGATGGAGCAGTGTCAATGTCTGGGTTACAGGCCGCAGCGGCCCACCGGTAGGTGCATTTGCGTTCAAGAAGCCTCCTGCGGCCGATTCGAAAGATTGGCAGTGAATACGGGTTCACGGCTGGCGCCAAAATCCATGGCTACCTGCCGCGTGTCATGTTTGATCAAGGGAATCTCCGACTCCTCAAGCAGACGCATTTGCAGCAGCGCCATGAGGAATGCGAGAGTGGATTCAGCTCCCTGGTTTTCGTTGCCGCGATCCGGATGCAGGCCATCCATGCACCCGCCAGTGGCGGAATCGTAAAGAACAATCTGCAGGTCGTTGTCGCCAAGGAACCAGTTGAAAGCCAGCCATGCTTCCCTGCGCCAGCGCTCGTCGCCGGTCTCACGATAAGCTTCCAGGCAGGCGGCGACGGTTGCGTTGGCCTCCACCGGCTGCTGATCGAAGCGGGCCTTGATTCCACCCTTGCGGTAAAAGCCCTGCGATCCAATTGGAACAAAGTGCGCATGGTTTTCGCTGCGCTGCTCACAGACCAGCCAGTCAAGAGCTTCCAGCGCAACGGCCGTCATGGTGGCGTCGGAGTTGCGTACTCCGCAGCGCAGCAGAGCCTGCGGCAGCCGTGCGTTGTCATAGGCGAGAACATCCTCAAACCAAAACCAGGAGTCGGCCCGATTCGCCAGGTAGGCATTCAGAAGACGCTGTGCGAGTGCGTCGCTGGTCTTCTGTGCGTTTCTGTCGCCGGGGAAATGATCCAGATATTCCTGGATTCCGAGCAGTGAAAACGCCCATGCGCGCGGGCTGGTGAATTCCAGCGTCGCGGGCATCGCCATCTCCATCAGGCGACCGGCAGTTCCGCGCAGTCCGTCATCCTTGGAGCGGCCAAGCACGGTTCCCAGCGCCCACAGGGCACGCCCGTGGCTGTCCTCCGAGCCCTGCGGCTCCAGCCAGCGCCGCTCGTAGCTCAGAAAATTACGAAAACGTTGCGTCTCCGGATTGTAGGCGTGCCAGAGGAACGCCATGTAATGCGATGCCAGAGCCTGTCCTTGTGTTGCTTCCGGCACTCCAAGCTGTGAGAGCAGCACCATGCTGATGAGCGCCCGGGCGTTATCGTCAATCGAATAACCCTCGCTGTAATTCGGAATCGAGAACACCGAATGCTGAATGATCCCCGTATCGTCTGAGATACGGATGACATGGTCGAGTTTGAGCGTCGGCAGTTTATCCAGCGAGCGCTCGCCGGAGCGCATGGGGAACACAGCCTGAGGCGTTTGCGCCCGGTCGCTTTTGGCGCGGACGAAGCTCTGCATATAAGACTGCGCAACTTTGCTCCACACCATGTCGCCGGCAAACAGGTACGCCCGCTTGCGCATGGCATGGCGCAGCGCCTCGTTGTCCAGCAATTCGATGGCGGCCACGGCAATGGCCTTCGGGTCTTCAAAGGGCACTAGGACTCCGCGCCCATCCTGCAATAGCTCAGCGGCGTGCCAGTACGGAGTGGAGATGATGGCCTTGCCCGCGCCCATGGCGTAGGCCAGCGTTCCAGAAACTGCCTGTGCTTCATGCCGGTAGGGCGTGATGTAGATATCCGCCGAGCCGACAAACTGCACCATCTCTTCCGGAGTGACAAACCGGTTGTGGAAGATGACGCTGTCTCCGACGCCGAGCTTTCTTGCCAGTGCCTGCAATTGCAAACGGTAGCGGTCACCCTCCTGGCGCTTGATATGGGGATGCGTGGCGCCGGCAATCAGGTAGACCACGTTCGGGTGCTTTGCCAGAATCTGCGGCATGGCCTCAATCACCGTCTCCACGCCCTTGTTGGGCGATAGAAGACCGAAGGTCAGCAGTACAGACTTGCCTTCGGTGCCGGAGGAATCCTTGTAGAAGTTCGGATCACTGAAAGGCAGCGCGGGCACGCCGTGAAATACCAGGTCAATCTTGTGCTCTGGGACACCGAACACCTCATGCAGATCGCGTGCCGACTGGTGGCTCATCACGATCAACCGGTCGGAGAGTTTGGAGATTTCCTCCATCACGGCGCGCTGGTTGGCATCCGGCTGACGCAGCACCGTATGCAGGGTCGTCACCAGCGGCATCTTCAGTCCGCGCAGCAGGCGCAGAATGTGGCTGCCCGCCGGGCCGCCATATATTCCGTACTCGTGCTGCAGGCAGACCAGGTCCACGTTGCTGAAGTTCAAGAAATCCGCCGCGGCCTGATAGCTCGACAGATCGCCTTCTACCAGTTCAAAGCGCGCGCGGGAAGGGTAGTTGTAATGCGAGTCCGTATCGGTGACCGGCACCACCAGCAGCCCCTCCGGACCGTATTCGGCCGCGATGGCGTTGCACAGATCGGTGGTGAAGGTCGCGATTCCGCACTGCCGGGGAAGATGATTGCCCACGACGGCGATACGGCTGGGCCGCAGGCGCAGCACGTTGCTGAGCTTTTCTTCCAGCACAAGGGGCAGGGATTTAATGCGTGCGAGCGCTCCGCGCGCTAGGGCGGATTCCGGGTAAGTCATGGCTAGCTCCTGAATCGAGGGCAGGGGAGTTGTGCGTGCAGTCATGGTCTTCGCTGCGCCCCTCGATGCGCTCGAACCCATGACCCGATGGAATAATTCGTCTTGCCGCAGTCGTTGCTGGCTGCGCTCCGTATTGCGTCTTGAATCTACTAGGCGGAGGAAAGCCTGCAACTTCGTACTGCAAAGCGGACATGATGACTGCCGTTCCAGTGAGTAACAAGATCGCCCGGACTCTTCCCAGGCGATGCTCGACGCGGCGTCCACTCCTCGACACTAAGCATCGGGAGTTCTGCAGCCGCGAGTAATTTGGCGCGAGGAAACAGAAAGCAGAGTTGCAGCAGTTTCTATGCCGAGGCCGAGACCGTTGCGTTCATGGTCGAGCTAATCACGCTGGAGGTGCGTACCTTCGGGGTGCCATCAATCACGGCGACCAGGCTCTTCATGACTTCTGCGTATCCCGTGGAATGGTAGGCGTCAGCCTGTTCCTTGCTCTCCCACATGCTGATACCGGTAATGTGCGTGCCGCTGTCATTGACATAGGCAAAGGCATCGCAAAAGCCTGGCTGCTTGCGGAGCAGGGGAAGAATCTGGGTCTGGAAGCTATTGGAGAAGCTTTCAATGGAATTGGGTTTCACATTCATGGAAACGTTGCGAACAAACATGAGACCTCCGGGAGGTCATCGAGCGTCAGCGCTAAGGAGGGGGCACTTCAGACGAGCTGACTTAGTTCAGTAGATCTGAAAGAGAGAGCCGATACTCGCTCACCTCAAACCTATGCTTCGCACAAAGGAATGTCAACGCAAGTCAAAGTGTTAGAGAACTCGTATATCCACATGTCGTTTGGATGTCCCCTAGTCCAGCATTAGTGATCCATCGCTGAGCCGATTTGACCATCATTCATGTACAAAAGAGCGGATAGTTAACAAGGGTACCGATCGTTTTTCCCATGAACATGCATAGCACGGTCAGGACACAACTCGGACATTCACAAATGTTATTCAGGCATCTATGAGAAAAGGCGGACACCATGAGCCACAGCAAAAAAGAACACAGCGAAGGCATTGCGAGTCTTGATGAAATGTTGTCCGGTACGAAACTTGATAATCAGGACAACGCAGGACAATCCGGTGACACGCACGGATTGTCTCTGGAAGTCGCTGTTGCGTATGGGAGTGTCGAAAAACTGGACGAAGACGATCAACCCTACGAAACGGGCATCGTCGCGGAAGTCGAGCTTGTTGGCGATGAATCGGAACATCCGGTGCAGAGCCATGAAGACCGGCGTCCACTGAACGATAACCAGCTTCCAGCCGATCCCGACTGGAAGTAGAGGGTCGATGCGGCATGTGGGCGCTCAAATTGTGGAGCGGGATGGCCGTACGCTTCTTGCCCTTAATCGTGCAGCACCACGCTAACGAGAGAACTGTGCACGTGCATACCTCCACCGTTGTATTCAATAAATCCAAGATCGCGAAAGCGATTCAGGAAGTAGCTGACTCGCGAACGGGTTGTGCCGATCATCTGGGCGAGGGTTTCCTGGCTCATCTTTGCGATCAGCGGAATGGGCTTTGATTCCTGGCCGAAGTTGGCCATCAGCAGAAGGAGCCGGGCCAGACGCTTTTCACTGGAATTGAAGAGGTGGTCCACCAGGTCTTCTTCCATGCGAATGTTTCGGACCAGCAGGTAAGCGAGAAAGCGCTCTGCGAACTCCGGATCCTGATGCAGCAATTCCAGCATCTTCTGCTTGTCTACCCGGATGATTGTGCTTTTCAGCTCTGCACTTGCCGTGGCCATACGGAGCGGCTGTCCCGCCAGGCAGCCCTCGCCGAAGAAGCAATCCTGCAAAAGAATGGCGACGACGGCCTCCTTGCCGCGCTTGGATACAACCGTCAGCTTTATCTTGCCACTCTGCAGGTAGAACACAGCATCTGCCTTCTCCCCTTGCGAAAAGATGGATTCATCGACCGTGTACTCCCGGCTCGTCTTCCCAACGGAAAGCTTCTTGAGCAGGGCGCGTGGATCGAAGGTGGCAATTGGATCGGAGGGCGAGATGTTCTTGGCGAGAATTGATTTTGGTGAGGAGGGGCGGCGAGTGGATTTGTGCGGCGCGACACTCGCAGGATGATTCTCAGCGAGGACTAACGGGTGTTTATCAGCCATGAATCTCCGGAGCGTAGACCAGTTGCAGGCTCCATCTCCGAGTTGGCGAGGGAAACAACAACACTGCACAGATCGACGGCATAACAAGCATGCACCGTCAAGCTGCAAGAGTGTGAGCACTATTGCACACCTTACAAAACAAATACACGGTCACCCGGCTTTAAATCCGCAAATATCAGCGGCCGTCTAGAACTTCTCAAGTGTGCAATCCAGTACAGGCACAACGCTCCATTGCTGTCATCCTTTGGCTGCTTGAGCATCTCAAGGTATGGTTCACGCGAATGTAAAGCAGCCGATGTCGGCAGGCGGGTGAGTTAAACCGACCCGTGGAATACGAAAGGTAGAAGATATGCCGCTGATCCAGTTGGTAGAAATTCTGATCGTTGTAGGCGTCGTCCTGTGGCTGATCAATCGCTTCATTCCGATGCAGGGGACGATCAAGTCGATCCTGAACTCAGTTGTGGTCATTGTCGTCGTTCTATGGCTGCTGAATGTCTCGGGACTCCTGCACTCCTTCTCGCGGATCAAGGTCGGGCCGTAAAGCATCGCGAGTGTCGGGCGACCAAAGTATGCCGTGAAATGCAATGGCAAATCGCTCAATGTGTTCAAAGTCAGTTTGAGCTTACGCAAGACAACAGGCAGGAATGAGGTAACACCATTATGAAGTCAATCGGTATCACCAGTACATGTGCACTAGCGCTGCTTCTGGCTATTGCCGCCCCGGTGTGGGCACAGGAACAACACGAGCAGGAACAGAAAGAAAAGCCTGCCATGCACGAAGAGAAGCAGGCAAAACCGGAGAAGCAGGTAAAACCTGAGAAGTCAGCAAAGCCGGCCGCGAAGGCTGAGAAGCCAGCTCGGCAGGAGGAGAAGCAGGCCGTGAAGCAGGAAAAGCCTGCCAATCGGGAAGTAAAGTCCCCCAAGGAAAATGAAAAGAGCGCCAGGGCTGCGGAGAAGAAAGCTCGGCCGGCAAAGGAATCCAATGGCGAGAAGAAGAATGACATGCGGCCAAGTGCGCAAACGCAGCCAGGCAGGAATGGAGTGCAAGCTCGCGGCGGACGTATTCCCGACGATCGCTACAGGGCAAAGTTTGGTGAGCAGCATCGCTTCCATGTAAGCCAGAACGATTACGCCCGGAATCACCGCTTCAAGTATGGCGGCTACTCGTTTGGTTTCGTCGGCGTCTGGCCCAGTGACTGGCTCTATACGCAGGACGTCTACGTCATTGAGATTGACGGCGTGTACTACCTATGCAATCCGATGTTCCCCGGTGTGAATCTTGAGATCAGCGTAATTATGTAGAAGCTAATTCGGCTTAATAGTGTATCTCCTGTGGATGACTGGCGTGGGTCCGCTGTTCGGGCCCACGCCGTTTTCGTGTTGCAGCCGTCCAGCATGTGCGCCTGCATGTGGGAAGGAAGCCAATCGAATGTGCAGTATTGACCAGCAATGAGTCCAGAAAAAGCCTACATACAATATGCAGGTGGTATCAGGATGAAAGAGGAGTGAATATGTTAGGAACAATATTGATTGTGTTACTGATTCTAGCCCTGATTGGTGCGTTGCCAACGTGGCCGCACAGCAGGGGATGGGGCTACTATCCGACCGGAGGCCTTGGGGCGATTCTACTGATCGTCTTGATCCTGGTTCTTCTTGGAAAAGTCTGATGTAAGGAAGCAGTCAATTTCGTCCTGCGCCATCTGCCATGACGATATTGACATTGCTTTCGCTTGCTATTGGGGCACCAGCGTCGTCAGCCGGCGCGCTCGATGGCTGGCCGCTCTTGCGGAGCGCTCTCGCGTAGCAGGGTAGTAACGCGAATCTGGATATGTCTCGGCAGGCTCTGGAAGGCCTTCTTAAGATCGGCAAGAAGCGCTCGGGTCAGTTGTTGGTCACGCGGCATGTCGTGTCCCTTTCTGTGCAATGGTGTCAACTCGCCGAGATTATCCGGGGCCAGCATTACGAGGCTGTTCAAAGTTGAACATAACGAAAATATGTTTGGCCGGAATGAGCATTATGGAACAGCCGTTATCGGCGGCCAGGCGCACTCTTCAAGTGGAGGAATCCTAATGTCACAGACACTTGCAGAAAAAGTAGGGGATCACATAGCGGAGTCCGTCCGAGAGGCCACCCGCGCAACCACAGAAGTCAAAGATGCCGTCGCCGATGGATTAAACGCAGCCAAGCGCACAGCCCAGCATGGTTATGATGTGGCAGGGAAATGCGTGGACGAGTCGGCCCACCGGATCCAGCAAAACCCTTTGTTTGCAGTCGCTGCCAGCATGGCCGCGGGCGTAGCAATTGGACTGTTGGCTGGGTTGTCGCTACGTCGTAAGTAGCACAAAAGCAGTACCCAACAAAGGCGGAGCTGTTTGAGCCAGAGGCAAAACCTCCTGGCTCTAACCGTCTCACTCGAACTGGTATTCCACGCAGTTTGCAGCAAAATATTTCAAGAAAATCCAGATAGTCGCCCTCCGCCCGAGCGTATACTGTGCTCACTCAGGGGGCCCGTGGATACAAGTGGGGAGGCTTCCCATGGCCGCAGTAAGACAGTCAATACCAGCTTATCCCGCAAAACAGCACGTCACTCTTTCAATAAAAAGAAAGACTAGGTCACCTGCCGGCAAAGCAGATGGTGGATTGCATATAGTCGATGCGGCGCCAATGCCGCCAAGCATGCAAAGCGATACCTTCAGCGATGGATTCGCCAACGTGCACCCCCGTATTGTTCTCACCAGGATTGCAAGAGGAAAGACATGCCGTGAGTGCGAAGACGATGAAACCGTCTATTCCCGGGGCGATCCCGCGGATGCCGTGTTTTACATTGAGCAGGGCAGGGTGAGACTGGCGGTTGTTTCCTCGTCTGCCAAAGAAGCCATCGTTGCCATTCTGCCGGAAGGCAGCTTCTTTGGCGAAGGCAGCCTGGCTGGGCAACCGCTGCGAGTGGGAACGGCAAGCGCGGTTGAGCCCAGCAGGATTACACGAGTATCAAAGCAGGCGATGAGCCAACTGCTGCATGAAGAGCGCGAATTTGCGGAACGCTTTCTTGCACACATCCTTGCCCGCAACATACGCATGGAAGCAGACCTGGTGGATCACCTTTTCAACTCCAGCGAGAAGCGGTTGGCCCGTCTCCTTCTGCTGATGGCCAACTTCGGCCAAGAATCGAAGCCCATTCCTCTGGTTGCAAAGATAAGCCAGGAGAGCCTTGCCGAGATGATTGGCACCACTCGCTCACGGGTTAGCTTCTTTATGAACCGCTTCCGGAAGCTGGGCTTCATCGAATACAACGACGGCGGCATGCACGTTCATAGTTCGCTGGTAAGTGTGGTCCTGCACGAGTAGTGGGTGTGCGACTCCTGCCCCTTGCGGCTGCGACGATGATGCACAAGCGAGAAACCCGAGTAACGAATCCGGTTTCCAGCCTCTGGCCCTTGGCAATCGATGTTCATGTTCTCCATTTGGAAAACCCTCCCCTGTAATTTCCAGAACTGTGCAATCCAGTACAGTGCCGTGCTTTGCCCTCTGCCATAGTGGCGGGTGAGAAGGCCCCGGCTGCGTCTGAAGGTATTCATTCATGAATGCCCCAGAGCGCAGGCGAGTCAATTCAATGTGGACGTCCCACATCGTATCAAGGAGTCATAAATGTCCAAAGTTATCAGCGTTGATGATGTAGTCGCCCTGATCAAAGATGGTTCCACAATTGGCGCCAGTGCGCTTGCCATGGCTGGATGGCCAGAGACAATCGCCGTAGCTCTTGAAAAGAGATTCCTTGCCACTGGGCATCCCGCCGGTCTCACCCTTGTGCATGCCTCCGGCATTGGCGACTGGGCGACGAAAGGGACCTCCCACTTCGCACACCCCGGAATGATTAAGCGCTGGCTTGGCGGTCACACCGGCCTGGCTCCCGCCATGGCCAAGATGATCATTGATGGCGGCTGCGAGGGCTACAACCTGCCGCAGGGCACCATCGCCCAGCTGTGGCGTGAGATTGCTGCGCACCGCCCGGGCGTTATCACAAAGATCGGTTTGAGCACGTTTGTTGATCCGCGGCTGGAAGGCGGAAAGGTAAACAAGAACACCACGGAAGAGATTGTCAAGGTCATTCAGCTCGAAGGTGAGGAGTGGTTGCTCTATCCCAGCTTCAAGGTGGATGTAGCGATCATCCGCGGCACGACCGCCGACGAGTTTGGGAATCTTACTGTGAGTGACGAAGGCGCGCTGCTGGAGTGCCTGCCCCTGGCGCAGGCGGCAAAGAACAGCGGCGGCATCGTCATCGCCGAGGTGGAGTATGTCGCGCAGACCGGCACTCTTCATCCAAAGCGGGTTCGTGTGCCAGGCGTGCTGATTGACCACATTGTCGTCGCCTTGCCGCAGGACCATTGGCAATCGGCCGGCACGCAGTTCAATCCCGCGTTCTCGGGCGAGCTGCGCGTTCCCGTCAACGACTTGCCGGAGATGAAGCTGGATGAGCGCCTGATCATCGCGCGTCGCGCCGCCATGGAGCTGATTCCTGGCTCCACGGTTAACCTGGGCATTGGCATGCCGGAGGGCGTAGCGGCCGTGGCAGGGATGGAAGGCGTAGCCGATCAGCTGACGCTGACCACCGAAATCGGCGCCATCGGGGGAATCCCCGCAAGCGGCCACGATTTTGGAATGTCCTACAACGCACTGGCCTATGTCGAGCAGCAGGTGCAGTTCGACTGGTATGACGGTGGTGGGTTGGATTTGGCGTTCCTGGGCGCAGCCGAAGTGGATCCCCATGGCAACGTTAACGTCAGCAAGTTCCACGGGCGTTGCGTTGGCTGCGGTGGCTTCATCAACATCACACAGAACGCCAAGAAGGTAGTGTATTGCGGCACGTTAACCGCCGGTGGCCTCAAGATCGCGGTGGAAGACGGCAAACTCATCATTAACCAGGAAGGTAAGGGCCGCAAGTATGTGAAGGATGTCGAGCAGGTGTCCTTCAGTGGCGCGTATGCCACCTCTACAAAACAGCCTGTGCTCTTCATCACGGAGCGCGCCGTCTTCGAACTTCAGAACGGGGTTGTCACCTTGATCGAGATCGCGCCTGGAGTCCGGTTGAAGGAAGACGTTCTCGGCCAGATGAACTTCGTGCCGCGCATCTCCCCCGATCTTAAATCCATGCCCGAAGGCATCTTCCAGCCGAAGTGGGGCGGACTGCGGGAGATTCTCGAGGCAAAGCGCACCAAAGCTATTGCAACCGCTGCTGAACTCGTCACCGCATAACCGCGAGGAAAGGTAAAAGACCATGAGTATCTTGAGTCCCGAACAACTGGCAATTCAAAAGACGGCAAAAGAGTTTGTCGCCAAAGTCATCATCCCGAACGCAGCAAAGTATGACAAGAGCGGAGAGTTTCCGACCATGCTGCTGGAGGCCGCGAAGGCAAGCAAGATCTTTGCCATGGCGGTGCCGAAGGAGTACGGCGGCCTGAACTACGATGCGCTGACCCAGGCGCTCGTTCTGGAAGAGTGGGGATACGGTTGCGCTGGCATGGGCACCACGCTTGCCGCCAGCATTCTCAGCATGGATTCCGTACTGGTTGCAGGCACAGACGCGCAGAAGAGTGCCTACTTCAAGCCGATGTTGGATGCGGAGATCGGATCCTTCGGCCTTACCGAACCCGGCGCCGGCTCTGACGCCGCTGCGGGCAAGGCAACGGCAGTAAAGAAGGGCGATAACTATATCCTGAACGGCACCAAGTGCTGGATTACAAATGGCGGCTTTGCCAGCGTCTACGTCATCTTTGCTCTCACCGATCCGGCTGCGGGCGTGAAGGGAATCAGCGCGTTCATTCTCCAGCGCGGACTTCCGGGCTTCACCATCGGGACCACCGATCACAAGCTTGGCATTCGCGCCTCCAACACCGTTGAGCTTCTCCTGAAGGACGTTCAGGTACCTGCGACGAACCTGCTGGGCAAGGAAGGCGAGGGCATGAAGATTGCGATGATGACGCTCGACATGGCGCGTCCCGCAATCGCCGCCCTCAGCGTAGGACTTGCACAACGCGCACTCGACGCATGCGTCGCGCACGTACACACGCGCTTCCCCGGCAAGCCTTTTCCTGGGCAGACCCTGCAGTTCAAGTTGGCCGATATGCAGATCATGGTGGACGCAGCCCGCGAATGCGTACATCACGCAATGCAACTTCGTGATGCCGGCATGCCGTACTCCAAGGAATCCGCCATCTGCAAGACTTTCTGCTCCGATGTGGCCATGCAGGTCACATCCACGGCGATGAGCCTGATGGGTTCCTACGCCTACACCTCGGATATCGGCAAATACATGCGTGACTCGAAGATCATGCAGATCTTCGAAGGCACGAATCAGATTCAACGGCTTGTGATTTCGCGCGCGGTGCTGGCTCATCCGCCGGCTCCGATCGCTGCACAGAAAGCGGGAAAATAAATGAACTTCGACCTGACGGAAGAACAGCAGCTGATTGGGCAGAGCGCCCGCGACTTTGCGAAACAGTACCTTGAACCGATTGCAGTCGGGCTGGATCAAACCGGCGAGTATCCGAAAGCAGTTGTACAGGCTCTGGCGAAGCATGACTTTCTGGGACTTCTGCTGCCCGCCGATGTCGGCGGCGCCGCGGCCGGATTTGTCAGCTACGTGGAAGTGATTGAGGACCTCTCGCGTTATTGTGGCGCGGTGGCCTCCATCGTGAACAATCACACCGTTGCCGCCTACACGATCCAGAACTGGGGCACCGCGGAGCAGAAGAAGCAGTATCTGCCGGCGATGGCCAAGGGCGAGCTGCTTGGCGGATTTGCAATCTTTGAGAACGGCCCGATGCCGGGCGTTGGGCAGGATGCTCTGATCGCCACCAAGCATGACGTTGGTTATGTCCTGAATGGCAAGAAGGCATTTGTGCGCAATGCGGGCGAAGCCGGCGTCTACGTGGTTTTTGCCACAACCGACCCAGCAGCCGGAGCGAAGGCGCTGACGGCGTTTATCGTGCAGGCAAGTGCGGTGGGCGTCAAGGTTGGCGAAAAGCAGGAGACGATGGGATTGAAGGGCTGTCCGGTTGCGGAGATCACCTTCGAGAATGTTGTCCTGGCGGAATCCGCATTACTCGGCTCGCTCAACCAGGGTGCGGAGATCGTAGCGAAGGCCTTGGCCGTGGCGTCGGTGGCAGAAGCCGCGCAGACGGTTGGCATTGGACAGGCTGCGGTGGAGCACGCCGCGGCATACGCCAAGCAGCGGGTTCAGTTTGGCAAGCCGGTTGCCGTCCTGCAGGCGATTCAGACCCTGTTGGCGGAAGTTGCGACAGATTGTCACCTGGCGCGACTCGGGCTTCGCAATGCGGCGTTGCTGATTGAAGACGGCAAGCCGTTTGAAGTGGAAGCCGCCATGGTGAAGTCGTTCCTGGTTCGCCTTGGACCCAAGATGTTGATTGATACCTGCCAGGTTGAGGGCGGATTTGGCTACAGCGAGACCATGCCGCTGCCGCGCATGTTCCGCGACATTGCAGGTACCACGTTACTGGACGCTCCGGGAGATTTCCCGGAGAAGCTAATCGCAGCGAACATCGCCTAAGCGTTCGAGGAGTCACCTGGTATGCCGAAATGTTTAGTTTGTTACAAGTGGACACTCGACGAGCAGGACATAAAGATCAAGCCCGAAGATCTGAGTCTTGACGTCAGCCGAGCCAAAGGCAAGATCAGCGACTTCGATCGCAATGCGATTGAAGAAGCCAGCCTGCTCGTCGAGAAGAACGGAGGTGCCGTAGATGCTCTCACCTACGGCACTACCTCCGTAAAACAATCGCTCAAAGACGCACTCTCCCGCGGGCCGGGGAAGGTGTACTGGATCGCCGACACATCGGCCGAGAACGCAGACGGCAATGTGACGGCGAAGGTGCTGGCAGCCGCCATTCGCAAAATCGGCCCATATGACCTGATTCTGTGCGGCGAAGGCAGTTCCGACCAGTTCAATCAGCAGACGGCCTCACGGCTTGCAGCCCTGCTCGATCTGCCATGCGTGACCTTCGTCAGCAAACTGAGTGTTGCCGGAGATACCGTAAGCGCCACGCGCAAGCTGGAAGAGAGCCAGGAAGACGTCACCGTGAAGGGGCCGGTCGTCATCAGCGTTCTCAGCGATATCAACAAGCCACGAATCCCTAGCCTTAAGCAGGTGTTGGGAGCTTCCAAAAAGCCGAATGAAGAGATCAAGATCGCTGATCTCAACCTGAAGCCCGAAAAGCTCCTGCCCAAAGCAGTGTGCAAGTCAGTGAAGGGTTTCGTGATGCAGCGCAAGAACATCATCTATAAGGAGTCTGCTGCGGCAGACAACGTAGCCAAGCTGAAAGCCAGTCTGACTTCGGAAGGTCTTTACTAGGGGCGTAAACGATATGCCAGGTATTTATGTTTTCTCGGAAGACCTCGCGCTAGCCAAGCAGTTGCTGACGCCTGCGTTAGATCTGAAGAAATCGCTGAACCAGCCGGTGACCGTGCTCACTGTAAGTGAGCCAGATGCCAAAGAACTGTCAACCCTCGGCGCAGATAAGGTCGTGATCCTCCAGTCCCCGAACAAATGGGTGGATGGTTTCGCCGAGGCAATTTACAAGCTATTTAACGATGCCAAGGCCAGCATTCTGCTGGTGGGTGGCACGCTGCGCGGCAAGGGGATTGCATCCTATGTTGCTGCAAAGCTGGACGCCGGCATGGTCACCGATGCCACCGTGCTAAAGGTCGTAGACGGTGGACTGCTGGCGACGCGCGTGCTTTACGCAGGGCTCGCTCTGTGTGAGGAGCAAGTCGCCTTACCGGCCGTTCTCACCATTCACGCAAGAACGTTTCTAGCGCCCTCGGCCAGCGTAGCTCCCAGCGCGAGTGAAACCATCACTGTCGAGGCCGACACCCGAGTCACGGTTGGTACGGTGACTGCGACTGGCGACACAGGAGTTGATATCACCGCAGCTCAAAAGCTTGTGGCCGTCGGCAGGGGTTTCCGGAAGAAGGAAGACCTGAAGCTCGCGGAGGACCTTGCCGCGGCCTTAAAGGCCGAACTTGCATGCACGCGTGGCGTCGCGGAAGACGAACACTGGTTGCCGATTGCACGCTATGTGGGAATCAGCGGACAGACCGTGAAGCCCGACCTGTACTTGGCGGTCGGATTGTCCGGCCAGGTGCAGCATATGGTCGGATGCCGCGGGTCGAAGGTCATTGTCGCAATCAATACGGACGAGCACGCGCCGATCTTTGAGTCCGCCGACTACGGCATTGTCGGCGACCTATACGAAGTGTTGCCGCTGCTGACAGCCGCGCTGAGAAAGTAGCGAGATAAACATGGCAGACGATAAATACGACGCAATCATTGTGGGTGCGGGGCCAGCAGGTTCGGCCTGCGCCTATACCCTGGCAAAGCAAGGCAAGAACATCCTGCTGCTCGAAAGGGGCAACGCTCCCGGCGGCAAGAACGTCTCCGGTGGGCGTCTTTACACCTATGCGCTGGAACTGCTTGAACCCGGCATGTACAAACGCGCTCCGTTGCATCGCAAGATTGTTCGTGAGCAGATCATGCTCCTCAACGCGCGTGGCGCAACCACGATCGACTATCACAATCCTGCATTCGGCGATGGGGTCCCGCAATCCTACTCCGTGGTGCGGGCAGAGTTGGACGAATGGTTTGCCGGTGAGGTTGAATCCCACGGAGGCACGGTCGCCAGTGGCGTCCTTGTTGACGATCTACTTATAGAGAATGGCAAGGTCGTCGGCATTCGCTCAGGAACGGACGAAATGCGCGCCGATGTTGTTGTGGCCGCTGATGGTGTTAATTCGTTGCTGGGACAAAAAGCTGGACTATTTCCTGATGCGACGGCACACACAGTTGGCCTCGGCGTGAAGGAGACGATTGAGCTGCCGGACGACGTGATCAACGCACGTTTTGGAGTGAAGTCCGACGAGGGCGTCGCTCGCGTGGCCATCGGCTGCACGGACGGCATCTCCGGTGGAGCCTTCCTGTACACCAACAAGGGAAGCGTCTCGCTGGGGATCGTCTTCAATCTGGTTGAGGCCGGCAGGCAGAAGCGCCAGGTGCAGGATATCTTTCAGGACTTCAAGATGCACCCGGCCGTGCTGCCACTGCTTGAGGGCGGCACCAGCGTGGAGTATGGTGCGCATCTGGTTCCTGAACTCGGCTACGAGGGAATTCCAAAGCGGCTGCATCGCGAAGGGTTCCTTGTTGTAGGCGACGCCGCCAAGTTCGGAATCAACACTGGCATGATCATTCGCGGCATGGACTTGGCCATAGTGAGCGGCCTGGCTGCGGGACGGGCCATCCTAAAGGCCACCAAGCCGGCGGACGCAGGCGAGCTCTACATGAAGCAGCTCGAAGAGAGCCTGCTGATGGCCAACGAGCGTGCCTACAAGAACTTTCATAACATCTTCGACATCTCTCGCATTTTCAACACTTACCCCGCGCTCGCCAACGATGCCTTGCAGTTTCTTTACACCGTGGACGGCAAGGTTCCCAAGCCGATGCTGAGTGGACTCTATGGCGTCGTGAAAGAGAACGCGACACTCGGCCAGTTGGCTGCCGATGGCTGGAAGGCATTCAGAAGCTTATGAGCATAAAAAAGCTAGGTCCGGAAGAGTTGCTTGCCCTGGACAAATTCAGCGTGAATGAAGGCCATCCCCACATTCTTGTCGACAAGGCGATATGCGCGACGTGCACACCCCAAGTTTGCCTGGTCGTATGCCCGGCACGCTGTTACCGGCTCAAGGACAACGCGGTGAACTTTGAATATGCCGGCTGCCTGGAATGCGGAACCTGCCGCGTGATGTGCGTCGAAAAAGGCGTCACTCAATGGAATTATCCGGGAGCGACCTTCGGCGTCACCTTCCGCAGCAGTTAGAAAGAATTTACCGTCGCGATGAACCATCATCGCGGCAACGTTCCAAAGGAGAAACTCAATGACTACCACAGCAGTACCCGCGGTACCCGCGGTCCCGACTTTCACAGTTGGTCAGAGCTACACATACACCCAGCTGATTGACGACAAGCTCGTACATGGTTTCGCCGACCTGACCGGCGATCACAACCCGATTCACCTGGATGATGCCTTTGCCAAGACGACGAAGTTTGGCCAGCGCATTGCCCATGGCGGCATTCTGTTCGGCATCATCTCCAAGGTGCTTGGCATGAATATGCCGGGCGTAGGCACCGTGTACCTGACGCAGCTTGTCAACTTCCGCGCTCCTGTCTTCATCGGTGACACAGTTACGCTGGTGGCTACCATCTCTGAAATCCAGCCGAAGTCCGCAGCAAAGGTTGACGTGGTCATCAAGAAGCAGGATGGCCAGGTTGTGATGGACGGCTATGCGGAAGTCAAGCTCCCGGGTTGGGTCACCCACCTGAAGAAGTAAGCGGCCTGCCGAGCTGAAAACGGCAAGGCGGTCCGCGGCCACGGCCGTGCACTGGTAGGTGGATCAGCGGGATGCGTAGCGCGCAAGCGAGCGCATACCCGCTTCCACCTCCAGGATGCAATCAGTGCCGACACCACCGCGGGCGAACATAGGCCCACCTCTCACAGATTGTCCTCCGCTCCAGGAGATCACCATGAGTTTCATCATTTGTCTCGCTGCATTGTGTTTCTTGATGTTTGTCGCCTACAAGGGCTTCAGCGTCATTCTATTTGCGCCCATCGCATGTCTATTGGCGGTCCTCTGCACTCACCCGCATCTCGTGCTTCCCGTGTACAGCAACATGTTCATGGAAAACATGGTTGTGTTCATCAAGAACTACTTCCCGGTGTTCATGCTGGGAGCCATCTTTGGAAAGTTGATTGAGATATCTGGATTCGCCAAGTCCATCGTGCACTCGGTCGTCACGCTGCTGGGCCCCTCGCGTGCAATGCTGTCGATTGTCATCGTGTGTGCTTTACTCACCTATGGTGGCGTCTCCCTCTTCGTCGTAGTGTTTGCCGTGTATCCTTTCGCCGTGGAACTCTTCCGCGAAGTGAACATCCCGAAACATCTGATTCCAGTCACAATTGCCATGGGTGCCTTCACCTTTACCATGGACTCGTTGCCCGGTACGCCGCAGATTCAGAACATCATCCCCACCACGTTCTTCAAGACCAATGCTTACGCAGCTCCGTGGCTGGGCATCATCGGATCTTCTCTTCATCCTGGGCGTCGGTATGACGTTCCTGGACTTTCGGCGCAGGCAGTGTGCAAAGGCAGGGGAAGGTTATGGAACCGGCCACATCAATGAGCCGGAGCCAATCGCACTGACGGAGTTGACCAATCCGTGGATCGCGATCCTTCCGCTGGTGGTCGTTGGCGTGATGAACCTGGTATTCACTCGACTGATACCACGGTTCTACGGCGACACCATGAACGTGCAGCTTACTGACGCAGCGAAGCCACTCTTGGTACCAGTCTCAAAGATGGTCGGCGTATGGGCTGTGGAAATCGCGTTGGTTCTGGGCATCCTGACGGTCGTTGTCTTTGCCTGGAAGAAGGTGCATACAAGGTTTGCTGAGGGCACAAAGGTTGCCATCGGTGGAGCTTTGTTGGCGTCATTGAATACCGCGTCAGAGTATGGATTTGGTTCGGTGATTGCCGCGTTACCGGGCTTCCTGGTGATCCGCAATGCCCTGGCGCATGTTCCGAATCCTCTGATTAAGGAAGCGGTGAGCGTAAATGTGCTGGCAGGTATCACCGGCTCGGCATCAGGTGGAATGAGCATCGCGCTGGGCGCCATGTCAGATCAGTTTATTGCTGCGGCAAATGCGGCACATATTCCAATGGAAGTCTTACATCGCGTGGCGGCAATGGCCAGTGGTGGTATGGATACATTGCCTCACAACGGCGCCGTAATTACATTGCTTGCCGTTTGCGGTCTCACGCATAAGCAATCCTATAAAGACATATTTGCCGTTACGTGCATCAAGACGACGGCATGTTTCGTGATCATCGGGGTGTTCTACCTGACACATCTGGTGTAGTAAGACGGTTGTGGCGGGGGTATGTTCGACCTGCAAGAGGCTGCGCATGGTGCGCGGCCTTTTGTGCGTTACACGGAGGGCTACGGCCTGCTGCCTTGGCTGATGGTGTCACCATCTCCTCGCTTCATGTCGCAAAAGACGAGCGTGGAGAGCAGGGTCAATCCACCAAGGACAAAGAACGCACGGTGAATGCCGTAGATAAACTGCATTGGATTGAAGTGGTAACGACTTGGTAGAAACAGCGCGGTGACCAGTGAGGCTGAGGCGACTCCGAAGCTGATGGACATCTGCTGCATGGTTGCGGCGATGGAGCTCGCGCTGCTGGCCTGCTCGTCATTCACTCCGGCATAGACCAAGGTGTTCATGCTGGTGTATTGCAATGACGTCAGGAATCCGAAGAAGAACATCTCCAGAACAATCTGCCACACAGGAGTCCCTCTTCCTATGGTGGCAAATACCATGATCATCAAACCGATGGCGACCGTGTTTGAGACGAGCACGGAGCGGTATCCGAAGCGTGCAAGAATCCAAGGTGTGGCGAGCTTCAGGCTCATGGCGGAGACCGCCTGCGGCATCATCAGCAGCCCGGACTGAATCGGCGTGAAGCCGAGTCCAACCTGGTACAGAAGAGGGAAGAGAAACGGGATTCCTCCGATGCCCAGGCGCGTGACAAACCCGCCCACCACGGCCGCGCGAAAGGTTCGAATCCGGAACAGCGTCAGGCGCAACAGCGGATAAGCAGCCCTGGTCGCGTGGAAACCGTATGCTGTCAGTAGGAGCATCGAGAGTGCGAGCAATCCAATAATTGCGCTGGTGCCGAGAGTGTGCTCGCCAAAGATCTCCAGCACGTAGGAGAGCAGGGCGATGCCCGAGCCAAAGAGAAAAAGTCCAGACAGGTCCAGAGGGTTGCTGTGAGCTTCGCGAAAATCCGGCAGGTGACGGTAGGACATGTACAAGCCCACCAGGCCAATCGGAATATTCACGAAGAAAATATATCTCCAGTGAAAGTAATCAACGATCAGTCCGCCGGCGATCGGTCCCAGCATCGGTCCAATCAGCGCGGGGATGACCACGAAGCTCATGGCTCGTATCAGGTCAGCCTTGGCAAAGGTTCTGACCATGGTCAGCCGTCCGACGGGCACCATCATCGCTCCGCCACAGCCCTGGATGACTCGGCATGCGACCAGCAGGTGAATGTTGTTGGAGATGCCGCAAAGAAAAGAACCGAGGGTGAAGATGGCAATTGCCGAGGCGAAGACCCGGCGCGTGCCGAAGCGGTCGGCCATCCATCCACTGATGGGGATGAAAACCGCAAGACTCAGAGTGTAGCTGGCCAGCACGGATTTCATGCTGAGTGGGCCAACGTGGAGGGCCGCTGCAATGGCTGGGACGCCAGTGCTGAGAATCGTGGTGTCCAGCGATTCCATAAAGAATGCCACCGCAATGAGCCATGGCAGAAGGCGCCTGCTGGATTCCGCGAGCGGGGGGCGTGCGTCGGTAGCGAGGGACTGAAAGTTCAGAGCCAAATTGGTCACACGAGGCTGCTCGTGTTGTTCATCATCGCACAGCGAGCGCGGAAGTGCGTGCATCCGTGCACGCTGCCAGACGTGTGCGCGGTCAGTCTGGCTTTCGCGGGATCGGGCGCCGCAGGCTTCTCCAGGTATGCAGGACTTCGAATGTTGCATACCGGACCATTCGCCGGGTCAGCGCGCAGGCGCGGTCATATAAGCGCCGAGGCGGCTTAATGAAAATCTCGTTGAGCAGAGTTCTTAACGGGTGCTCCATCTTGTCCTCGTGTCATAGGAACGTCAATGAGTTGCCGGCATAGCATTGCTATTCATCAAAGAGGAACGTCTGCAATGCTCTGTGTACGTGCAACGACCCGTTGTAGTCGATATATCCTTTCGCGCGAAAGCGGTTCATGAAGAAGCTCACCCGGGATCGCGTTGTGCCGACCATCTCGGCTAGCGTTTCCTGGTCAATCTTCGGTATGCCCGCTTCCAGCGCGGTTTGGCGCCCGAAGTCGGAGAGGATCAACAGTAGCCTGGCCAGGCGCTGTTCACTGGAGTTGCATACCTGGTCCACCAAGTCTTCTTCGATGCGTCCAATGCGAAAAAGGAGATGGGAGGTAAACAGCTTCGCAAAGGCCGGCTCACGTTTCAGGATGCTGACGATATCCAGCCGCTTGACGCGAAAGAGCGTGGAGTTGCGGATTGCCGTGGCGCTGCAGGATCGAAGTGTCCGGCTTGTAATACAGCTCTCGCCAAAGAAGTCGCCGCATCGCAGAATGGCAATCACGGCCTTCTTGCCACTGGCGGAGACGACGGTCAGCTTGGCGTTGCCACTCTGGATGTAATAAATGGCGTCGGCCTTGTCGCCCTGCTGAAAGATCGCCTGGCCGCTGCGGTACTGATGTGTCGTTGAGTGGGAGGCTATGCTCTTGTGCGAGCCCAAGTAATTGAATGCTACAGAATCTTTGTCGGCCACGGTCCACTCCTCGGGCAAAGGTGCATCTGCGTATCAGGCTACCCGGAACCAGGACGGCAGACTGGTCAATCGGGCTCATAAAGCATGATCCTGCAGCGCCCTATGTATTGAATGTTAAGGATATGGCTACCGGCACATCGCTCTGAGAAACTGCGATCCAGGCCGGAGATGTGTGGCGGACTGTGCCAGATTGCTCAGCATTGCAGACGGAGAGGTGCAACACTGATCCGGAAACGCTGCTTACGTTGACAGCGTAAGCCACGCGACCGCAATCGTGTAGGCGCGGCAGTCGCATTCCAAATCGTGACACCAATCCAGAGTAGCGGAGAGAGCAATGACCGACCGAAATTCCGTTGTAGCCATTTATGAAACCCATGATGAGGCCGAACAGGCCGTGAAGAGCCTGCAACAAGCAGGCATTGACATGAAAAGCCTGTCCATTGCCGGGAAGGGCCAACACACCGATGAACACGTTATGGGCTACTACAATACCGGTGACCGCATGAAGATGTGGGGCAAGGTCGGAGCATTCTGGGGCGGACTCTGGGGCCTGCTGTTCGGATCCGCGCTGTTTGTTATTCCTGGCGTTGGACCTCTGCTGGTAGCTGGGCCGTTGGTGGCCTGGATTGTGGCCGGCCTGGAGGGTGCGGTGGTGGTTGGTGGCGTTGGCGCAATTGGCGGCGGCCTGGCCAGCATTGGCATTCCGAAGGACAGCATTGTTGCCTATGAGGAAGCTCTGAAGACCGACAAATATCTGCTGGTGGTCCATGGTTCAGCCGAGATGGTGGATAAGGCCAAGGACGTGATCATGGGAACCACTCACAAATTCTGTGCCATGCATGGCGAACCAGTCATAGTTAGCTAGGGACGAAGAGAGATGAGGCGAGGATCATGCCGCAGAGTACACACGAGCGGGTAGCAGAGTTGCATAACCTTGCGGCACATGCTCATGAGGCTGCCAGTGTCGCCCATGGTAAGGGTGATCACATGTCGGCACATGAACTAAGCAAGAAGGCATTGGAACACTCCATGAACGCTTTTGGGATGTCTGAGAAGCTGGCATCAGAGTCGTCCAGGGCCCCAAGGGTACGCACCTAGGGCTCTCGCCAACAGGCGTGGCATGAAGTGGCAGACAAGAGATGGCGCCGACCTCGCAGTCGGCGTCATTTTATGTCTATTTCATATCGGGCAAACAGAGCGGTCCGAGAATCGGCACGCGGTTGGCCATTCCGCACAAAATGCACATACGGGCGATGAGCACTCTAGCTCAGACGCCGCCGTCGCCAGCCGCTAAGCTCGTTAGTACCTCACCACGCTGCCCATGCGATAGACGCATAGATGCCGCGCAGGGGTAGAAAACTAGAGGCTACATCTTGAAGAAGATCATGTTGTTTGTCGCGCTGTTGAGCTTGACCAGTCTTGGTTGGGCGCAGTCCCACCAGCAAAAGTCCGCTGAACGTATGGACAATGCGGCCCGTGTGTTACACGAGATCATGGACACGCCCGACAAGGGAATTCCGGAAGAAGTTCTGGAGCACGCCAAGTGCGTAGCCATCGTGCCGCACATGCTCAAGGGCGGCTTCATATTTGGCGCGGAAAACGGCCGTGGCGTGGCAACCTGCCGTACCGGCAAAGGTTGGAGCGCGCCTGCCTTCTTTGCAATCACCGGCGGAAGCTGGGGACTGCAGATTGGCATCGAAGGCATCGATCTGGTCATGATCATCCAGGACGAGCGTGGCATGCAGCGTCTGCTGCAGAGCAAATTTGAACTGGGTGCCGATGCCTCGGCCGCCGCCGGTCCGGTTGGACGCCATGCGTCTGCCGATACCGACTGGAAGCTGAATGCGGAGATACTCACCTACTCGCGTGCCAAGGGTGCCTTTGCCGGCCTGACCCTGGATGGCGCCTCGATTCGTCGCGATGACGAATCCATGGATGCCGTCTACGGCCGTGATGTTTCGACCCGCGCAGTATTGCTGGGCGAAGTTCCGGCCACGCATGCCTCGGAGCGCTTCCTGAACGAAGTAAGGAATGCAAAGCACCAGGCCATTGCAGCGAATTAACAATTCACAGTAACTCTTGTGTGCCCGGGGTTGGAAACAACATCCCGGGCGCACAGTCCGTTTGCGAGGAAATGAATTGCTCTGGACAATCTTTGTAATCCTTCTGATCCTCTGGCTGCTCGGGTTCAGTCTTCACATTGCGGGTGGCCTGATTCATCTGCTGCTCGTGGTGGCACTGGTCGTGCTGATCTTCAACCTGGCAACGCGGCGCAACTAAGCGGACGCTTCGCTCCCGATGATCAGCATCGTACAGCACCATCCTGTCAGACTTACGATACTGGTAAGCATTAACACTCTCCACGGTGGAGAAGCAGCCGGACCATCCGGCAGCAGAACTCTTATGAGCCGATACGCAAGAGTTCCCCAAACCTACCACTGCCGTGCGGACAACTCGGAGAAGCACTGGAGAGATCCATATGAAACTGTTTAGAGCAGCAGCCACCGCAATCTCCCTCCTCGCGCTGTTCGCGCTCGCCGCGCCGGCCGCCATGGCGGACGATTTTAACCGGGAGACCATAGTCACGATTAACGGCCCGATTGAAGTACCCGGAGTGGGCGAACATATCCTTCCGGCCGGTACCTACGTCTTCAAGATCCTCGGCTCGTCGACAGAACGCCACATCGTGCAGATCTACAACCAGGATCAGACGCACCTCTACACTACGATCATTGCCATTCCGAATTTCCGCCTGAAGGCGACGAACAAGACCGTGATCACGTTCAGCGAGCGCCCAGCGGGCGAGCCGGAAGCGCTGAGAGCATGGTTCTATCCGGGCCGTGAATGGGGAGAGGAATTTGTTTATCCCCCTTCCAAGGCCGTGTTGCTGGCGAAAGAAGCCAATGTAACGGTACTGAGTACAGCTACTGAAATTGACTCGGCTCCGATTGAAACTCTGAAAACAGTTCCGGTTGTTGCCGTTGCGCCCACAGGGGAATCAGTCGCGCTGAATCAGGCTGTGGATGTGCCGCCGGCTGAGATAGATGCTGCACCGGCAACCATTGCTGCTGCTGCGCTGCCGAAGACCGCCAGCCTGCTGCCACTCATCGGGCTATTGGGAATGCTGGGACTTGCAGGCAGCTTCATTCTGTCGTTCACTGCCAGGCGAGCTCTGAAGGCAAAGCAGTAAATAGGTGTTCAGGCAAGAGTCACACTGGATAGTTGATGGAACGCCGGACGAGACTTAGACAGCGAACGGGTGCCGTACAGAATGGCCCACTGCTGCGCTCTCGTCCGGCTGCTGCGTGTGTAGCGAGGGCCTTCTCCGGTAGCACTGCTCGGATTATGGAATCCATTTGCTGCGCGCGATTCGTGCTGCTGTTGACCAGCGTTGTCTTTGCTCTCGGCGCAGCCCACGCGCAGCTTCCCGGCAATGCTCCCTACACCATCAGCGTCGATGTTGAGATGGTGGCCCTGCGTGCGACTGTGACGGATCATAAGGGACATACAATCTCCGGCCTTGCCCAAGATAGCTTCCAGGTCTACGAAGACGGTGTACCTCAACAGATCAAGATCTTCAGCCAGGAAGATATTCCCGTTACGGTTGGCCTCGTCATTGATAACAGTGGCAGCATGAAGCGTAAGCGCACGGATGTGCTGGCTGCCGCCCTTGCGTTTGCCCGCGCCAGCAATCCTAAAGACGAGATGTTCGTCGTCAACTTCAATGAGAAGGTTTCGTTCGCTCTTCCGCCGCAAGTACCGTTCACCGGCAGCGTGGCACAATTGGAATTGGCGCTATCCCATTTCAATGCGGTTGGGCAGACGGCACTTTACGACGCGATGGACGCAGCCCTTGATCATCTGTCCCTGGGACGAATGGACAAAAAGGTACTGATCGTCATCAGCGATGGCGGCGACAATGCCAGTCAACACACGCTCGATTCGATTCTCTCCAAGGCAAGGCACTCCGACGCGATCATCTACAGCATTGGAATTTATGACGATGCAGATGAAGACCGCAAACCTGGAGTGCTAAAGCGTTTTGCGGCGGATACGGGCGGAGAGGTGTTCCTGCCGGCCGAGGTCCAGGATGTCGTCCCTATCTGCAAGAACATTGCCCGGCAGATTCGAAGCCAGTACACGCTCGCTTATTTACCAACCAATAAAAGCCATAATGGCGCTTATCGCGTGATTCAGGTTCGAGCTGCTGCCGCAGGGCGTGGACGTATGTGGGTCCGCACGCGAAGCGGCTACTATGCACCCGCGGTCTCTGCAGCGCCAAATCCAAACAGTGTGCACCATGAGCTTGATTAACCCTCTGCGCCAGCCTTCATCAAGCGGCTGGCGCGCGATTTTGTGGATACGCGATCTGCTGTTTCTGGCCGGAGTGGTTGCCCTCACTTACGTTGGCTACACGCTGCTGGAGGCAAGGCAGACCCTTGTGGTTGCCGATCAGGCAATTGCCACTGCTGCCATGTCAGCCGATGGCAGCAGCGGACCTCAGCATCTTGCTCCACTACACAGAGGCGACGTGATAGGTCGCCTGGACATTCAGCGTTTGGGATTGTCCGTGCCGGTCTTGCAGGGTACAAGCTCTCGCATTCTGCGCCTGGGCGCCGGACACATTGAGGGAACGCCATTGCCCGGTGAGCCCGGAAACAGCGGCGTCGCCGGACATCGTGACACATTCTTTCGGAGCCTGAAGGATATCCGTACTCAGGATGAAATACTGTTGCAGACGCCGGGCAGAGTACTTCGCTACACCGTGGATTGGGTGAAGGTGGTCGAACCGGCAGATCTCTCTGTATTGGCAGCATCCGGCGACACACCGACGCTCACACTGGTGACATGCTATCCGTTCTACATGGTTGGTCCTGCACCCAGGCGGTATGTGGTGCACGCACACCTGCGTGAATAATCATTTAGGGAAGCCGGTTAATTGTGTGCCTTCGGCTCGTCGGCTGAGACAGGCTGTGAAGATAGAGCTACCGCAGGAGCAGGTACATCCCCTGGTGCAGTCTTCTGTACAGGGATCACCGTACCGGTCGGATAGATGATGATGCGCACTGTGCCCCAGTCGTTGCCTGCCGCCGCTCCACTCTGCTTACCTAGCCCAAGAGTCTTGAGAAGGCGATCATCAAAGCCGAAGTGTTCCACCAGGTAACCGCGCACGACCATGGCCCTGGCATCAGAGAGCTCCGCCTCTTTCTGCACGTCCCCCTCGTTTCCGCCAGAGACCACGATCACGGCCAGCCCGAACTGTCCACTGGTCAAATACTCGCCACTGTCATGCAGAGGCTTTGGGCTGCTCAGTTTGGCAGTCTCCTTCTTGTCGAAGAGCTGCTTCACCGAATATGTGAACTCCTTGATGGGCGCATCGGGCGGCAACTTGCCGATCTCATTCTTCGCCACCTCTGCGGAATCCTCGTAGCCTCTGCTCTTGAAATACCCTCGCAGCAGGAAATTATGCTTCAAGGCTTCCATGTTCTCCTGGAAGTCAGTAACGCCAACTTGTGCATGAAGCATGGTGTTGCGCATGGATCCGGTTGTCTGCTGCATGTCGTTGTAAAGCTGCTTATCGTTGACCAGTGCCCCAACGGTACCTTCGCCGCCATCAATCTTCGCGGTGATTGAGCTCAGATGAGCCGTCGCTTTAGTCGTGTTCTGGATGGCTTGCTGGCTACTGTCAAGAACTCCGTCAGCCTTTTTGAGAAGGTCCGCCATCTCCAGCGGCTGCGTGCTCGCTAGTAGATCACCATCCCGAACCTCGTGCGATCCAACTGAGCCAAACGAGATTGCCAGATACTGGTTGCCCAGCATTCCTTCGGTCTCAATGGTGGCAACGGAGTCCTTCTTGATGATCTCGTGCGTTGATTGAACGAGGTCCATCAGTACGGTCACCTTGTCACTGGCGCCGTGCGGCAGTTCGATGCTGTGCACTGTCCCACTGTGGACTCCACCGACGCGCACCTCTGCACCCACGTCCAGGCCGGAGACGTTGCTGAACTGTGCCTTCACCTGGTACGTCGAGTTGAAGAGATCATGCTTGCTTCCAATGATGAAGATCCCGACAACTAGAATCGCCATTGTCGCAACAATAAAGCCACCCAGGCGCGCTGCTCTCGACATAAAGTCTCCTACGAATTCTTCAAGAACTCACACGCAAATTCGTCGTGACTGTCCTGAAGATCCTGAAATGTTCCTTCCACCGCAACCGTGCCCTGATTCAACAGAATAAGCCGGTCCGCGATGGTCCTTGCGCTATGCAGGTCGTGCGTCACGACGATGGAGGCCATGTGGTGCTCGGCCTGAAGCTTGAGTACCAGATCGTCAATCTCCGATGCGCTGATCGGGTCGAGCCCCGCCGTTGGCTCGTCGAGCAGAAGAATCTCCGGATCAAGCGCCAGCGCCCGGGCCAAGCCCACGCGCTTCTGCATTCCGCCGGAGATGTTAGCCGGCATCTTATCCAGATGCCCCTCCATGCCCACTTCCTTCAGTAATCGCCGTACGCGATCACTCAGCTCGGAGGCAGTCATGCCGCTGTTGTGGTGCTGCAGCGGAAAAGCCACGTTTTGCTCCAGCGTTAATGAATCGTAGAGCGCGGAATGCTGGAACAGAAATCCCATCTTCTTGCGATACACACCGAGCTGGTCGAGCGATAGTCCGGCAATGTCATCGCCATGTATACGTACCGAGCCTGAGTCCGGCGATTGCAGCCCAATGATCAGCCGCAGAAGCACACTTTTTCCGCTCCCGCTGCGCCCCAGTACAGCCATGGTCTCTCCGCGGTCTACGGTCAGGCTGACGCCCTTCAGGACTCTTTGCTCCCCGAATGCCTTAAAGACGTTGTCGACCGCGACAACCTGCGCGGAGGTGGCGTCGACGGCTTGCGGCTTGCTCGCGATGTGATCCATGGTGGCCATCGTCGTTTACGGGAAGAGAATCATGATGAGTTTGACGAGCACTACATCGGCCAAAATAACGAAGAGCGAAGACAAGACCACCGAACTGGTGGCGGCGCGACCCACGCCGGCGGCACCGCCGCGAGTGCGCATGCCCTGGAAACAGGCAACCGTTCCGATAATCAGTCCAAAGATGGCTGTCTTGAATGTCGGTGGCAGAAAGTCGTTGAATCCCGCACCTTGGAAGCCGCTGGTGATGAACTGGTGAAACGACAGTGGTTCGATCAGGGCCAATGCAACCCAGCCCATAATCAATCCGCAAAGATCGGACGCAAGGGTCAGCAGTGGCAGCATCAGAATGCAGGCCAGTATCCGTGTGGCTGCCAACAGGCGATACGGATTCACCGCCGAGGCCTCGATGGCGTCAATCTGTTCCGTCACTTTCATGGAGGCAAGCTCCGCGCCAATGCCAGCGCCCACGCGGCCGCTTACAACAAGGGCTGTGATAATGGGCCCGATTTCATGAACGAGCGAATACACCAGCGCCGCAGGCAGCAGTGACCGCGCGCCAAAGCGAGTCATGCTCTCCAGCGATTCCATGGCAAGCACCGCGCCAATGGCCGCGCCCGCCAGGGCCACCAGCGGCAGTGACTTCGATCCGATCTCATCGAGTTGCCGGTAGAGTTCGCGTAACTCAAACGGAGGAGTAATGGCTGCGCGCAGCACACGCCAGGTGAAGATTCCCATATCGCCAAACCATTCGAGGAAGATGGTGATCATCCACTTCGAGTCGCGTCCAGTGGGCAGCAAAAGAGGCCCAGGCGGCGCTGGGGCCGCTCCGGCAAGTGCGAGGGATGGGGTGTCACTCATGAGATGGCGCCGGCGTCGTTGGCGAGAGCTGAGGATTGGAGTGCATTCGCGTCAGCATGGAGTGTGGGCCACTGTAAAAGAATTCCAGCAGAATATTCTGGCCGACATTTCCCAGCAGGTTGTAGTTACCCATCCGCAGGGCATCACGCGCGCCGTAGCTGTTGGGATACCAAAGGTAAACCGCGGTGATCGTACCGGCATAGGGTGCGGCGAAGGCCGAGATGGAGAACGCACGGTGTCCGTCTCCGCCGTGGCGAGCTGTCACCGATGAGACAATCGCATGGCCCAGCCGCGGAAAGAGTCCCTTGCAGTCGCAGCGGTAGTACAAAGTGTCTTCCTTCAGCGCCTCGGCAAGTCCATAGCGCGTTGACGTGGTGATAGCCGCAATGCCGAGGTCTGAGGCGAAGCGCTTGCCATAGCCTGCCGCGCCTTGTCCCCAAGCAGACGGAGTGTTCTCCACCTGGCCGATGCCGGCCACTACTACGGCTCCGGCGATGGGATAGGGGCCAAAGGCGTCGAAGACGTAATTCTTCAGCTTTGTCTCTTGCGACGGATGCACATAGGTCAGGTCAATCGGCTCCGGAGCGTTGAGTTCCACCGGGCCGGGTACTTGCGCCGGTACAACGGAAGACTGAGCGCCTGCCATTACGGAGCCAGCGCATACAACGGCGAGGAGAAGTGCAGCGGTGCGTAATTTCATTCTGGAGTCTCCAAGAACATGATGCTGGCGTTCATTGATGAAGTGGTGCTAAGAGTCGCCAACATGCGTGGCTTTCCTTGAAGCAATCAATGCTCGTTGCTATTCAGTTAGTCTGGCAGAGGTGATACAGGAAAGCTGCTCACTATTGCTCAATCATCGCGATGACTTTGTTGAACCGTGCGTGATCAATAACTTAGTAATACTCATGACGATAGAGCGTAAGTGGTCAAACTTGCACAGCCTATCCAGCGAATCTAACTTATCTTCTAGCCTGAGCGTGCGCACTCTGTTGATCTGCGCACAAAACTATGCGGTCCAGGAGAGCAGGAAGATGAATTCGACACTATTCGTGATTGGTTGGCCCCGAATGGGGATGCGCATGTTGAGTTGGGTCAGTGCACTTTTCTTTACGGCCATGTCGATTCTGGCTTAGTCATAGCCTTCCGGCACCAGCACTATATACATAAAAAGCCTAATGATTACTGCGCCATGTCTGTATTGTGCACACGTCTGCGTGCCTGAACGCTCCTGTAACATCCCGTGCAGAAGCCGCCGGCAGGGATGTCTGCACGGCGGCCATTTATTACACGAACTGATGAGCATTCACCTGTCATTCAAACTCAGTCAGTTTATTCGGGCGACAGTCTAGCGATGTCCGCCGCCACCGTGCTCTTCACCACCACCGCCACCGTGCGATGCTCCGCCACGTGACGATGCATGCGATGCACTGGCATGAGCTGCACCACCGGAGGTGTGCGCCGTATTCGCGTGCGATGCGCCGCCGCTGCGAGCAGCTGTTGCATGCGATGCTCCGCCACGATTAGCCACTTCGTGTGATGCGCCACCGCGGTTGTTCGCGCGTCCTGCTGCCGGGCGCCCGCCACCATCTCTGCGGCCCGCTACATAGCGTCCGCCGCCACCGCCGTTAAAGCGATGACCGCCCCAACCGTGGTTATAGCCCCAGTTGGACCACGGTCCAACTCCCAGGAAGATGCCGTTGTAGAAGTAGCCCGGCCCGTAGAAACCCATGGGCGCGCAGCCGTATGGTTCGTACTCATAGTATCCGTAAACGCAGACAGGCGGATTGACGCTGATGACAACCTGCGCGCTGGCCGCCGGCACGACGACCGGGGACGCGAGCAGAATTGCCATGCCAGCCAGTGCCAGGCCGCACATTGCCAGCCTGTATGCCCAAGGGGCCGTACTCTTGATCTTCAACATTTGGTAGTCCTCCATGTAAAGCCTTCCGAGCCTCCGCTTTGTGCTCGGAAGTTCTCAGGACTCCACTATCCGCCCGCAGCCGCAAGATTACTGGCCAATATTGACCACCGCCGCAATTCGGGAGTTGTTTTCGTTGAACAAATAGGACTGCGCGCTCAGCACCGGTAACTCTAAAAAGAGCAGTAATGACCATCAACTTATGAGCAAAGAGCACATATTAGACGTGTGCCGAAATGCGTCCGCAGTCGTATTGGCTCGGTGGATGCAAGGCCGGAGTGAGTGGAATCAATGATTCGAAAACAGATGTGGATGCTACTGTTCCTGCTGGCTGCAATCGCACCAGTGCGTGCGGATGCCGTTTACCTGCTGGAAGAACCGTATGGAAAGATGGGTGCATTCGACCCTACCGGACACTCGGCGGTTTACCTCACACGGATTTGCGCGTCATCGCCCACGCGCCTGCGACGCTGCCAGCCGGATGAGGCCGGTATTGTCGTCAGCCGCTATCATCGCGTCGCTGGTCGGGACTGGCTGGCCATTCCGCTGGTGGGATATCTCTACGCCGTTGATGCTGTCGAGGACATTCCCGAGTCGGCCGATGTGCAGTCGGTCTGGCAACTCCGGGACTCCTACCGGCGCAAACATCTTATCGCCCTTGTGCCGAACGATGCGCAAGGCCAGTCCCCGCCGGGAGACTGGACGCAGCTGGTTGGCTCCGTCTATGACCGGAAAATCTACGGCTTCCAGATCGAGACCACGGAGAAGCAGGACGATGCATTCATCCGGCGCTATAACGCACGGACGAACAAGGCTCATTACAGTTTGTTCTTTGCCAACTGCGCGGATTTTGCCCGCAACGTGATCAACTTTTATGCGCCACACGCGGTACACCGCAATTACTTCACCGATGCAGGCGTTACATCGCCCAAGCAGGTTGCCAAGTCACTGGTTCACTACGCCCAGCGCCACCCTGGGTTGGAGCTGTCTTCGCTTGAAATATCGCAGGTTCCCGGCAGCATTCCCCGCAGCCGGCGTGTGGACGATGTTGCCGAAGGATTGCTGAAATCGAAGAAATATTCGGTGCCTCTCGCCATCCTCAGCCCTCCCATCACGGGCGGCCTAGCTTTGCTCTATCTGGCAGAGGGCCGTTTCGACCCCGCGAAAGGTGCCGGCGTCTTTGATATCAACAGCGCCACTCATCCCGAGGAGGAAGCTTCTGAGCAGGCCGGCATTAACCGGGACCACAACTTCGGACGATCCCCGCGCTGGCCTTAAAAGCGCAGCGCACATGGGTGCGGGTAATGCCACGATTTAAAAGGCTATTCGCGGGTTTGGACTACAGATGGACTACAGCGTCTGTAACTGATTGATTCTATGGTGCCGGGAGGGGAATCTATGCCTGAGCTTCTTGTAAGCTCCTGTAAATAATGGTAATTAGTTGATTATAAGAAAGTTATATCAGGAGGCGGCTCTTCTCGAATTTCCCTTCTTTACCCTTAAATAGACCACCTTCGCCTGTTTTATCTAACAAAATCTAACAATGGAATCTGGGGTGAATCCATCTGAGGCGAGCCTCAGAACAACGAGGCCACCTCACCTCTGAAGGATGCCTCGGATATCAGCGCAAACCGGCTTGACCATGCCGACTTCTCCAACCTGTCGATTGGCCCCAAGTTCACCTTTCGCCATGCGCGCTTCTCGCCCATTCTGGAAGTTCTGGTCTGTGATCAGCGCCTCTATCCGGAAGCCTTTCATCACGTCGATAAATTAGGCGTCATGGCTGGTGGCGGTTTGGATGTCAATCTTTCCAGGCACTTTGCCGGGCGGTTGATCCGCGCCGACTATGTGGCCTCCAGTTACCGCTACGGACCTTCGGCTACGACGGCAACCACTGTGCTGCATGGTGCAAGGCTGCAGACCGGCCCCGTGTTCATGTTCGGTGGAGCGGTTGCTGTCACACCCATTGCGGCCTGCTCGGTGCAGCCGACGGAAGTCTTTGCCGGCGAACCGGTGACGGTCACGGCCAGCGGAACAAACTTCAATTCCCGGCGCACGGTGCAGTATGCATGGTCCGGCACGGGCGTAATAGTATCCGGCAACGGCGCCTCCACTCGTGTTGACACCACGGGACTGGCTGCGGGTTCCTACCAGGTCACGGCGAATCTAAGTGATGGCAGCCGTACGGGTAACGCTTCCTGCAACGCCCGCTTCAACGTTAAGCTGAACAATCCTCCGTCCATTGCGTGCTCGGCTGATCCTTCCAGCGTGCAGATTGGCCAGAGTTCAACGATTACTGCAACGGCCAGTAGTCCAGATGGCCGCAGCCTGACCTATAGTTATTCCGCCAGTGCTGGCAGCATCCTAGGCAATAGCGTATCGGCCGTATTGAGCACCAACGGTACGCAACCAGGAACGATCACCGTGGCTTGCAATGTAAGCGACGATCACAACCCTCCGCTGACGGCAAATTTCTCTACCACGGTTAACGTGTTGGCGTCTGTGCCGGTTCAGTCCGAAGCAACTCCCTTGGAAAATCGACTTGCCCTGCACAGCATCTACTTTGCAACGGCCAAGCCTACCCGCGAGAATCCTGATGGCGGTCTTCTGCCCAGTCAGGAGGCGACGCTCACCACTCTCGCCAGCGACTTCCGGGGCTATCTCCAAATCAAGCCTGACGCCCAGCTGACCCTGGAGGGACATGCCGATCCTCGCGGTACGGTGAAATACAACCAGGCCCTCACGGAACGTCGCGTGGAACGCACCAAGCGCTTTTTGGTCGAGAAGGGTGTTCCGGAAGCCAGCATCAAGACTGAGGCGTTTGGCGAACAGCAGCAGCTGACCGAAGTCGAAGTCAGGAGTGCAGTAGAGCGCAATTCCGAGCTGAGCACGGAAGACGCCAGAAGCTGCTCAATCACCTGAACACGATTGTGCTGGCCAGCAATCGCCGCGTGGATATCACGCTGAGTAGCTCTGGCCAGAAGCCTCAGAACTCGATCCGTGAGTATCCGTTTAACGCGTCGGATTCCTTGGCTCTGCTTGATACCGAGAAGACTGGCAAGACAACCGGCCACAAGGCACGCAAGCAGGGAAGCCTGCTGAAATAACCAATTGACTGGCTGTATTACGGTTATGGTCCGTCGCTAAGCGGCGGGCCATAATTGCATTAATCTCGCATCTGCTGCTTGCGTCTGCGTCCTTGGAACGCAGATATGGCTCCTGCGCAGCCGCATTCTAAGCGCGTGAGCTATGTAGCACAGGCAGAAGCCCTCGCACCTGTCATTCTTAGTCTCAAGTAACGCTGGCATCCCAATTCGCACACACCGTTGGCGCAATCGGCGGATAGGATACGCCCCCGTAGATTCGGGACACATATCTCCGCGAATGAGAGCTGCGGTCCTTACAGGATGAAAGGCCAAAACCATGCCTCTGATTCAACTTGTTGAAATTCTGATTGTTGTAGGTGTCGTTCTCTGGCTTATCAATCGCTTTATTCCCATGCAGCGAACGATCAAGTCAATCCTGAACGCAGTTGTGATCATCGCAGTTGTTTTGTGGATCCTGAACATTACCAGGCTCTTTCATTCCGTTTCGAACATCCACATTGGAAGTTGAGTGACGCCATAAATGGCGCCGCAATCAATAGGACATGTGCATAACCGCATCTGCACAACACAAACGGGCAACGTAACAACAAAGCGCAAAACAATGCGTAACAAGGCAGTCCTCTGCCTGGAGAGTTATTGTGAACACAAAGTTTCTGTTAGCCGCCGGACTTGCCATCAGCCTGGGCGCATTCGCCCAGACCACTACAACTACACAAACCATCGTGGTGGAACACAATCGCCACACGCCCAGCTTCCGGGTCAATATAATCAGCCGGGACGTTGTGGCTGTCAATTACAAGCATCGCAGCGGATCAACCCATGTGGACTTTGTCGGCACGGACCTGCTGCCTTCCGCCAACGGTGAGGCAAAGGTTGAAAGTGAACGTGGATCCATCAAGATCCGCGCGGAGTTTGGCAATCTGCAGAGCCCCACATCCTTCGGCCACGAATATCTGACCTACATCCTCTGGGCCGTATCGCCCGAGGGGCGCGCAGAAAACCTTGGCGAAGTGCTGGTAGGCGATAACAACCGCAGCAAGGTGGAAGTCGCCACCGACCTGCAGGCGTTTGCCCTGATCGTGACAGCCGAGCCCTATTATGCGGTCCGACAGCCGAGCAATGTAGTTGTGCTTGAAAACGTACTTCGTGACAACACCAAGGGCGCCGCTGAGACGGTGAACGCACATTACGAACTAATGGAGCGCGGGGGCTATATCCCCACCGGATATAACTTCGATCCTGTGGTTTTGAATGCGAAGTTGCCGCTGGAGTTCTTTGAAGCGCGCAATGCTTTGCGCATCGCGCAGTCTGAGGGCGCCGAGACGTACGCCAGCAGCAGTTACCAGCACGCCGTCCAACTGATGAATCGGGTGGATGAGTTCGCGATCAGCAATCACATCGAACGCAAGCAACTGATCGCAGTTGCCCGTGAGGCAGTGCAGACCGCCGAAGATGCGCGTGAGATTGCCGTAAAAGAGATCGACAAACAGCGCCGGGCAGACGAGCGTCAGGCCTCCGTCGACGCCCAGTTGGCAGCGCAGCAGCAGGCAGACAATGCGGTTCAGCAGAGGAACCAGGCCCAGAGCGATGCGGCCGTTGCGCTGGCAGCCAAGTCTCAGGCGGAATCCGACACACTGACTGCACAGAATGCCAAGGCGCAGGCTGAGTTCGATGCAGCCGCGGCTCGTTCGGAAACCACGGATGCTCAGTCCGCGACGGCCGAGGCGAAGGCACAGCTGGCGGCAAGCCGGGCGGCATCGGCCTCCGAACTAGCCACCTCCCAGGCAAATGCAGAAGCCTCTCGCCTGGCGGCACAGCAGCAGTCTGATGCGGAGAAGTCCGCGTTGCGCACCAAGCTGTCGGCGCAGTTGAACCTGATCTTGCAAACACGCGACAGCGCTCGCGGACTTATCGTCAGCATGTCCGATGTGTTGTTTGACACTGGTAAGTATTCATTGAAGTCCGGTGCCAGGGAGAAGTTGGCGAAGGTAGCCGGAATCCTGCTGGCCTACCCCGGTCTCAACATCGCAGTCGGCGGCTACACGGATAATGTGGGTGGCGACGAGATGAACCAGAAATTATCAGATAATCGCGCCGGGTCAGTGCGTGATTATCTGGTGCAGCAGGGCGTTGCCGGAACTTCCGTCAGCGCCGAAGGCTATGGCAACACGTCGCCCGTAGCAACCAATGAGAATTCGGCGGGACGTCAGCAGAACCGGAGAGTGGAACTTGTCGTCTCTGGCGAGGCCATTGGCACCACGACGACCATAACTGCCGGTACCATGCAGTAGCGTATTGCAGCACGATTGGCGCGGGTCCGCACCTTGGGCCCGCGCTTTCTTGCATGTGGACTCAATCCCGCAGGGCATATGTGAAGATTCCAGCAAAGTGAGCACTACTGAACAGCGCCGCCCGCATGCCTGTGGAATCCTAGTCCTACATGATTTATTGCCTTTCACTCCGCGCAACCCGCTGCAGCATCGCACTACCGGGTAACCGAAGGATGATCGGGCAAGGTGATGCAATATGCGTATCCTCCGTTTGTTATTGCTGACAGTATTGATTATGGTCATATCGGCCGTCTCGTTTGCGCAGTTCAGCTTGTCGGTTACGCTGGCTCCGCCCGCTCTGCCTGTGTACGAACAGCCCGTTGCCCCTGGGGATGGATACATTTGGACTCCTGGATACTGGGCCTATGGGCAGGACGGCTATTTCTGGGTGCCGGGAACCTGGGTGGAGGCTCCGGAGGTTGGTTATCTCTGGACCCCGGGCTACTGGGGCTGGGGTGATAACGCTTACATCTGGTATGGCGGTTACTGGGGTGAACATGTCGGCTTTTATGGCGGCGTGAACTACGGCTATGGCTATGGCGGCAACGGTTACCAGGGCGGCTACTGGAACCATGGCTCATTCAACTACAACCGCTCGGTCAACAACATTCGCGGTACCAACATTCATAACGTCTACAACAAGACTGTGACCTCCAGCAGATCGTATAACCACGTCAGTTATAACGGCGGCAGGGGTGGTATCTCGGCACGCCCAACGCAGGCGCAAGAGGCCGTATCGCACGAGCAACACAGGCAGCCTACCGCATCACAGGCAACGCACGTGCAGGCTGCCGCCGGTAATCATGCACTGCTTGCATCGGTGAATCACGGCCGGCCGGCAATCGCTGCAACGGCGAAGCCCGGCGAACTAAGCGGTCATGGAGTAGTGGCGGCCAAGCAGGCCGGTGCGCCGTATAAGGCTGCTCAGACTCATGCCAGTCCCGCAGCCAACAAAGCTCCTGCGGCCAACAAAGCCACCGCAAAGTCTGAGAGCAACGCCCATACCCAGAGTGCGCGCAGTATTCCGGCGCAACATGCCACGGCGCAGCCCCGGGAGACAAACGCGCAGCCTCGGGAAACAACTAAGCAGAGCACCGCACGTCCGGCGACATCCGCACATTCTGAGGCCACACCTCATCAGCAGCAAACCCAGCGCCCTGAGACGCATGCGCAGAGCACACCACGCCCCGAGCCGCGTCAGCAGGCTGCACAGCACCAGAAGGAAGCTTCACGCCAGCAGGAAGCACCGCGCCAGCAGACTGCACAGCACCAGCAGCAAGCCCCTCACGCACAGGCGGCTTCGCATCCAGCTGAGAAAGAAGCACCTCGCCGCTAATAGTTAAGGAATACTCAACAGATAGAAAGGGCGCGGGCTCACTTCGGTGGACCCGCACCCTTTTTGTATTGCACGGATTAATGCTGGGCTATCTATCATTTTCTCAATATGGCATGACCTTAGATTCTGTATCAACTGAGACGTATTAGATTTGCCTGTTTTCTGCTGGGCTGATCGGCGGGGCGGGGGCGATGGGAAAGCTCTTCTACTCTCCTACCTGCAAATCCCCAATACCCCTCTACCTCCCCAGGGAGTCATCCCCCTACTGGGAGGAGAGCCTTCCCTAAAGCCTCCTGATCCAGACAGAACCCAGCACCCGGGCCTCCAGGGTGACAGCTATTTACTACACAGTATATTTTTCCTGTCAAAAATGACCCCCTTTTCGAGGGCCCAATTTCATAAAACAGGATCAAACGCCGGGAATCGTTATACTACTTGGATCATCCCCTCGGAACATGCTGTAAAAAGTGTCGCGTAAGTGATCATTCCCCCGTGAAAAGATCTGTTTTCACACTCTCCCAGCCATCGCGATTACACCTTACGGTCTCTAGTTATCACTGAGTAATATTCCGTAAAAAGCGAGTGCACCCAGCTGCCCCGGCCCTCGGTGCCGGCCTCCCCGCCCGCGCGAAGACGATTTTTCCTGTTCGCCGCGAATTACCTAGTCATTTTCTCTCGACTGGCCGTGGGATCGCTCTGGTCTGTGCTGACCGGGCTGATCATGTCGGCCCAGGAGAGCGGGGCGAGCGGGGTGAAGTCGGCGCAGACGTAGCTGATGGTCTGTTCGGTGAAGGCATCGTTGATGGAGTACACGGTGCCATCGGTGACGAACTCGACGCCGAGGAGGCGGCGGAAGCTGGCATAGCCGTACTCGTTGGAGAAGATGGCGGTGATGTTGAAAGGAGGAAGCTGATCGATCGGGACATGCTTTGGTTCGCCGGGCGGCTTCGGTTAATCTTCTTGACAGATCGACGGTATTGCGTCGATACGACAATCGGCCATTTATCGGCCTGAACCGGGAGAGTCCCCTATGAAACAGAATCGCCGTCGTCGTCACCTTCGCCCCCGCCCCAGCCGCAGCCAGGTCAACCAGCAGATCGAGCGGGTACGCACCGCCATCCAGCTCTTCCAGATGGAAGCCCTGCTGGAGATTCATAAGCCGCAGCCCGACCTTCCCCGCCTCCGCTTCCTCGATGCCGCGGTCGGCCAGATGAAGGATGAAGTACTCGCCCTGGAGCAGATCTAGTGAAGCGCGCCGCCCTTTACATGCGGGTATCCACTCTGGACCAGCACCCGGAGACTCAGCTCTACGACCTCCGGGGCCTGGCCAGCCAGCGCGGCTTCGAGATCGTCGAGGAGTATGCCGACCGGATCAGCGGCGCCAAGGCGCGCCGCCCTGGTCTGGACCAGTTGCTGAAAGATGCCCGCCGCCGCCGCTTCGACGTCGTGCTCGTGTGGGCGTCGGATCGGATCGCGCGCTCCGTTCGTCACTTTCTGGAGGTGCTCGACGAGCTGAACCATCTGGGCGTCGAGTTCGTCAGCTTCCGCGAGAACATCGACACCGGCGGCCCGCTGGGGCGGGCCATCATCGTCATCATCGGCGCCATCGCCGAGCTGGAGCGCAACCTTATTATCGAGCGCGTCCGGGCCGGCATGCGCAGGGCCAAGCTGGAAGGTCGGCACATCGGCCGCACCCCGCTCGACTTCGATCGCCAGGCCGTGCTGCGTGACCGCGAGCATGGTATGAGCCTCACCGAGATCGCCAAGGCGCATCGCATCAGCCGGGCCACGGTCAGCCGGGTGATCAAAGAGGCCGGCGGGGTCACTAGCCCGAAAGGGTACGTTCCAGCACTCCTCCAAACCCATGAAAACAGGCTGCCGGATTCGGCAGCCTGAGGTGGCCCATAAGGAGTGGGTTAAGAGCAGGTCCGCTGAACCCTTCGGGGACAGCAATCAGTCGCAGATCTCATGCAAATCTGTCTACAAACCATCGCAGCGCGTCTTCTCCATCCCTAACAAAACTGGCGGCCAAATCGGGCCGCTTGCGCTGTCTCCAAAACTCAGGGTAAAGAGATAGGCAGCAAGGCATGAGTTGCATAATGCCATTAGATATAATAATGTAATGGCGTATTAGGACGACGATTATGGCCTCGCACTTTCAGAAGGCAGTTCAGTATGTACGACAACACGGAATCGTAAGACCCCGCGACATCGAAGCCATCGGTGTTCCTCGTGAATATCTTCTGCGCCTCTATCGCCAAGGCAAACTCGACCGGCCAGGGCGGGGAATCTACGTCATTCCGGATGCTGAGGTTACCGAGCGACATTCCTATGCCGCGGTAGCAAAGCTCGTTCCAAGCGCAGTTGTGTGCCTGCTCTCGGCGCTCGCTTTCCATCAAATCACGACACAGAGTCCATCCTCTGTCTGGATCGCTCTACGCAAGGGATCGAGAACCCCGAAGGTCGCGTCGCCATCCCTCAGGGTTGTTCGTCTCACGGAGCCTTCGCTGACCGCGGGCATCGAGAAACACCTGGTTGAGGGTGTCTCGGTGCAGGTCTATTGCGCAGCAAAGACCGTTGCTGACTGCTTCAAGTTCCGCAATAAAATTGGCCTCGATGTCGCAATCGAGGCACTGAAGGACTGCCTTCACGAAAAGAAGGCGACCACTAAGGAAATTTATCACTACGCCAAGATCTGCCGGGTGAGCAATGTCATCCGCCCCTACATGGAGGCCCTGTGACCCGGAAGCCACAGCAGAATTCGGCGGCATCGGTTCGTGCTCGTTTACTCATCCTGGCTCAAGAAAAGGGGGAGGACTACCAGCGTGTTCTTGGCAGATATGCCATTGAGAGATTTCTGTACCGCCTCGGTCGTTCGCCGTATCGCGACAAGTTCGCAATCAAGGGAGCTACACTATTCACGCTCTGGACCGGCCAGACGCATCGTCCCACGAAGGACCTGGACATGCTTGGCCAAGGCAGCTCAGCCATTGCAGACGTAGAGAATACGATACGAGCAATCTGCGAAGGGCAAGATGAAGATGGAATTGTCTTCGACACCAAGTCAATCAAAGGTGAAAAGATCAAGGAAAACGACGAGTACGAAGGTGTGCGCGTAAAATTCGACGCCATCCTTGCTGGGGCGCAGATACCCATGCAGGTCGACATTGGCTTCGGCGACGCCGTTCTTCCGGAGCCGCAGCTTGCGTCTTTCCCTGTCCTGCTTCCGATGAGCGCGCCCGTCATCCGCGCTTATCCGCGCGACGCATCCATCGCTGAGAAGTTCCAAGCCATGGTTGCCCTCGACATCCGAAATAGCCGGATGAAGGATTTCTACGACATCTGGTTCATGGCCAGCACCTGGACATTCGAAATGGCAAGCTTGCGTCGTTCGATCATTGCTTCGTTTCAAAGGCGCGGCACAGATTTACCCGAGAACGTGCCTTTTGCACTTACCGATGAGTTCCTTGACGATCCACAGAAGAAGCAGCAATGGAACGCATTCATCAGCCGCTTGGGCCCACGAGACAGTGCACCCTCCTTTATGGAGGTTGGCGAGTTCTTGCGCCGGTTCCTGCTGCCGTGCCTCATGCCGTCGTTGTCGCCGAATAATACCGCTCGATACTGGACACCGAGCCTGGGCTGGAGCGAAAACAAGCCGGAGTGAAGAAAGTGAAAGGCGGTCCCCTCCTCTTGTCTCTTAACCCACTCCTTATGGGCCACCTCAGGCTGCCGAATCCGGCAGCCTGTTTTCATGGGTTTGGAGGAGTGCTGGAACGCACCCTTTCGGGCTAGTGGCCCCGCCGGCCTCCTTGATCACCCGGCTGACCGTGGCCCGGCTGATGCGATGCGCCTTGGCGATCTCGGTGAGGCTCATACCATGCTCGCGGTCACGCAGCACGGCCTGGCGATCGAAGTCGAGCGGGGCGCGGCCGATGTGCCGACCTTCCAGCTTGGCCCTGCGCATGCCGGCCCGGACGCGCTCGATAATAAGGTTGCGCTCCAGCTCGGCGATGGCGCCGATGATGACGATGATGGCCCGCCCCAGCGGGCCGCCGGTGTCGATGTTCTCGCGGAAGCTGACGAACTCGACGCCGAGATGGTTCAGTTCGTCGAGCACCTCCAGGAAGTGACGAACGGAGCGCGCGATCCGGTCCGATGCCCATACCAGCACGACGTCGAAGCGCCGGCGGCGGGCATCTTTCAGCAGCTGGTCCAGACCAGGGCGGCGCGCCTTGGCGCCGCTGATCCGGTCGGTATACTCCTCAACGATCTCGAAGCCGCGCTGGCTGGCCAGGCCCCGAAGGTCGTAGAGCTGAGTCTCCGGGTGCTGGTCCAGGGTGGATACCCGCATGTAAAGGGCGGCGCGCTTCATTAGATCTGCTCCAGGGCGAGCACTTCATCCTTCATCTGGCCGACCGCGGCATCAAGGAAGCGGAGGCGGGGAAGGTTGGGCTGCGGCTTATGGATCTCCAGCAGGGCTTCCATCTGGAAGAGCTGGATGGCAGAGCGTACCCGCTCGATCTGCTGGTTGACCTGGCTGCGACTGGGGCGGGGGCGAAGGTGACGACGACGGCGATTCTGTTTCATAGGGGACTCTCCCGGTTCAGGCCGATAAATGGCCGATTGTAGTATCGACGCAATACCGTCGATCTGTCAAGAAGATTAACCGAAACCACCGAACCTGCCAAAATATCGCCGCACCGTAGCTGGAACCCTGGTGCTCACCCAGGGCATGCAGGATGTCCTGATCGAGTTCCTTTCCGCCTTCGCCTTGCGCGACAAGAGCAAGGACACGACCTACACCAAGATCGATCAGCTTCCTCCTTTCAACATCACCGCCATCTTCTCCAACGAGTACGGCTATGCCAGCTTCCGCCGCCTCCTCGGCGTCGAGTTCGTCACCGGTGGCACCGTGTACTCCATCAACGACGCCTTCACCGAACAGACCATCAGCTACGTCTGCGCCGACTTCACCCCGCTCGCCCCACTCTCCTGGGCCGACATGATCAGCCCGGTCAGCACAGACCAGAGCGATCCCACGGCCAATCGAGAGAAAATGACTAGGTAGTTCGCGGCGGAAAGGAACACGTAGTCTGAACCAGGCGTACATAACA